>JABMNV010000233.1 GCA_013203475.1 Acidobacteriota bacterium
CGGTCTTGTCTTCCTCGAGCACCAGCCGGATGGCACTGGCCTTGAACTCCTCAGTGAACTGTCGTCGTGCCCGTCGTGTTTGTTTGGACCCCATTTGGGACATCGTACCCGCCTCTCGGAAAGTGTCCACGAAATCGGATCAACCTCAAGCGGGACCGCGAGGCGCGATACGTTCCTTGCCACGATACACGCGACTCGTGTATCGTGTGGATGTGATTCGGTCATTCGCCGATGAGACGACACGCGACCTGTTTGGTGGCCTCAATAGCAAGGCCGCGCGGCGCATTCCGAACTCGATGTGGAAGGCGGCCCAGAGGAAGCTCAAGCAAATCGATCTGGTGATGAGGGTCGATGAACTCCGAATTCCACCGGGGAACGATCTCCACCCGCTCAAAGGTGACCAAGTCGGTCGACATGCGATCAAGGTGAACGATCAATACCGAATCACGTTCCGATGGGAAGGACACGATGCCTACGACGTCTGCTGTGAGGACTATCACTAAGTCCGCCAACTTGCTACGCGATCCCGGCGTGATCGGTCCGATGATCCATCCCGGCGAGATGTTGCTTGAGGAGTTCCTCAGGCCGCTCGGTCTGCCGCAGTCCGCGGTGGCTGACGAACTCGGGATCAGTCGCAACCGTCTGAATGAACTGGTCCTGGGCAAGCGATCCGTGACCGCGGACACCGCCCTTCGTCTCGAACAGCGATTCGGGATGCCCGCGCGCTTCTGGCTGCACCTGCAGGCGGACTACGACCTCCAGATCGCACGCGACGCCATGCCGACGCGCCGTCGCGCTCGATAGGACGGCACCACACTCGCACACGCTGATGGAGTCTGACTCGGCGCCGCCGAGCCAGCGCCCGGCACTAGTCCTTCCAGATCGCCCCGTATCCGAGGTCCCAGAGCTTCTTGTTCAGTGACGGAATATCCTTGGCGGTCATTTCGTCGGAGCGTGCTCTCAGCGCAGACCATTGCGCCGTCATCTGTTCGAGTTGATCGAGCGAAGACTGATTGACCCGGGGAAGATCGCTCTCCGTCTGGTTGATCACGAACAGGTAGTTGGCCGTGAACTTGTTCGGGAAATTCTCCACGTCGTCATAGGCCTTGGCCTTGCGCTGGACCATGTCTTCGTCCCACGCTTTCAGTTTCTTGAGCAGCGCGTCGCCATCACGTTTCACGTCGGCGTACTTGGCTTCGGCGGGGAGCGCCTTGAGAACCGCTTCGAGCTGCGTCTGCTTGCCGTGCAAGGTGTTGACCATTTCGTGAGCGGCCTTCACTTCGCTCTCCATGCTGGACATCACGGCGTGATATTCCCGATAGGCCGCAGCGGTGGTGGCGTAGAGCGGGTTCGCAAGGATCGCGGCTTCGGTCTCGACCGTCTGGTCACCCATTCGTAGTGCGAAGTGGTACTGACCTGGTACGGCCTTGTGCCCGTCGTAACTGGCCTCGATATAGACACCTGGCACGCCTGGAATCGTCGGATAGCGCATGTCCCACACGAACCTGTTCAGCCCCTCTGATTTGGACAAGACAGGATCGGCCCCAGGACCGCCGTCCCATTTCTTGAAGTCCGCATCCTTCTTTGACGAGAGCGTGCGCACCGTCTTGCCATCGCTGTCTGTGATCTCCAAGGTGACGTGGTCGTCTTTCTCGAGCGTCGGCAGGTGGTAGTAGACGACGATCCCGTTCGCCGGATTGACCCCGCGCGCAGCGTGTGCGCCGGTGAAGTCCTCGTCCGGGTCGTTCAACTCGCTGCCACCGTTGGCCAGATAGGCATTCGACGGCTGATAGATGGAGAACGCAGGCGGGTCCTTCTTGTATTGGCGGATGAGCGCCAGGTCGTCGAGGATCCAGAACGATCGGCCCGAGGTGGCGGCGATCAGGTTGCCTTGATGGACGCGGAGATCGGTAATCGGCGTGATGGGAAGATTCAGTTGGAACGCTGACCAGTCCTTGCCGCCGTTCCATGAGATGAACACACCCAGTTCGGTGCCTGCGTAGAGAAGGTCGCGCCTCACGTTGTCTTCGCGAACGACTCTGGTGAAGGCATTGCTTGGAATGCCGTTATCGATCTTCGTCCACGTCGTGCCGTAGTCCGTGGTTTTGTACAGCCCAGGCGCGTGGTCGTTGAATTTGTATCGTGTGGTGGCGATGTAAGCCGTGGCTTTGTCGAACGGTGAGATCTCGATCGCGTTGATCAGGCACTCCTCGAGTCCAGTGGGCGTGACGTTCTTCCAGCTCGCTCCGCCGTCACGCGTCACCTGCACCAACCCGTCATCGCTGCCGGTCCAAATCACGCCTTTCTCGTGGGGTGACTCGACCACGTAGGCGAGCGTTCCGTAGTTTTCGGCTCCCACCGCTTCGTTGGTGAAGGGGCCACCGGGCGTGCCTTGTTTCTCTTTTTCGTTCCGGGTCAGATCGGGAGAGACTTCTTTCCACGTCTTCCCCATGTCTGACGTTTTGAGCAAGTACTGGGCGCCGTGGTAGTAGGTGTTGGGTTCGTGCTGACTCCAGATGATTGGCGCGTTCCAGTTGTAGCGATACTTCATGTCCTTGGCGTCCATGCCCAGGTACTGAATGGGCGACGCCATGATGTTCGTGCCGGCATTCGCCTTCGTATCGATGACCTCAATCGTGCCCTGGTAGCTGCCGCCGAGCGCGAATCGTGGGTCGTCTGGATCGAACGCAAGAAAAGCGCTCTCGCCGCCCGCCGAGGACGTCCAGCTGGTGGTGGTAATACCGCCGCTGCCCAGTTCACGGCTCGCGATCGAAATCGAGCTGTTGTCCTGCTGTCCCCCGTAGATGCGGTACGGAAACTGGTTGTCGACGTTGATGCGGTAGAACTGGGCGGTCGCCAGCGCCTGAGAGCTCCAGCTCTCACCCCTGTCAAACGTGATCGCCGGGCCACCATCGTTCGAAATAATGAAATTGTCTGAATCGTCGGGATTGATCCACAGATCGTGAAAGTCGCCGTGCGTGCCCGACAAGGTGGTCCACGTCTTGCCCCCGTCAGTCGAACGCAAGGCGGGGGCGCTCAGGACATAGATGGTGTTCTCGTTCTTCGGGTCGATGAACAGCTCGGTGTAATACCAGGCTCGCTGCACCAGACGGGGCTCGTCCGTGACTTGGCTCCACTTCTTTCCGGCATCGTTCGACACGTACAGACCGCGCTCGTCTTTGTTCGAATCGCTCTCGATCAGTGCGTAGACCTTCTCCGGGTTCGAACGGCTGACCGCGATCGCCATCTTGCCCATCTCTTCGGGCAGACCTTCTTTCATCTGTTCCCACGTCTCGCCGCTGTCTGTTGATTTGTACAGGCCGCTCCCGGGCCCCCCGCTGATGACTTTCCAGGGGAGACGGCCGTATTCCCACATGGCGGCATACAAGATCCGTGGGTTCGTCGCGTCCATCGACAGTTCAGAAGCGCCGGTCCTGTTGTCCACCGACAGGACGCTCTTCCAGGTGGTTCCGCCATCGGTCGACTTGAACACACCGCGCTGCTCGGACTGGCTGTAGAGTGCACCCTGAGCCGCGACATAGACGATGTCCGGATTGTTCGGATGCACGATGATTCGCGAAATGTGCTGCGTCAAGTCCAGTCCGATGTGCTTCCAGGTCTTTCCCGCATCGGTCGATCGGTAGACGCCGTCGCCCGAGTGCGTCATGACGCCGCGAACCGCGTGCTCGCCCATGCCGACGTACACCACATTCGGGTCGCTCTCGGCCACCGCCACCGCGCCCACCGTGCCGGTCTTGAAGAAGCCGTCCGAGACGTTGCGCCAGCTGATGCCCATGTTGTCGGTCTTCCACAGGCCACCGCCCGTGGTGCCCATGTAGTAGGTCTTCGGGTCGCCCACCACGCCCGTGGCGGCCACCGAGCGCCCGCCTCGAAATGGCCCGATAGACCGCCATTTCACGGGCGTGAAGAAGTCGTTGAGGTCACCCGCGGCAGGCGCGACCTGGGCGGACACACTGAGCACGCTGGAGCCAAGGGCAAGGAGGAGAAGGAGTGTTCTGGTCATTGGGATCATCGCCATCAAGAAATCGCTGAGGAAAGTATGCAACGGAAAACGCTGGGGACGCACGACTACAATGTGGCGTGCTCAGGAATAATCGCTTCAGCCTTCTCCTTGCCACCACGCTCATCGCGCCCATCTCGACCATCCTCGTCGCGCGCCAGGCAAGCCAAGCCACCACGCCAGCCGAACGTCGCCAGGCATGGACCGACCACGTGGCGATGCGGGACGCGTCGGAGTTCCGCGGCATGCGCTGGCACGCACTCGGGCCGTCGCAGCAGGGCTCACGCATTGAGGCCATCGCGCTGTCGCCGACCGATCCCGCCACAATGTATGTCGGCCCCGGCGGCGGGAACGTCTGGAAGACGACGAACAACGGCATCACCTGGGCGCCCATCTTCGATCACGAGTCGGCATTCTCGATCGGCGATATTGCCATCGCACCTTCCGACGACTCCATCGTCTGGGTTGGCACCGGTGAAGTGCAGCCCAGGCACAGTGGCCCCGCATTCGCCGGCACCGGTGTGTTCAAGTCCACAGACGCTGGGCAGACGTGGACCAATCAGGGACTCGACGACACACATCACATCGGCAAGGTGCTGATCCACCCGACCAATCCCGACGTGGTGTACGTCGCGGCGATGGGGCACTTCCGCTCAGCCAACGACGAGCGCGGCGTGTTCAAGACTACGGATGGTGGTCGCACGTGGACGCGGTCGCTCTTTGTCAGCAGCCAGACCGGAACCATCGACGTCGTCATGGATCCATCCGACCCGAACACCCTCTTGGCCTGGGCCTGGCAGCTGACAGTGGACGGAGAAAGCGGGCTCGAAAGCGGGCTGTACAAGACGACGGACGCGGGTGCGACTTGGAAGAAGGTCACGGCCGGACTGCCCGCCGGCCCCATGGGGCGCGCGGGACTGGACATCGCACCGAGCCAGCCGAGCGTGGTGTATGCCTTTGTCGACAATTGGGCGCCGGTCATCGGGGAGCGAGACAGACCGATCGCGGGCGGCGAGGTCTACCGCTCTGACGACCGCGGCGAGACATGGCGGAAGGTGAATACGGACGACATCTACTCGGTGTTCGGGATCTTCGGGTGGAAATTTGCCGACGTCCGCGTGTCTCCCACCGACGAAAACGAACTCTACATTCTTGGTAACCGAATGTTCCGGTCCGCCGATGGCGGCAAGACCTTCGCGCGCATCGGCGAGGCAATACGCCGGGTTAACAACACGCCCGGTGAAACGATGCATCTCGATCACCACGAACTGGTGATCGATCCACGCAACCCTGCGCGCCTCATTCTCGGCAACGACGGTGGCGTCTTCATTTCTCACGACAGAGGGGCCACCTGGCTCCATCTGAACAACATCCCTATCGGACAGTTCTATTTCGTTACCGTTGACGATGAGGATCCGTATCGCATTTATGCAGGGTCGCAAGACACGGGAGCCCTGATGGGACCGTCCACGTATCGGTACTCTGCAGATCCCGTGGCCACCGATGCGTGGAAGTACATCTGGCTCGACCAATGGACCGGTGGTGATGCGTTCACCACGCTCCCCGATCCCACCGACCCGAGGTTTATCTACTACGAACATCAGAACGGCGCCATGCGGCGCATCGACATGTCCATGGGCAATCCCTACTCGGGTGGTCCGGCCACACAAGTGGTGCGGCCACGAGTGGGGAACGACGAGTCACCCGTGCGTTTCAGTTGGTTCACGCCGTATCTCATCTCTCATCACGATCCACGAACGCTCTATGCCGCAGGCAACGTCGTTTTCAAGACGACCGATCGAGCCGCGACCTGGCGCCGCATCAGTCCCGACCTTGGCGAACCGGGAAGCACAGAGCGCGCCATGGTGCCAACCGGCGCGGTGACGACGCTGTCAGAGTCGCGGTTGACGGCTGGTCTGCTCTATGCCGGGACCGAGGGCGGCAAGATGCACGTGACTCAAGACGACGGGGCCCGGTGGATGGATGTGAGTGCCGGGCTGGCGGAGGGCAAGTGGGTGACGCGAGTGGTGGCGTCTGAGCACGAGGCGGGCGTGGTCTATGTGGCCCAGAGCGGGTACCGCGCGGATGATTTTCAGCCGTATCTGTTTCGGTCGGGCGACCACGGGGCTACGTGGCAGTCAATCTCGCGAGGCCTTCCCCGTCAGCCCGTCAACGTCGTCATCGAAGACCCGACGTCGTCATTAGTCCTGTACGTGGGAACAGACCTTGGGGTCTACGTGTCTCTCGATGCTGGTCAGTCGTGGCAGTCCTTGGTGGCCGACCTGCCCAGCACGCCGGTGTATGACCTGGTGGTCCATCGGCGCGAGGGCGAGCTCATCGCAGCAACCCACGGACGTGGCCTGTTTCTGCTCGACGTCAGGCCTGTGCAATCGCTGGCTGGCGCCAGGCCTGCGATGACACTCACCGTGTTCCCCGTGCGTCCGGTGCGACTGACGTGGAAAGTCAGACGTCAGGTGCCGCCCCAGCCGCCGCGGGGTGTCGCCGAGATTCATTACCGTGTCGCGTCCGGTGGCCAGGTCCAGGTGTTCATTCGCGACAGCCAAGGACAGGCGGTGCGGACGCTGACGGGCACGGCCGTTGTCGGTGTCAATGTTATTGAGTGGGATGCCCGAAACGAGGAGGAGCGCGATGCACGCCCCGGCATGTATCAGGTTGAAGTGAGATCGGGCGCGGCTGCGGCGACGACGACAGTCGAACTGTCGGCCGTCAGGCCTCGGTCGTAAGGCAGCACCGAGCACCCAGCACCCAGCACCCAGCACTCAGCACCGATGTACTGCTACCATTCTCGACGTTCCAATCTCGCGTTCAGCCCTCTGGAGGTCCTGTCATGAAGCGGATGCGCCATCGCATCGTCCTTACACTCCCCCTGGTATTCGTCGCTGCGGCCCTGTTGCCGTTGTCGGCGCAGAGCCCAGCGACCCATCCCATGTCGCTCGACGACATTTTGTCGTTCCGGGCACTGTCGACAAACAGCCTGTCGCCTGACGGCAAGTGGTTCGCCTATCGCGTGTCGCCGCTCGAGGGTGACAGTGAGGTGACTGTGCGCAGCACGACGGGCGCGCAGGAATGGAAGTTCGAGGTTGGACAGGGCGGCAGCCCGATGTCGTTCTCTGATGACTCGATGTGGTTGGCGATTGGCACCGCGATGACCAAGAAGGAGGCTGACGCCGCTCGGCGTACGCAGCGTCCGGTGCAGAACTCGGTGACCATCGTGAATCTGACCAACGGCGAGAAGGTCGTTGTTCCCAAGGTGCGCCGGTTCGCATTCTCCGGAGAGATGGCTGGCTGGATTGCCATGCATCGGTATGGTGCCGACGCGGCTGCCGCTGGTGCCGCTGCAGGGGGCCGAGGCGGTCGTGGCGGTGGTCGAGGTGGCGGTGGCGCAGCCAACACTCCGCGCAGCACGTCGCCACGGGGCAACGACCTCATTTTGCGGGAGCTCAAGACCGGCACGGAACTGAAC
>JABMNV010000234.1 GCA_013203475.1 Acidobacteriota bacterium
CGACCACACTGAAAGCCGATGCGATGCTGATGTTCGGTAATCTGCATGTTGGCGCGGGGGAGGTCACCCTGTGGACCCAGGCCGCTGAGTCTGGGGCGTGGGAGTTCATCATCAACAAGGAAACCGGCCAGTGGGGCACGGCCTACAAGGCTGAACACGACTTGGGCCGCGTGGAGATGACTCTCGAGAAGCTCGAGACTCCCGTTGAGCAGTTCACGATCGTCATCGAGCCCGGCACCGGTAACTCCGGCCGAATCGTCATGACCTGGGACACGGTCAAGATGACTGTGCCCTTCTCAGTGATGTAGGCGCCCGCGAGCGAATTCCCCGCCCGTCTACTTTTTCGCCCCTCGTGCGTAGTGGCTGTCAGAGGTGAGCGTCATGAGAGCAGCACGATGGGGGATGGCAGTAGTGGTGATGGCGGCCGTGATGGTCGGGGGATTGGGCCGCGACACCGTCGTGTGGGCGCGGCCAGGTTTCGAGCCGGCCCAGAGTGGCCAAAGCCGGGATGTGGCGCAGGCCGACGACGTCAGGAGCGAATTTCGCGAGTTTCTCGGGCGATTTCCGCCAGCCCTGGGAGTGGTGCTCAAATCCGACCCGACGCTGCTGACGAACGCGGCCTATCTCACGTCGTATCCTGGCCTCGCAGAGTTCCTGACGGCACATCCTGAGATTCCCAGGGACCCGGCCTATTTTCTTGAGCACGTCAGCATGAGAGGTGTCAGTTCCCGAGCCCCTCTGACGGCAGACGAACAGGTCAAGACCGAAGCCATCCGCGCCTGGAGCGACGGCGTCATGGGTTTCCAGTTCTTGTTGGGCTTTTCGGTGTTTGCTTTTGCGATTGTTGGCCTCGTCCGCTACATCGTGGAGCACCGCCGCTGGTTGCGGGCGACCCGCATCCAGTCAGAGGCCCACAATCGCTTGCTGGAACGGTTCTCTTCCAGCGAAGAACTGGCGGCCTACATGCAGTCGCCGGCCGGGACGCAATTCCTGCAGGCGGCGCCGCTGGCCATTGAGGGAGGCGCTCGCCGCGCACCGGGGGCCCCCTTTACCCGGATCCTCTGGTCGGCTCAGGCCGGGGTCGTCCTGATCGCTGCTGGTATTGGCTTGATGTTCATTCAACGCCGATTGATTGAGGAAGTAGCGCAGATGATTGGCGCCTGGGGCACCTTGTCCATCGCCGTCGGAATAGGGTTTGTGATCTCGTCCGGCGCTTCCTACGTCATATCTGGCAGAATGGGTCTTCTCGACGAGCCAAAGGTATGAGTATTCGCGACACCACCATTGATGCTGCTGCGACAGTTGAAGCCGTTGCTGACGTGTCATTTCAGATGGACGAAGATGCGTTCCGAGGCTTTTATGAACGCACGTCTCGAATGGTGTGGGCCTATCTGGCGCGGATGACCAGCGACCGGCAGCTGGCCGACGATCTGCTCCAGGAGTGTTATTACCGGTTCCTGCGGGCAGAGGCCGCCCTCGAAACCGAATCCCATCGGCGGCACTACCTGTTCCAGATCGCCACCAATGTCCTGCGTGACGGGGCCAGGCGCCAGCGGACGCAGCCCAGGCCTCTCTCACAGGAAGGGCTGCCGGAGCTGACCGGTGACGAACGGCACGTCGACCGGCTGGACCGGAGTCTGGATGTGTCGCGCGCGATGGCACGACTCAAGCCGCGCGATCGCGCGATGTTGTGGCTGGCCTATGCGCAGGGGGTGTCGCACGACGAGATTGCCCAGTTGGTTGGCGTGCGACCGTCGAGCATGAAGGCGCTGCTGAGTCGCGCCAGGCAAAAACTCGTCTCGGCCCTCGGAGGCGCACCGGGCGCCCGTCGCCAGGGAGCGTCATCATGAACATGAGCGGATGCTCGCATGAGCGGGATGTGCTGGATCTGGTGGCGATCGGCCAGTGGCCCGATCGCGCGGATGTGGCGCTGCGGACGCATGTGACCGACTGTGCGTCATGCACCCAACTGGCCGCGGTGGCTGACGCCGTGCGGGAGTGGGGTGCCGAAGGGCTGGTGCCGCACCCGCCTGATGCGTCAGTGGTTTGGTATCGGGCGCAGCGAAGGGCACGTGAGTCGGCGGCTCGGGCCGCATCGCGGCCAGTGTGGCTGGCCCAGGTGCTGGCCGCTACCGTGTTGGCCGTGGCCATTGTGTGGATCGGTCCAGGTGTGGCCTGGTATCAGGACCTGTGGCAGTCTGCCCGCGCCGCATTCCCCGCGATGCCGACGATGGCGTCGTTGTCGGTCGAAATGCCCACATGGTCACCAGCGGCCGGATGGGGCAGAGTGGCGCTACTCGTCGTCGGCGCCCTGGCCGTGCTCGGCACGGCCATCGTCGGCGCCCTAAAACTCGCCGACGACCAGTAGAGCAGCACCCAGCACCCAGCACCCAGCACCCAGCACCCAG
>JABMNV010000235.1 GCA_013203475.1 Acidobacteriota bacterium
GCAATGAGGCAATTCCAGATTCCAGATTAGCGATTAGCGATTAGCGATTAACGATTAGCGATTAGCGATTAATAAACCCCCATGTCTTTTTCCTGGTTCATCGCTCTGCGCTACCTGACGGCGCGTCGGAGACAAGCGTTTATCTCGTTGATCTCGCTCGTGTCGATTCTCGGCGTGGGCGTGGGCGTGATGGCCCTGATCATTGCCACGGCGCTGATGACCGGGGTTCAGGGGGAATTGCGCGATCGGATTGTGGGCGCGACCGCACATATCAATGTGTACAAGACCAGCGACGGTGGGCTGCTCGATATCGTGGCTGAGGCGATGAAGATGCGCATCGACGGCGTGGTCGGCGTGGCTCCGGTCGTGCTTGGTCAGGCGATGGTGAGTCTGGCTGGCCGAAACGAGTTCATGCAGCTCAAGGGGATCGATCCCACCCTGGAGGTCGAAGTGACGGACCTTGGGTCGTCGATCGTGGCGGGGACTCTGGACGCGCTCGTCGCGCCGCCCGAGGTTGGGCCGGACGAGATGCCGCTCAATGATCCGATTCTGCTCGGTGAGGATCTGGCCAAGCGACTGGGGGCACGGGTAGGAGATTCCGTGCAGGTCATCACGTCGGAAGCGGTGCTGACGCCGATCGGCGCGCAGCCTCGATTTCGACTGTTTCGGGTCGTCGGGATGTTCAAGCTGGGGTTCTACGAATTCGACGCCAACTACGGACTGATTCCGCTGTCGATCGCGGCGGAGTTTCTCAATCAGCCAGGCCCGGACGCGATGCAGCTCAAAGTCAGACGTCTGGAGGATGCGCCCGCGATCGCCGAGCGATTGCAGATCGCCCTTGGTCCGACGTACGTCGCTGAGGACTGGACGCAGCTCAACGCGTCGCTCTACTCGGCCCTCTGGCTCGAGAAGGTCGCCATTTCGCTCACCATCGGGCTCATTGTGATGGTGGCCGCATTGAACATCGTGGCGTCGTTGATTCTCCTGGTGATGGAGAAGAGCCGTGACATCGGCATTTTGCGGACGATGGGGGCTCCGGCCTCGGCGATTCGACGAATTTTTATCTTGCAGGGGGCGACGATCGGAGCCGTGGGAACGTCGTTGGGGGCCGCGCTGGGACTGCTGGTGTGTTGGGTTTCTGAGCGGTATCGCCTCTTTGAGTTGCCCGGTGACGTGTATCAGATCACCTACCTGCGGTTTCAGGTGGAACCGTTGGATGTGGCCGTGATTGTCGGCGCCGCGATGGCCGTGTGCCTGGCGGCGACCATCTACCCTTCCAAGCGTGCGGCGGCGCTCGATCCGGCCGAAGCACTGCGGTATCAGTGACCATGCGAGGCATCGAGGCACGCGGCGTCGCCAAATCCTATCTCAGCGGGTCGAAGCAAATCGACGTGCTTCGCAGTGTGGATCTCGACGTACAGCCGGGCGAGATGGTGGCCATTATTGGCGCGTCCGGGGTGGGCAAGAGCACGTTGTTGCACGTCCTTGGCGGACTCGACGCCTTTGATGCCGGTTCCATCTACCTGGGGGAGACGCAGATACATGCGCTGACCGACGAGGCCCGGGTGCGCTTCAGGAATCGGCATGTCGGTTTTGTGTTTCAGTTCCACCACTTGCTGCCAGAATTCACCGCCCTTGAGAATGTCGAAATGCCCCTGCGGATCGCCGGTACGGCGGCCGCGGAGCGTCAGCAGAGGGCTCAGACACTGCTCGACCGTGTGGGCCTGTCGAACCGGGCGTCGCATCGTCCGTCGGCCCTGTCTGGCGGGGAGCAGCAGCGGGTGGCGATCGCACGCGCCCTGGTGGCTCGGCCGTCGCTCATCCTGGCTGATGAGCCGACCGGGAACCTCGATGAAGCGACGGCCGCGGACCTGCATCGCCTGTTGCGGGACATGCACGCCGAATACGGGTTGACATCACTGATTGCCACGCATAACCCGTCCTTGGCGGCGGCGTGCGACCGAATCTTGCGCCTCGAAGAGGGGCGGCTCACGCCCGCCTGATCCCGTATAATTGAGGCGGATGTTTGAACGCTACACGGAACGCGCACGTCGTGTGCTGTTCTTTGCCCGGTACGAAGCGACGCAGCTCGGCAGTATGGCGATTGAGACTGAGCACCTCTTGTTGGGCCTGATTCGCGAGGGCAAGGGGCTGACGAGTCGAATCTTCGCGCGGTCGCACCTGTCTCTGGAGAGTATCCGAAAGGAAATCGAGGGGCGCTCGGTGTTTCGCGAGAAAGCCTCCACGTCGGTGGAGATTCCTTTCAGTCCTGAGACGAAGCGAGCCTTGCAGTTTTCGGCGGAAGAGGCCGATCAGCTGCTGCATACGTACATTGGCACCGAACACCTGTTGCTGGGGCTGCTCCGCGAAGAGGAGTCTGTGGCCTCGTCCATTCTCTTCGAGAAGGGGATGCGGCTGGCCAGCGTGCGCGATGACATCGTGCAGCTACTCAATGAGAAGACCGCGCCCGTGCGTCCGAAAGAAACACCGCTGCTGGCAGAGTTCAGCCGCGATTTGACGGACGCGGCTGCGCGCCATCATCTTGACCCACTGGTGGGACGTGGGCCAGAAGTGGAGCGCGTGCAGCAGGTGCTGTGCCGCCGCACCAAGAACAACGTGGTGCTCATCGGCGAGCCCGGTGTGGGCAAGACGGCCATCGTTGAGGGGCTGGCCCAGAA
>JABMNV010000236.1 GCA_013203475.1 Acidobacteriota bacterium
ATGGTGCTCAGATGCTCTTGCGGAATATCCACGTCTGCGGGAAAGCGAAACCGCTCACGGAGCACGGAAAACACCTCACCCAGTTTGACGGAATCAATCCCCAGGTCCTCTTCCAGATTGGCATTGAGATCGAGGACGTCGACGGGATAGCGGGTCACTTCCGCGAAGACATCGCGGACCTCAGTCTGTACGCTGGTCATAACACTCCTTTGCCGGTCTCGTCGCTGTCCGTCCAGCACTGCACAGCGACCAGTAGCATATCTCCTAGGCGTCGCGCGTTCAATCCGAAGCGCTGTGCGCCTTTCTCAGAGTCGATGCCGCCCGCCACAGCGACCGCCGTGGCCGTGGGGTGCAGCTGGAGGATGGGAGAAACGCCTTGGCCAAGGCGCACGGACCATCGAGAGAAATTCCACACGCTCAGGCCGGAATGACCAGAGGCCTTCAGATACGCCTCCTTCACGCACCAGAGGAGCGTGAACGCGGCATCGCGGGACGCGCCCTCGCTGCGGGCCTGCCCCTCTGCCCAGTCGCGATCATCGGACGAGAACATCTGCTGGTAGAACTCCGGTCGCCGTGTTTCAATTCGTTCGAGATCGATTCCCATGCGCCCTGGACTCTGCGCGGCCGCAGTGTACTTTCCACAATGCGCCGCCGACACCGCGTGATCAGGTACCAGACTGCCGGCCCTGGAGACGGTCGAGGCTCGTCGCATCCGCGCGGAACCCGACAACACTTCCACCGAAGCCAGCTCGTCGGGAGACACGCGGTTGATGTGGTCGGCACCCACCTCGCGAAACGCCGAGCTGTCGTCGCTGACCGTCAGGTACTTCACCAGCACCCGGCTCGCCACCGATCGCTGGCGCCTGGCCTGGCTGTACGTCAGCACTTCGGCGTGTTCGCGAATGGAGAGCAGCGACACCCATGACTCCACCGGCATCGCGTCCCGATCGATGATGACGAGGCGACTCACGGCCACTCGACCTCGCCGAACTTCCGGCACAGGCCGCCCTCGACTCTCAGCAACGCGTGCCCGTCGGCGTTGAAAGCCGTGATCGGTCCGACGTGCAGCACATCCCCCTCAGCGCGGGGATTCGCACCCGAGAACGTGATCGGTCCACGGAGCGCATCCGGCCCGTGCTGGTCGTAGTCGAAATAGACCCTCATGACGTCGCATCGCTCCGGCACGTACACACCGAGGCCGCCGCTCTCGCAGACGCGCACCGTACCAAAGCGCCAGAAGGCGTCCACCATGATGATCCGGGGAATCAGGTGGTCGAAGGCCGATGCGTGCCGCGTCGCCTCCGGAAGCTGGTAGTGCGCGCGACGCTCCACCTCCGATACGCCGACCTCTTGCATCGCCCGAAACGCGCCGTCGAGTTGCACGGGCGATCCGGCCATGACGTACGGATCCGGAAGACACGTCTCCTGCCCGCGCAACGGGACCAGTGCCAACCCCGTTGGTGGGCGCACGGCGTCGGCCATACGCACATAGATTTCGGTATGGAGCAGGTTCTCACCAAGCACACGGCCGGTCTTGTGAATGAAGTCCATGACGATCTGGACCTGGACGACGGTCTCGTCGGCGCCGGACTCCACCACGGTCGCCATCGTCCGGACGGTCGCCGGGCAATCGCCGTGCGCGCGCACCAGGCGGAGGAAACGCGTCCGCTCGAACTGCTGAATCTTCAGATGAGGGCACCGCTTCAACGCGGCGTCGCCGGCCATGGCGATCAGGAACGCGCCGGGCACGGTCGGCACCCCGCGCACAAGATGGTCCGACAGAAACGGCATGGTCTCGGGTCCGACGATCCACTCGGTGGTCTCCGTGAGAGCGGGCGATGGCGCCGGCGGGGCTGGCGCGAGCACTGGCGGCGCATCAAACTCAGGACGATAGAACGCGGCCTCCCCGTCCGCCACGATCACCGTCGTGGCCGCTGCAGGCGGACCGGCGATCACATCGGCAAAGAGTTGCTGGCCTTCGTCGCGCGTCACGCCGCGCAGGCGGCGATTGGCGGCCAGTGCGGCGTACTCGCTGCCGCGGGTCATGCCGATGCCGGCCCAGCCCAGCCAGGCGAAGCTCGACCAGTGCGCTTTCGGGTTCTTCCGATTGAGCCGATCGGCCAAACGATTCATCGCCTCGTTCGCGGCCCCGTAGTCGGGCTGGCCATCGTTGCCGAAATAGCTGAACGCGGACGTCAGCAGGTGAAAATGCAGGTGCTCGAGCCCGCGTGTCTGACACGCCTGATAGATGTGGCCAAGACTCGCCAGCTTGGTCGTGACAATCCGCTGAAAATCACTGAGCGTCTTTCGGGGCAGAGCCTTGGAAACCTGGACGCCGGCCCCGTGCATCACCATGTCGAGGCGCCCGTGTCGCGACAGCACGCCATCGATCACCGCATCGATCGATTCGCGACTGTTGATGTCGCACCGGACGTACTCGTATTTACCTGAGGCTGATGAAGTTCGACGGATGACCGAGGCCAGCTCATTCGACGCCTGGTACCGCTCGTAGAGCCTCTTCAACTCCGGCATCTTCCTGCTGCTGTCCCGGGCCCTTTCGTCCACGTAAAATCTGGATTCGTGCGCCTGGAACGCCGCCTCATCCATGCTTCGCAGGTCGTCAGGCAGATCAGCCGGGTCCGTACGACCCAGTGCCACCACGGTGCAACCGTGCTCAACCAGATACTCAGCCAGCACTGCGGTGACGCCGCGACCGCCGCCCGTGGCGAGCACAACGGCACCCGGTCCCAGCCAGGGAGCCCCTTCGCGATGCAGGGGCTCGCTCTTGGTTAACACGTATCGCCACCGCGTCGTCTGCTGATACGCCACTTCGGCGATCCTGTCGTGAGCCTCGAGCTCGGCGGCGACGCGAAGTAGCGCCTGCCCGACGTCCACTTCGTCGGTGGCTACGGCCTTGCAATTGGCGTCCGGCAGCTCGCGCGCCAGGGACTTGATGAAGCCCGCGAACAGACCGGTGTAGGGACTGAGGATGCCATCTTGCACGGCACCGACGCACACCGTGGCCAACGAGCACCGGCGCTGCGCGATGTCGTCGTACCGGTCGCGCGCCACACCGAACAGCACGTCGAGCAACGCCCGCGTCCGCGAGAACGACCCCGACAACAGCTCGTCGTCAGCGCTGCCGGTCAGTTGCTTGACGGCGACGATCGTATCGAACGCCACACTCTTGAGTTGCGATACCCCTTCGCGTAGAGCCTCTTCCGTCGAAACGTCGATTTCGTACGCCGCTGGTATTCCAATTCCAGCCGGTGTGGCGACGACGTAGGTGAGGCCACGCAAGACGCCTGACTGTTCGACGCTGTGCCACGCCTCCGCTTGATCGATGAGGAACAGATAGGCCCGACCGGACAATTCCGACGGCGGAAGCGCAACGGTCTCCACCAGGAGAGGACTGTAGCTCGTGATTGGCGTTCCCTGAACGTAGGCATGACTGCCTGCACCCGGCGCGGCGGGTTGGGCGACGGTGGGCGGCTGAACCGCCACGCGCGGCCGATCGGGCGGCACCAGGGTCATGATTGTGTGCCCCTTCCATGTGAGCGCCATCTCCGTCGATCGCTGGCCCACCTCACGCACCGCTGTCAGCAACTGCTGTGCACCTGTGGCCGCGCGCCTCCGGCCACCGTCGTCGAGCGCGACCTGCACCGCGTGCGGCGATGGCTGACCGCACTCGATACGGGCCAGGACGGGCAACTTGAATTTCGCCGCAGTGTCCGCGGTGGCGATCGCGAGCAGTGCCACCCCTTCCTGATCCTGCCGTTCGTGGCCCACCCATGCGTGGACGCCACCGGCGAGCACCACTTCGCAGTCACCGGCCTGCACGAACTTCATGCCGATACGGATCGCTTCCGGGAGCGAGGCGACGCCACGGTCCACGACGATGTTCGGACCGTGCCAGTCGAAGGTGTGGGTGATTCGGCTGGCGGCGACGTTCGGCATCAGTCCCGGCAGCGTGTATGGCCCGGACGGGATGACGGTCGCGAGAATCTGCTGTCGGACGCCGAGATACACACGGTTCGCCGACTTGCTCGCTTTTACGATGCGGCCAAGACGGTCGAGGAACACTCGTTCGTTCGCGCGCACGCCACGCTCGGTCTTGGCTTCGAGGCCAAGCGCCACACCAATCCTCACCGCTCCGTTCCTCAGCGTGTCGGCCGGCATGTTCCCTGCCACCAGCTCCGCAGCCATCGTGGCCAGATACTGAGTGGCGTCCATGTGCTCCGCCACGTCGGGAAGGACCATTCGTTTTTTCGGCATCCGGAATTGCCGGCGGTCGAAGGCAACCCCGTTCTCCGGAAACAATCCCTCTGCTGCGACGATGACCACGTCTGGCACCGCGGCCGATCGACCGCGAAACGAAGCGGCGACCTGGCGATGATACGACTCGCGGTACTCCTCGAGGACGACGTGCGCGTTGGTGCCGCCGAAACCGAAACTGCTGACGGCGGCGCGCCTCGGAATGCCGCCGTGGTTGTCGGCCCAACGCGCGTCCGTGACGTTGATGATGAAACCCGAATCCGCCACATCGATCTGGGCGTTGGGGCTCGAATAGCCGAACTGACGAGGAATCGTCTGATGCTCCAGGGACTTGCAAATCTTGATGACGGATGCGACACCCGAGGTCCAGCCGGTGTGACCAATCAGTGACTTCACGCTGCCAAGCATCCGCTCGGTCTGATTGGTCGAGGGGAACGCGCGCCTCAGCGCCTTGAATTCCACAGCATCACCGACAGGGGTCGCTGTGGCGTGGGCCTCGATGTACTGGATCGATCTGGTGTCGAGTGCGGCGCGCGTGTACGCCACCTGCACGGCCGCCGCCTGGCCCTCCGCCTGGGGCACATTGATCGATGGGCTCTTGCCGTCGCTCGAGAATCCCTCGGAGCGCACGACGGCCACGATGGTGTCGCCCGAATCGAGCGCATCGGTCAGGCGCTTGAGGACGACGACGCCGGCGCCGTCTCCAAACACCACTCCGTCTGCTTTGGCATCGAACGGCCGACTCTCATTGGGTGTGAGACCACGAAACTGCGCGAACAGATTGTTGTTCGCGGGCCCCGGCGCAAAGACTCCGCCCGCGTACACCATGTCGGCGTCGCCGGTGCGCAGGGCCCGGGCACCAAGTGCCAACGAGTACAGCGATGACGAGCACGCCGAATCGACCAGATAGGTCTGCTCCGCGGACACACCTGCGCACCTGGTGGCGACCGCCGCGTACAAGTCGTGGGGCTTGAAGTCGTCCGGGTTTCGCTGCCAGCCTGGGAGCCCGCCACCAAGCGCCCGGGAAAATCCCCGGGCGTCTGACGCCGTCACGTCGACCTGTCCGAGGGCCTCACGCACACTCGATGAAAAATGCGCTTCGTCGAGCTCCGCCACGCCGTCCGCGGTCGAGCCGAGGATGCACTGCACTCGACTGCGATCAGTGGGCTGCGTGACGGACGCGTCGGCCTGGGCCATCGAGGTCGCCAACATCTGCTGGCCCTTGGTCAGGCCGGCGAATTCCTCTTCCGAGTATCGACCGGAGAGCAGTGCCGCGTCGAACTGCACCCGCACCACGCTCCCGTTCAGGAGCGTGTACGTCTTGTCGGACACGACCTTCGGCACAGGCCCGGTGGCATCTCCACCAACGAAATCCTCCCGTGCGTGCGGCACGCTCGCTGCGAGATCGACGATCCCACTGATTCCCGCCGCAATGTTCTTCCAGAATTGCTCTGGACTGTCCGCGCCGCCTGGGAGCACGCACCCCATCCCGACAATGGCGATGGGTTCGGTCAGTGCCGGCGCGTCGGCGACCTCCGTCGCGGGGATCGGTGTGGTCGCAACGCTGGGTGAGGTGACTGGAGCGATGGCCGTCGGTGTCGGACGAGCGTGTGCTGGCTCCGGCGCGCCAGACATGCGGCGCTCGATCTCCGCCAGCCGCTCGTTCACATCGCTGGGCACCGGAAACGTCGCCCACGCGTCGTGGAGCACGGGGTTCGAGCGCAACACACGACCGATGATCTTGGTCACGACCGTGCCGGCGCCACACTCAACGAACCGCGAATACCCTGCGGAGGCGCACCGCTGCACGAGTGCGTCGAAATTGAGCGGCGTGACCAGCTGACGAGCCATGACATCGGGCACGTCGGTCTCGCTGCCCACCCACGTCTGATCGGTTCCCACCATGACGGGGTATCGCGGATGGGCGAACCGGTGGCCGCGAAGCGCGATGCGGAAGGCTCGGCTGGCTCCAGCGAGCAGGGGCGAATGGAACGGGTACTGGCTCTGCAGCTGGGTGACCGACACCGCCTGGCCGGCGAACCGAAGACGGAGATCGGCGAGTTCACTCTCCGGACCTGAGACGACCGTCTGATCCGGATGATTGATGACAGAGATGACCGATGCGACCGCAAACTGACTGAGCATCGCCTGCACACGCGCGGCGCCGGTGGAGACGGCGGCCATTCTTCCAGCAGCCGCGCCCTCGCGCAGGCTCAACACGCGCTGACACACCATCCGCGCGCCGTCGTCGAAGCTGAAAAGACCCGCGGTCGCGAATGCGGCGAGCTCACCGAAACTGTGTCCCAGCAGACCATCCGGCAGGAGTCCGCGCTCGATCCACAACTGCGCCGTCGCAACACCGGCGAGGTAGATCCCGAGCTGGTCGAGGTCCCGGCTACTCGACTGCCGCGTTCCATCGCCGAGGACCATCGGGAGAAAGGTCTCCCCGAGAATATCCCCGGCGGCCTGATCTGCCGCGTAGAAGAGCGGACGCAGTCCTCTGCGCGTGGCATACAGGCGGCGCAGCAGCTCCACGTCGTACGACCCCTGCCCCGGAAACACGAACACTACCTTGCCCGCCATGTACTCCACCCCCACTCAGCCATCGCCACCGCCCGGCCGGCATGTTCATCCAATCTTGGACGCGGACTTCCAATCGAGATTCCATGCCTTGAGGACGTCGCGAATATAGGAAAACCGTCGGCGCCGGGCCAGTCGATTGCTCTTCAGCATGGCGTTGAAAATGTAGCGATAGGCCGTGACGGAACTCCAGTCAAACAGCGGCTGGCGCAGGTGCTTGGGGGAGAACAGGGCGAACCAGAAGTACATCCTGGTCATGCCCCACACCGTGAAGGCCGGAGTCGTGCGGACTGACGGGTCATCCCAGCGCCAGTAGCCGGGCAGGTACTTGATGCCCTTGAAGCTCGCGCGAATCCGTTTCGCAGCTTCTGCCGGAGCGAGCAGACCATCACGCACCTGGTCCATGTTGCTCAACGCCTCATGGAACAACTTCTGGAATTCCGGATAGCGCCCCCCCAGGATCATGTCGTTGGGTTCGCGGACGGAGTTGTCGAGCACCTTCTTGTCTTTGGTCTCGAGGTACTTGAGATAGATCGTGGCGTTGACAGCGGTCCCGATGAACAGCCCGAGCACCCACACGCGGAACCACGCATCCCACAGGTCATAGTCGCGGAACGAGACGAATGACGATGCGACGACTGAATCGGCGTACTGGATGTTGCGGTCAAAGAACTCGTTCAGGCGCTGGAATGCCCGTGGCGAGAAGTCATTGGTCGAGAACGAGGCGAGCAACTGCTCACTGACCAGGTCAACCATCGCCGTCGTCAACGCGAGCCCGGTGGAGTACAGCGGATCGATGAAGAATCCCGCGTGCGCCAGCAGGCAATAACGATGGCCCGTGATCGATTTGGATCCGTACTGCATCCTGCCAGACGAGGTCCAGCTACGGACGGCCTTGGCCCCTTCGAATTGATCGAGCATGCCCGGATACTTCCGGACGTGCGACCAGAATTCCTCCTCCGGATCCATGCCGCTCTCCGGATGGACATCCCGATTCAGCACGAGCCCGACGCTACACAGCGGATTCGTGCTGTCGGCGTGGTTGTTGAATGGGATCACCCAGAACCAGCCGCCTTCAAAGACGTGGTGGAGCGTGCTTTGCGAGAGGGGATACTTGTGGCCGTGCGCCGCTGGAGCTGAACCCACCTGGTCGTACAGCCTGACGCCTACCATATGCGTGAAGATGGCGCGCGAGTTTGTGCGGAATTGTTTGCCAACGCAGGGGGTGGTGCAGGCCTTGCGCTGAGCGACGCCGGAACACGTGCACGCACAAGAACCGTCACGCAGGTCGAACTTCTGGGCGAGCACGGAACGCATCCCTGTGCCG
This sequence comes from Acidobacteriota bacterium, assembly GCA_013203475.1. Taxonomy (GTDB): domain Bacteria; phylum Acidobacteriota; class Vicinamibacteria; order Vicinamibacterales; family SCN-69-37; genus SYFT01. The sequence continues at coordinate 8,183 of JABMNV010000236.1, forward strand.
TCCACCAGGTACTTGGCTCGGAACGTTTCCTTCTTCTCAGTGACCAGACGCACGCCGTCGTCTGTGATATCCACTTCGGCGACGCGGGTCTGCTGACGGACGTGGGCGCCGTAGCCCACGGCGGTCGCCATCATGAAGGCGTCGGTGTCCTGCCGGAAGAAATGCGCGTCGGGCCCCATGGGAGGCGCGAGGGTTGGATATTGGTGTGACTCGGCAGGGTTCTGGTTGACGCCCTCGCGCTGGTAGAGAAAGCTGAATGCCCGCTTGATCCCGGAGGACGGCCCCACGCGATCACGCAAGTCGTGGAAGGCGCCGAGGTCAGCAATCTCCGATACATCGTATTTCAGCCCAAGGAGCTTCAAGCGGAAATTGGTGTCTGGCGTTGTGGCCTCGCCGATCGTGAACCGTGGATGCGTCTCGGAGTCGATCATCAGGACGTCGAGCTTGTTCCTGGCCAGGATGGCGCCAAGCATGGCACCGCCCAGTCCGGTGCCGAGCACGACAACGTCGTATTGATGGTCGGAATTGCGCTTGTTGTGTAAATCGACTGGCATTTATCTCCTTGCCCGTTCAACGGAGCGGTGCTGACTTCGACACGGACACGCGCGTCAAAGCGGATATTCGACCAGGGCTTCGTCAATGAGGCGCGGATAGGAGTCCTCGCGGTTGCCGCAGGCGATTTTACTACCGATCTGTCGAACACCCTCCGGAAAAATCTGCTTGACCGCCAGGCTGCCGGTCTTCAGTCGTTCGGCGAAGGACGGACCGTTGAGCGGCTCGATGATGTTCCTCCCGTTCGAGACGTCAAGATATTGTGTGAGGAGCGCGGGCGCCGGTACCAGGAGGTGCGTGTCCTTGTGCACCAGCACCATCACCTGATAGCCGCAGGAGACCGGCTTGCCTGTGTGGTCCATGACACGGAAGCACAGCCGGACGGTGCTGCGCGTCGGTTCTTCGTAGGTCATCAGGATGGCCACCTTGCCGCCCAACGGCACGGGCTCCAGGTTCAAGCTGTAGGCCTCCCGCGTGAGCATGACGATGTCCTTCAGTTGCTCGACCCAGGCGCCTTCCACGTTCGAGTTGCTTTGGAAGAGCAGCGTTTCCCTGGCAATGTTCTGAAATTTCACATTAACCGTATGGTGGTGGGTGCCGTACGCCATCGTGTCGTGAAAAAGCACCTGATACTGCATTGCGAAATAAGCCATATTTCAAATAACCACGCCGACGATCACGACCGTCACAGTTAGAGGTCACACGGATGCGTCCTATCACCGAACGTTGAAACGCGGCCCCGACCGAACGCGTGAAAATAGGCCAGAGGCAGGCCGACCATTATCACTCAATCACTGGTACACGCGCAAGTGCGGACCGGATCTCGTCGCCCGATCACCGCCGGGGCGGCGCCAGCAAATTTGACAACCGCCGCGAGGAACTCATGTACAAGGGCACGGCGATTCGGATCGACGGCGGCCGAGCTTCTGGGGATTCGAGCAGTGGTCTGGCGACCTGGTGAACTCGCTGATCGTGACGTCCATCATCCCATCGCGGTTCGAACGCTTTTGCGCGCGTGTGTTCGCCTTGGGCGAAGACGGCAGGTGTTCAGTCGTTGGCAAGAAGAAGCTGCGCGCGCAGCTGAAGCGGTATCTCAACAGCGGTCTGATCAAAGGCGGCATCAACGAGAACATCAACCACACCTACCTGACCAAAGAGTCCTTTGGACGAACGGCTGCCCTTGGGCGCGGCGTGAACGGCATGTTTGCGCCGCTCGATTACAAGAACGTGAATCCAAACAGCGGCCCAGTGAGCTACCCGTCGCTGTGGTACACGCACGATTTCGACTGGGTGCAGTCGGTGGCTGCGATCAGGCCGCCGCTGGGCCGCAACGGGACCAAATCCTGGGGCGTGAGCGCCAGGGTCGAGCTGAAAGACCCGGACCGGCGCTACACCTCAACCCACCGGATTGACGATCTGCTCTGGGTGGAAACGCTGCTGTCGACATTACAGGCGCCCAGGTGGCCGGAACAGATTCTTGGAACAGTCGATCGCGCGCGTGCGGAAACTACGAGCACTATTCGGGCACGGCGCCCTACGGGACACCCGCGCGGGAGGGCGGCGTCCGCAAGGTCAACTTCTGCGCCGAACTCGTGAAGGCCGATCAGGCCCAGCGCCGTTAGTCCGGGGCATCGGCACATGGACAACCGAAATTGGATTCAGTTACGCTATGGCACCGGCCCACGAGGAAACATGGTCATGTATACAGTAGCCACAGCCCCACCGGCAGGGAACACGTCCTTTCGAGACCGCCTGAACGGGGAGTGGCACGAACTGGGCCTGCGTTGGTTCATGGTGATTGTCCTCGCGCATTGGGCGGAGCACCTGACGCAGGCGTCCCAGATCTATGTCCTTGGGTGGCCGATACCCGCATCGCGTGGGGTGATCGGTCAGTTCTTTCCGTGGGTGGTCACGTCGGAGACGCTCCACTATGGATATGCGCTGGTGATGCTCATTGGCCTGATCGTCTTGCGCAGGGGCTTCACCGAACCCATGGAAAAACGTTGGTGGATGATTGCGCTCGTCATTCAGTTTTTCCATCACATCGAGCACGGTCTCCTGCTCGGTCAGGTAGCCTTCGGACAGAATCTCTTTGACCGTCCGGTGGCGACGAGCCTCATTCAGCTCTGGATTCCACGCGTAGAACTCCACCTCTTCTACAACAGCATCGTCTTCGTCCCCATGGTGGTCGCTATGGCGTACCACATGTTTGGACAGGCGCCAGTGGCGCGGAAGTGCACATGCGCGTGGCATCGCACCACCATCACGGCCTGACAACGACGGACGGTGCACGACCCGTGGACGTGCACCGTTGACCAGCCGCGCGGCCGCGTTTGGCGCCTTGCTGCCTGCCGTACTCCTGATGACCAGCTGCCACCGGCCTTCCGCGGCGACCGACTACGACGTCGTCATTGAATGGAAGATGGCGCCGGCGGTGCCGCTGGTTGACCGCGAATCAGTCGGCGAGTTCACACTCCTCGATCGATCGCGTCGTCCCCTTCCTGGCGCGACCCTGCAGGTTGAAGGCCGGATGCAGCATCCAGGTATGGCACCGCTCATCGAACCGGCGCGTGAGCACGGCCCCGGAGTCTATGTGACACGCCTGACGTTCACGATGGCCGGCGCGTGGGACCTGTCGGTCACGGGATCCCTGCGCGATGGCCAACGCCTTCGCCGCCGCGTCGGCGGCCTGTTGGTCGGCTCTCAGGAGTGACGTGCACGGCGAGCTGTTCGCGCGCGGGTCGCCCATGACGCACGTGGACCTGCTCCGTTGGCCGCTGATCGGCCCGCTCCTTCGGTGGCGTCACGCACGAACATCGCTGCAACTCGTGCTGCTGCTGGCCGCCATTGTGGTGGTGCTGCACGGGCTGTTTGGCCAGCAGGTCGCCTCTGACAATCTGTCAACCGTCCTCGTGTGGGTCCACTACCGCGGGTTGCTTGTCGTCGCCCTGCTTGCCGCCGGCAACTTCTTTTGCGCGGGCTGCCCGTTCGTGCGAGTGCGCGACTGGGGCCGACGCGCGCATGCGCCATCGCGACACTGGCCGGCGGTCCTTCGTGGCAAGGGGATCTCGATCGCACTGTTTGTCGCCGTCCTGTTCTGCTACGAGCTGTTCGATCTCTGGGCGCTTCCGCGCGCGACTGGGTATCTTGTCCTCACGTATTTTGCGGCGGCGCTCGTGATCGACCTCGTCTTCAAGGGGGCGACGTTCTGCAAGCACATCTGCCCAATCGGACAGTTCACGTTCATCGCGTCCGTGATGTCGCCACTGGAACTACGCGTACGGTCGCAGGCGACCTGCACCTCGTGCCGCACATCGGATTGCATCCGCGGACGGTATTCGCCTGAGGAGCCACGACAGATGGTGCAGCGCGGCTGCGAACTCGGCCTGTACCTGCCCGCGAAGATCGGCAACATCGACTGCACGTTTTGTCTGGATTGCGTGCAGGCGTGCCCTCACGACAACGTCGCGCTGACAACGCGACTCCCGGCACTCGAACTCGTCGATCCCCGGCGCCGGTCGGGCATCGGCCGGCTCGTCGATCGACCCGATCTCGCGATCCTCTCAATCCTGTTCGTCTTTGGCGCGATGATGAACGCGCTTGGGATGATTGCCCCCGTCAGGTTCATGGAGCGCTGGCTCGCGAGCGTGATCGGCAGCACGTCCGAGTTTCTGGTCCTTGGCGCGATGTTCGTGCTCATCCTCCTCGCTGTTCCATGTGTGCTGCTCGGGACCACTGCGGCCATCGGCCGCTGGTTCGTGGGCGACACCACGGAGTCGATTCGCACTGTCGTCAAGCGATATGCGTTCGGACTGGTACCGTTGGGTGTCGGCATGTGGGCCGCGCACTATGGGTTTCATCTCCTGACCGGGCTGATCGTCGTTGTCCCGGTCACCCAGAGTGCGGTCATCGACATGATGGGATGGCCGGCGCTCGGCGAACCCATGTGGGGGTGGGCGGGCATGCGACCGGGGAATGTCCTGCCGATCCAACTCGGTCTCGTCTTGCTGGGAACCCTGGGATCGCTTGCCGTAATGTCACTGATTTCGCAGCGCGATCACCCGGACCGTGCGGCGCGCGCCACGGCCCCCTGGGCCATCACCACGTGCGCGCTGACGGCGGCCGCGATCTGGATACTGTTCCAGCCCATGGACATGAGAGGACTGGGCTTCGGCGGATGATGCGACGAATCGTGCGCCGTTCGGTCGTGATGCTGACCGGTGTCTTTCTGGCGACGGCGGCTGGGACTGCGCACTCGGGCCCGCCGTTTCCGATCGTGTCCAATCACCTGGTGGGCGCGTATCAACTCTCTGTCTGGACCGATCCAGACACGACCGATGATGGTTCGGCGGGAGGGCAGTTCTGGGTGACCATTCATGCGGCACGTGCCGAGGCCACGGTGGCCCCTGAGACGCGGGCAACGGTCTCGGTGTCGCCGTTGCATGGAACTCAGTCGGAACAGACTGTCATCGCGGCGCCGGTGCGTCGTGACGTGTCGTCTCAGTTTGCCGCTCTGGTCCTGGATCACGAAGGGCGATTTCGCGTCCGTGTCGTGGTGGCGGGGCCGCTTGGTACGGCTGAAGTCGAG
>JABMNV010000237.1 GCA_013203475.1 Acidobacteriota bacterium
ATGCCGGCCGAATTGCGAGGACGGTCTGCGGCCGCCCCCGCTTCCCCGCCTGCGGCTCCGGCTCGTCCCCCTCGCCCAGAGGCCGCTTCATCGTCATCGTCGTCGGTCTTTGGCGGCAGGATGGTAAACACGACGAACTTGCCGTCCGGCGTGAAGTCCGGTGCCGAGCCCCGCGGGTGCTTGAACTCCTGCCCCGACGCCAGGTTGCGGACCACAAGTTCCCCGTCCTCTCCCTGAGAGCTCAGCGCATAGGCCAACCACTGGCCATCCTCGGAGAGGCGGGTTCCGCCTATCGAACGCCAATAATCGACGGCGTCATAGGAGAGGGGTCGTTTGGCCGGCGCTTGCGCGCTCAGCGGGAACGAAGACCACACCACTACGAACGTCGCCAGACACATCAGGCCGACCAGTTGTCGACGGAGCCGTTGATTCATTGGGACACTCCTTGGGGAAAACCGCGGCTATTATGGCCCATCAGGAGATGTGATGCGACCGATACCCACTCGACTCGCCTTCGGCCCCATGCTGGCCTCAGTCAGCGCGGTTCTAGCGCTGGCCTCGGTCAGCGCCGTGTTGGCTGTGCCCACAGGGGTCACCGGAGCCCCCGGAACCAGAGAAACGCAGCCGCGCCCACGCGCCCGGGATCTCGGCATCACCCCGGGGGCCGGGACGCCCGGAGCCTTGAACGCGATCACCGACGTTGCGGGTGTGCGTGTGGGGCAGACCACGCTCATCAGCGGCGACACTCTTCGCACTGGCGTCACGGCCATCCTCCCCCACATGGGGAACCTGTATCGCGAAAAGGTACCGGGCGGGGTGTTCGTGGGAAACGCATTCGGCAAACTCGCCGGGTCAACCCAGGTCCAGGAGTTGGGCACGATCGAGACCCCCATCATCTTGACCAATACATTGGCGGTCGGGACGGCTGTCGAGGCCGTCGTCCGATGGACGTTGGAGCAGCCGGGCAATACGTCGGTGCGGTCCGTGAACGCGCTGGTCGGAGAGACCAACGACGGCACACTCAACGACATCCGCAGTCTCTCCGTGAGTCGCGCCCACGTCATCGCCGCGATCACCGACGCCCATAGCGGTGCAGTGGACGAAGGTGCCGTGGGCGCGGGGACGGGCACCATCGCGTTTGGCTGGAAGGGCGGCATTGGCACGTCGTCTCGTCTGGTGCAACGCGTGGGCAACGAAGCGGGCGTGGCCGAGCGCCCTGCGTGGACGGTGGGCGTGCTGGTCCAGACTAACTATGGCGGCCGACTCACAATCGCCGGAATTCCGGTGTGGCAACGGGTGTCACCAAGTCGCCGCGACAGCCCCGCAGGAGAAGCGGTCAGCGCCGACGGTTCCTGCATGATCGTGATCGCCACCGATGCCCCGCTCGATGCCCGCGACTTGGAGCGGCTCGCCGCACGTGCGATCTTTGCGTTGGCCCGCACCGGTTCGACGTACTCCAATGGCAGCGGCGACTTCGCCATCGCGTTTTCCACGACCGAGGACAATCGCGTCACGCCAGCCACCGGGCCACAGCCACGCACATTCCTGACCACCGACATGGTGTCGGGTCTTTTTGAGGCGGCCATGGACGCGACTGAGGAAGCGGTCTACAACTCCCTTTTCCGTGCCACCGACATGACCGGCAACGGCCGCACGATTCGCGCGCTGCCACTCGACTTGTTCACACGAGTTGTGAAGCAGTAACGCACGCGACCACCCGACTACCTCGTGCTATCTCGAGGAGCCCTCCAACAAAGGCTCGATGCTCTCAAGGCGCGGCCCCTTTTCATCGCACACGGCAAACCGGCTGCCTGCGCCAGGTGCATAGAGCGCAACGCCGGCATAGTCGCCTTTGGCGTTCAGCACATAGAAGTTCACGTTGAAATTCGGCAGCCCCCGGTCATTGAGCAGGCGCGATTCGATCGTGTTGTGCTGGATGCGCCGACACGCTTCCAAGCCAGCGTCCTTGGGATGTTTTCCGTGACGCATCTCTTCGACAATCAGCATGGAACAGAGACCGAACAGGTTCGCCTCACCGCGCCCGGTCGATCCGGCGGCACCAACGGTGCCATCCACGTACAGTCCCGCGCCCAGGATCGGCGAATCGCCCACCCGTCCAGGGATCTTCCACGCCAGACCACTCGTGGTCGTCACGCCACAGATATCTCCGTTGGCGTTAACGCCGTTGCAGTTGATCGTGCCGTAGATATGGTTCTCGTCCACGAGACCGTCGTCCACCATGCTCAACATCACCTCACGTAATGCGGCCTCTTTCCGGTTGGGATCGAGATAGTGCACAGGGTCGCTGCGACGCTTCCACTCCAGCCAGGCCTTGCGCGATCGGTCGGTGTTGAGATCGTCCTCAATCGTGAAGCCCATGTTCCGCGCAAACGTCCCCGCGTCCTTCCCCACGATCAAGTGGTGATCGGTGGACTCCATGACGGCCTTGGCCACGAGTGACGGTGTGCGCACTCCTTCAATCGCGCCCACCGCGCCTGCGCGCTTCTTTGGGCCGTGCATCACCGACGAGTCCAGTTGCACCACGCCTTCGGCGTTCGGCAAGCCGCCATAGCCGACGCTCGACTCGGCCGGATCGAGCTCGACGATATTGACGCCCGCGATCAGCGCGTCAAGCACATCGTCGCCCCGCATCATCATTTCGTACGCAGTCTCAATACACGTCTTGGTCCCACCATTGCGGAACCGATGCCCATTGGCTGAAGACACCACCACCGGACGCACGTTGCTTTGCACTCGAACTCCCGGCGCCCCCACAGGGCGCTCCCGATATGACGCCGCCACGAGCGGCTCCGTCGCAGCAGCCAGACCAGCCACCGCTGTGCTGGCCATGAAATCACGCCGACTCATTCCATTCCTCATCTGGCGCCCCCGGGGGAGCATATGGGGCAATGGGGCAATGGGGCAATAGGGCATTGCCTCATTGCCTCATTGCCTCATTGCCTCATTGC
>JABMNV010000238.1 GCA_013203475.1 Acidobacteriota bacterium
ACGTTGAGACATTCTTCTCATCGACAGCGAGAGCGTCGATCCGGCCACCCTGGCCCGTGGGGCCGATTGACCGCCAACTGAACCCCTGCAGTCGAGGGTCGGTGGGCCGATGCAAGAGCGTCTGGGTATTCGTGTCGGCAGGCGCCTGCTGCGCAGTGACGTCACCGGCAAATGGAGCCAGAGCGACGGCGAGACCGGCTGCGAACAGCACACGGTTTCGCAACTTCTTGCTGACCTGGAACATAACGATTCTCCTTGGAACTCCCGAGGGAACTCGGCGAGCCGGCCAATCCTACCACCCACCGGGGGTAGGCGGGGAGATGGGGGGGAGTAGGGCGCGTGCATCGTTGAGTGCAGCGGCCAGACGCGTGACGGTCGCCGTGACCGTCAAGCGAGTGGTGTCCACCGTCAGATCTGACTGCCGGTACAACGGCTCGCGTCGAGCGATCAATTCCTCAAGGGCTGCCCGCGCCTGCGGGTGTTCCTTCATCGGTCGTTGATCGCCCTGCTGGATGACACGGTTCCAGTAGTCGCTGGGACGCGCGCGGAGCCAGACCGTAATGGCACCCTGACGCAGCAGGGCGAAGGTCTCGGGCACAGTGACCAGGCCGCCGCCGACCGCGATCACGCCCGGCTGTACGGTCGCCAGAAGGTCGCGCAGCACTTCACGCTCAAGCCGCCGGTAGTAGTCCTCGCCGTAGAGAGAAAACAGTTCGCCCAGCGCCAGCCCCGCCCGATCGGCCACCAGCGTATCCAGTTCCAGAAACGGCACCTTGAGTCGCTTCGCCAGTCGGCGTCCGACTGACGTCTTGCCGGCACCACGCAGACCAAGTAGCGCGATAGGGCCACGGCGCCTCGCGCGGTCGGGTGTGGCGAGTAGATCCGCCATCTGCAGCTCCAGCGCGACCGCGATGTCCTCAAGACGCCGGATAGAGATGTTGGCGCGTCCCGCTTCCACATCCATCAGAAACCGGGGCGAGAGGTGCGCGCGGGTGGCCAACGCTCTCAGTGTCAGGCTCGCCCGCTGCCGATGGTGCCTGACGCGGCGCCCCAGCGCCTCAAGCAGTGGTGATGACGTGGTCATGAAAGGACGCAGATATGAAATATAGTGCGCTTACGTGTTCGATCATAGCGTGGACTTTTAAGATAGAACTCACTAATGCGCAGTATACTTCATATCCGACCTTGACGGTCGCGCTGAGGGGCGCATACCCTGATCAGGTTTATGGCCATGAATGACGCTGCAGTACCCACTCCGCCCGAGGTCTCATTTGAGACCCATCCTGACCAATACCGCCACTGGAAGTTGACCTTCGATGGTCCGGTGGCCACGTTGGGAATGGACGTGCAGGAAGATGCCGGTCTGGTGCCCGGTTACAAGCTGAAGCTGAACTCCTACGACCTTGGCGTCGACATCGAGTTGGCTGACGCCATCACGCGCATTCGCTTCGAACATCCTGAAGTGCGCACCGTGGTGGTGACCAGCCTGCGGGAGCGTATTTTTTGTGCCGGCGCCAACATCTTCATGCTGCGCGGGTCCTCGCACGCCTGGAAGGTGAATTTCTGCAAGTTTACCAATGAGACTCGTCTCGGGATGGAAGATGCCAGTGCCCACTCAGGCCTCAAGTTTCTGGCGGCGCTCAATGGCATCTGTGCTGGCGGCGGTTATGAATTGGCGTTGGCGTGTGACGAAATCGTGCTGGTGGACGACTCGAATTCTGCGGTCAGTCTGCCCGAGACTCCGCTGCTGGCGGTGTTGCCAGGCACGGGGGGGCTGACCCGGGTGGTGGACAAGCGGAAGGTTCGCCGTGATCTGGCAGACGTCTTTGGCACGATCGCCGAGGGCGTCAAGGGGAAGCGGGCGGTGGAATGGAATCTTGTCGATGCGGTTGTGCCGCCCAGCAAGTTCAAGGACGCGATCGCCAAACGAGCGCTCGAACTGGCCAGCACCTCTGATCGTCCCTCGGCCGGGCCCGGGATCGCCCTCGGCCCGCTGAGTCCGACCATCACGGCGGACGGCTACGCCTACTCGTCGGTCAGCGTGGAATTTGAGCGTGCCAAACGTGTCGCGACGCTGACCGTGCGCGCGCCGGAACAGCCGGTGGAGCAGACACCTGAGGCGATTGTGGCCGCAGGCGATCAGTTCTGGCCGCTGCGCATGTTCCGTGAACTGGATGACGCGATTCTGCGACTGCGCGTCAATGAGCGGGAGATTGGCACGATTGTTCTCAAGGCGTCAGGCGACGCCGCACGCGTGCTCGAGGCGGACCAAGTGCTGCTCGACCACGCCGACCACTGGCTGGTGCGCGAAATTACGCACTTCATCAAGCGGACGCTCAAGCGCGTGGATCTGTCAGCGCGCAGTTTTTTTGCCGTCATCGAGCCCGGCAACGCCTTTGCGGGGTCGCTGTTCGAGTTGGCTCTGGCTGCTGACCGGTCCTACATGCTCGACGATCCAGACCAACCCAACAGCGTGCAGCTCTCGCCGATGAACGCGGGCGTCTTGCCGATGAGCAATGGCATCTCACGGTTGCAGGCGCGTTTTTACGGCGCACCCGACCAGGTGGGCACGGTGCTCGCGTTTGACGGGGCCTTTGATGTGGCCGAGGCGGCGGCGGCCGGTCTGGTCACGTTCGCGCCTGATGACATCGACTGGGATGATGAGGTCCGATTGGCAGTCGAAGGCCGCGCGGCCATGTCACCCGACGCGTTGACGGGGATGGAGGCCAATCTGCGGTTTGTGGGGCCTGAAACGATGGAGACAAAGATCTTCGGTCGCTTGACGGCGTGGCAAAATTGGATCTTTCAGCGGCCGAACGCCGTGGGCCCGAAGGGAGCACTCACCGCGTATGGCACGTCAGATCGTTCAGAGTTTGATTACAACCGAACGTAGGCGGCTCACCATGGACTCCTCTTATGATTTCTGCTGACAAAATTCCCAATAACGTTGACCTGCACCTGAACAAGCGCCTGCAGCGCGCGCTGGAGCACTGGCAGCCGGCCTACATCCAGTGGTGGCGCGATATGGGCCCGCAGGGCTTTCAGCACTTTCATGAAATCTACGTGCGTACGGCGATTAGCGTGGACGCGGCTGGTTGGGCACACTTCGAGTACGTGAAGTTGCCGGAATACCGGTGGGGTATCTTTCTGGCTGAACAGGTGTCGAACCGGACGATCGGCTTCGGTGACTTTTTTGGCAAGCCGGTCTGGCAGGAAGTCCCCGGCGAATTCCGGAATCAACTGCGCCGCCTGATCGTGACGCAGGGGGATACCGAACCGGCGTCGGTCGAGCAGCAGCGTTGGCTCGGACACCGTTGCCCCAGCCTCTACGACATGCGCAACCTGTTTCAGGTGAACGTCGAAGAAGGACGTCACTTGTGGGCGATGGTGTACCTGCTGCACTCGTATTTCGGCCGCGACGGACGCGACGAAGCTGAAGACCTGTTGGCGCGCCAAAGCGGTAACCGAGACACGCCGCGCATTCTCGATGCGTTTAACGAGCCGATTGATACCTGGCTCGACTTCTTCATGTTCACGATGTTCACCGACCGAGACGGCAAGTCGCAGTTGTTATCCCTGTCGGAGAGCGCGCTCGACCCCCTCTCACGTACGACCCGCTTCATGTTGACTGAAGAGGCGCACCACATGTTTGTTGGGGACACGGGAGTCCATCGCATCGTGGAGCGAACCGCACAGCTGATGAAAGAGGCCGGGTTCTCTGAGGACGTTCGGAAGTTGGGCGGCATCGATCTCCCGACCATCCAGAAGCACATCAATCTCTGGTACTCCCTCAGCCTTGATCTGCACGGCAACGAAATATCGACCAACGCCGCGAACTACTTCGCCAACGGCCTGAAAGGCCGGGCGCAGGAAGACAAGTGGTCTGAGCACCGGGTGCTCGAGACACTCTACGACCTCGAGGTCGTCGACAACGGTGCCATCAAGCGCGAGCAGGTGCCGATGCGCAACGCCATGAACGAAGTGTTGCGTGATTGGTACGTCGATGACTGCCAGTCAGGCGTCACACGCTGGAACAAGACGCTGACCGAATACGGCCTCTCCGATCAGCTGCGGCTGCCTCATCGCAGGTTCAACCGCGGCATTGGCCAGTTCGCGCAGATTCATACGGACCCCGATGGGCGGGTGCTCTCCGACGACGAGTGGAATCGCCGCAAGTATGAGTGGCTGCCGAGCCCGGCTGACAAACTGTATTTGCTGTCGATCATGAACAAGCCCATCTACGAGTTGGGGAAATTCGCCAACTACATCGCCCCGCCCAAGCGCGGCATCAAGGGAACGCCAGTCGACTTTGAATACGTCCGGACGGATATGTGACTTCTGAAATGACTCGCGTCCGCGTCGACGTCACCGATGGCGTCTGCGTGCTGACCCTGTGCGAGCCACCGGCGAACACCTACAGCTACGCCATGATGCGCGAACTGGACGCGGCGGTTCTTGACGCGCGCATGAATCCTGCCGTGCACGTGATCGTGCTGGTGGGAGCGGGCGACAAGTTCTTCTGCGCCGGGGCTGGCATCGGCATGCTCAAGGACGCCACGCCCGAGTTCAAGTATTACTTCTGTCTGCATGCCAACGAGACGTTGAATCGCTTCGAGCAGACGCCAAAGCTCGTCATCGCCGCACTCAATGGTCATACGGTCGGCGGCGGTCTCGAGGTGGCGTTGGCAGCGGACCTCCGGATCGCCAGACAGGGCGCTGGCAAAATTGGACTCCCTGAAGTGACGCTCGGCGTGTTGCCGGGCACCGGTGGCACTCAGCGGTTGGTTCGCCTGCTTGGCAAGGGTCGCGCGATGGAATTGATGATCAGTGGCCGCCTCATGACGATGGATGAGGCACTGACGTTGGGACTGGTCACCGAGGTGTGGGACGAGGAACGACTGGCGGGGCAGAGTTTTCGCGACGCGGTTGTCACATACGCGCAAACGTTTGTGCCACCGCACAAGGCGAGCCTGGCCGTGGGACGCATCAAGCGCGCCGTCCAGTCGGGCCCCGAGATGGGCTTCGGCGAATCACTGGCGATGGAGCGAGAACTCCAACAGTTGCTCTTCCAGAGTGCGGACGCCAAAGAGGGTATCGCGGCGAATCTGGAAAAACGCAAGCCGAACTTTGAAGGCAAGTAAACGCTCACACGAGGCCTGAAGGCCCGGCCGGGCTAGCCTCGTCGTCGATGTGTGAGGATGTGACATGGAATTAGGACGCAAGCAACTACTGATCAATGGCGAATGGCGCGATGCGTCGGACGGCAAGACTCAGCCGGTCATCAATCCCGCCACAGAAGAGGTCATCGCTGAAGTCGCCTCGGCCACGGTCCAGGATGTGGACGTGGCGGTGTCGGCCGCGCGCGCCGCCCTCGACGGCCCCTGGGGACAGATGCCGGCGCGCGAGCGCGGTCGCCTGATCTACAAACTGGGCGAGCAGTTGATGGTGCAGGCCGATGAGGTCGCTCGGCTCGAGACGCTCCACAACGGCAAGCCGATTACCGAATCGCGCCACGTCGAAATCCCGATGGCGGCTGAGTGCCTCCAGTACTTCGCTGGCTGGGCCGACAAGGTGCACGGCGAAACAGTGCCGGTCAAAGGCGGGCAGCTGGTGTACACGCTGCGTGAGCCCCTCGGCGTGGTGGCCGCAATCGTGCCGTGGAATTTTCCGCTGTTGATTGCCGTGTGGAAGGTCGCTCCCGCGCTGGCGATGGGCAATACCGTGATTCTCAAACCAGCGAGTCAGACACCGCTGACGGCGTTGGCTCTGGGCGAGATGGCCACCGCTCTGGGATTCCCTCCTGGCGTGCTCAATATCATCACCGGCGCTGGTTCCACCGCAGGGCAGGCGATCGTGGAGCATCCCGGCATCGACAAGGTCGCGTTCACGGGTGACACGTCGACCGGGAAAGGCATCATGAAGAGCGCGGCGGACACGCTCAAACACATCACGCTGGAATTGGGTGGGAAGTCGCCGAACATCGTGTTCGCGGATGCAGACCTTGACGCGGCGGTGCGTGGCGCCACCATGGGCATCTTCTATGGCAAGGGCGAGGTGTGTGCGGCCGGGTCGCGCCTGCTCGTGGAGGCCTCGATCAAGGACGAGTTCCTGGCCAAAGTGGCCAGCCGAGCGCAGAAGATGGTGGCCGGCGATCCGATGAATCCCAAGACACGATTCGGAGCGATTTCGTCTCGGGCCCAGCTCGACAAGGTGATGCAGTACGTCGAGTCGGCCAAGCGGGAGGGGGCGACGCTCCTGGCCGGCGGCGAACGGGTGGACATCGGTACGGGCAAGGGCTTCTTCATGCAGCCGACGGTCTTCGGAAACGTCACGCCCGACATGACGATCGCCCGGGAGGAAATTTTTGGACCCGTGTTGGCGGCGATTGACTTTGTCGATGTGGACGATGCGATCGCCAAGGCGAATGCGTCGATCTACGGTCTGGCGTCAGGTGTCTGGACTCGTGACATCAAGAAGGCGCACTACGTGGCGTCCAAGCTCAAGGCTGGCACGGTCTGGATCAACACGTATAACGTCTACGACACGGCGGCGGCGTTCGGTGGGTATAAGCAGAGCGGCTTCGGTCGGGAAATGTCGATGCATGCGCTGGAGTACTACACCCAACTCAAGACCGTGTGGGTTGACCTGGCCCAGTAGCGGGGCCGATCGGTCTGGGACTGGCTGCGGCCTACTTGCGCAGCTCCGCATTGAAGAAGTCGAGCGTCCGCTTCCACGCCAGCGTGGCCGCCGCTTCGTCATACCGCGGTGTGGTGTCGTTGTTGAACCCGTGTGACGCGCCCTCGTACAAATGCATCGCGTGACGGACGGTGGCGGCCTTCAGGGCTGCCTCGAACGCCGGCCATCCTGCGTTGATTCGCGTATCCGTTCCGGCATTGTGGATCAGCAGTTGGGCCTTGATGTTCGGCACATCCTCGGCTGCCGGCGCGGACCCGTAGAACGGGACGGCAGCGCCCAGGGTTGGTACCCGGGTGGCGAGCATGTTCGCAATGCCGCCGCCCCAGCAGAAGCCGACGGCGCCGATACGCCCGGTGCACTCCGCGTGGGCCTGCAGGAACGTCGCAGCCGCGACCATGTCCTCGCGGGTTTTGGCCTGGTCAAGTTTTCCAAACATCCCGCGTGCCTCGTCCTCGCCTCCGGCCGGATAGCCGCCAAGGGGCGTAAGCGCATCGGGCGCGAAAGCAATGAAATTGTCGAGGGCGAGTCGCCGGGCGATATCCTCAATGTGCGGGTTCAGTCCACGATTTTCGTGAACGACGACTACGCCGGGTAGTGTGCCGGAGGCTGATGCGGGCCGCACCAGGTAGCCCTTCATCGTTCCGGTGCCCTGCGGCGATGGGTACGACACCACGTCGGCCTTGATGCGGGCGTCGCTTGGGGCGACCTTCTGCGCCTCGGCGAAATTCGGGCTCAGCGAGTCGAGCAGCATGCCCGCGGTGACGCCGCCGACCGCGAACTTGGTGGCGCGATTGAGGAACCCTCGGCGATCGACGTGCCCGTGGACATACGCGTCGAACAGAATCAGCAGATCGGGATCAAAGTCGGCGATGGTCTTCTTTGGCATCGGTTTCTCCAGCAAGGTTGGGGTGAACCGCAAGGATACCCGCCGTCGTGCATTGCGGCAAGACGCCTTACACTACCTGGATGCACAGACAATTACGTCGCCTGCACGACGGAGTGCGCGCCACCACCGTTGTGTTCCTCTTGCTGATAGGCCTGCTGCTTGGGCCGGTCGCGTCAGTCCAGGCTCAGCCAGCCGAACCGCTCGCATTGAATCTGGAAACCATGGTCGAACTGGGCTTGCGCGACAGTTATCGCGTGCGCCAGTTGCAGCTTGAAGTGGAACGTACCCGCAGTCTGCTCAGCGCCGAGCAGGCCGGCTTGAAATCCCGTGTCACGCTGAATGTGTCCGCGCCCCAGTTTCAGGCAATTTCTGACAACAAATGGAATTCCACGCTGCAGCGCAATGAGTTGGTCCGCGAGAACACGCGTCGGTACCAGTTCGATCTGTCCGTGAGGCAGCCCGTTATTCTTTTCGGGTATCCGACCAACGGGGTGTTGTCGCTCAATAATCGGGTCTACCGCTACACCCAGATCGACGGAGACTCGCAGGACACGCGGTTTTATAACCGCTATTTCATCGCGTACGACCAGCCTCTCTTTCAGCCCAACCGGATGCGCAATGACCTTGAGGGCGCGCGTCTGAATCTCGAAAAATCTGAGCTGAAGTATCAGTCAGACGTGGTGGGCTTTATTGATGACTTGGCCAGCGACTACTTTGACCTGGTGAGTGATGCCTACAAACGTGACGCTGCCGAGGAGTTTGTTCGTGATCTCGACGCGGCCATTGCCGTCGCACGAGAGTTGGTGGCGAATGCTCCGGCCCGAGCGAGTGAGGCTGACCTGTTGCAGGTGGAATCGGTCAACGCCCAGGAGTCGGTGAGTCAGACACAAAGCAGTTTGCGCAACCGCGGAGAAACAGTGAAGCAGCGCTTGCAGTTGCCGCCGGGAACCGAAATCGCTGTGGTGGTCGACCTTGCGATTGTTCCCGTGAGCGTTGACGTGGAGGAAGCGGTGCGATTGGCGTCCACCACGACCCCGCGGATACGCCAGTTGGAGATCGGGCGTCGTGAGAACGAAATCAGACTCGACGAGACGCGAGGCAACAATGCGCTCAAGGTCAACCTGGGAGTGACGTACGGGCGTGAGGTGCAGGACCCGCGGTTCCAGAATTTGTGGCGTGAGCCACGCAATAGCTACACGGTCGAGGTGAATGCGACCGTGCCAATTTGGGATTGGGGACAGCGGCGGCACCGGATTCAGGCGCAGCAATTCTCACTTGACCACGCCGTGTTGTCCCAGGAACGCGTGCGTTCTGAAGTCGAAACGGACGTTCGCAACATCGTGGCCACCCTGACCGACTATGGGCGCCGGGTCACGACCATGCAAAAGACCCTGACGCTGGCGCACCAGCTGACGCTGTCCACACTGGATCGGTACCGCACTGGGGACGAGGGACTGGCCGACATGCTGCAGGCATTGGGTCGGGAGAAAACAACTTCAAACAACTACTTGAACGCCTATTTGGGATACCAACGGGCCCTGAGGCGCCTGCAGGAAGTGACCTTCTTCGACTTTGAAGCCGGCCGGTCGGTGGTGGAGCGGTTTGGCGTCGCCACCGTCCCGTCAACCGGACGCTAGCAAATGTGGGTATACTGAAAACACCAGCCGCCCTGCCAGTTTGGAGTGCCCGTATGACGCCGACACGCGCCTTGCCTTCACTGGTGATCGTTTCTCTCCTTCTCGTTCCGTATACGTCCACGAATCTCGCTCAGGGGACCGCAAGCTACGCGACTGTGGCGGCTCTGCCTGATGTTGTGGATGGTCAGCCACTACGCGACTTCGCCTTCGATGAGGTCGCCCGACGTGTGTACGCGGCCTCTGATCGGGGGCTGTTCTGGTCTGACCTGAACGACGCTCGTCCGGCCATGAAGGGGCCCCTGTTCAAGAAGGATCTGCTGCGGATCGAGATGGCGCCCGATCTTGGCCGCCTGTTCTATTTCACGAACAATGAAATCGGCTACGTCGACCTTCGGGGGGCGTCCCCGACACCCGTCACGCTTGCCGTGGGACGGGACTGGGCCACCGAATTGGTGTACGAGCCGGTGCGTCAGGAAATTTACGTGGCCACCCGGACGCCCAAGGTCCTGGTCTTTGATGCCAGGTCTGGCGAGCGCGGCGCTGAGGTGAAGGTGCCGGGATGGTGGGCGACAAGTCTGGAAGCCGTGCCAGGCCACGTCTTCATGAATGTCAGCAACAAGAATGGCCTCTACGAGATTGACGCGGCGACGCACGTCGCAAAGCCGTGGCCGATCGACGGCAAGCTGGTCACGCCAGCGTATCTGGAAAGCGACCCGTCGGGTCGCAACCTGTTTGCGGTCTACGATCAATTCATCGTGGCCATTGATGTGGCGACCGCGAAGGTTGTGGGACGGGTCACCACGACCGCGCCACCCGTGGTGGCATTTGATCCGGGGACAGGCCTGTTGGTGGCGTCGTGGGCGAACGCGTCACGACGAAACCTGATCCTCAAGGCGTTCAGGGTGGATGACAGCGGGTTGACTGAGGTGGCAGAGATGAGCAATCCATCTCGCGGATTGCTGGGGCTCGAACCCACGAGCGGCGGATTCCTCCAGAAAGGGAGCCATTCGCTCCTCGTGTGGTCCACTGGTCAGGTGTCGGATATTGCCGGGCAGTCCCGCGCAAGATGGAGCGGGTGGGATTGAAACATCTGCGATCAGTGAGAGTCCTGCGCCCGTGGAGCGTCGGTCTCGTGGTGCTGGCATCGGCGGCGTGTGGCGGCGGTTCGTCGCCATCCTCGCCGTCGGTGACGGCACCGATTGTGGCGACGGACGCGTGCGCGGCTGTCGGACAGGACGCCGGGGGACTGGCTATTCTCAATGGCGCGGCTTGTTCACCCGACCGGTCGGCAGTGGTTCGTCTCAACCTCAGGATGAGCGATGGGTCGGGGTTGGGCACATGTACCGGGACCATCATTGCGCCGCGACAGATTCTCACGGCCGCGCATTGCCTCGACGGTGGAGTCGGAATCGTGCAGGTCTGGTTGGGTGTCGTCGGCACGGAACAGATAGCGGCGCAGTCGTTTGTGTTGTGGCCGAATTTTGTCTTCAACTCGCAGTCGAGCTACGACGTCGGAGTGGTGACAATGGCGGCAGACCTGCCGAGGACGCCGATGTCGATTCTCACCAGCCGTGACGGTCGAGTGGGCGAGACGGCCATCATTGCGGGGTGGGGGCGTGACCAGAACGACGTCTCTACCTCGTTGCGGGCTGGCAGTACCGTGCTCTCGGCTGTCTCATCTGGCTACCTGGAGACCCTCTACGCCCCTCCCTCCAGTTCCGTCTGTTCGGGGGATTCGGGCGGCCCGATTTTCCTGTCAGAAGGAGGCGCGTGGACGCTGGCCGGCATCACATCAGCCACGTCAGAGGCTGTGTGCAATACGGGGACGAACTTTTATCAGTCCGTGCGCCAGTCGAGCGTGCTCGCCTTTATTCTCCAACACGTGCCCACGGTCGGGCGGCGGTAGCACGCGTTCAGGGTCGGTTCTTCAACTCCAACAGTTGACAGGCGTTCCGGAGCGCACGGGCGTACACCGTGCTCTGCACATAGTAGGCGTGGCGGAGGGTGTCGAGGTACGGGCGCCCTCCGCGAAGATTGGGACGGGCCGTCGCCCGAACATGGTCAAATCGAGCGACGACATCAGGGGCGTCGTTCCGGCCTGCCAGGTATCGCGCGACGGCATCCGCCTGGAGTCCGACCAACTCGTAGGCGGCTCCATCGGTTTCAAAGAGGCCCATGAAGAAGAGGGTCGAATGGACTCGATGGAAAAGCTCCAGGTACAGGTCCAACTTGTGTTCGCCCCCAGTTTCTTTGAGGAACGGGAACCGGCGCTGATAGCCCGTGGCCCAGACAATCAGGTCCACCTCTTCGTCACGACCGTCGGCGAACCGCACTGAACGTTCGCGCAGTTCCTTGACGTCGGGGCGGTACTCCAAATCACCATGCCCGAGATGATGGAGGATTTGGGTATTCAAGATGGGATGGCTGCGCAGGATGGGGTGATCGGGGCGAGGCAGGCCGTAGTTGGTCAGGTCGCCAACCAGGACTCGGTTCATCAGGAATCCGAACACGAGTTCCTCCAGGCGCCATGGTAACCGGGGACCATCGTGGGCGAAGACGTCGGCGGGCTTGCCGAAGACGTACTTCGGCACGAAGTAATACCCGCGGCGCAGACTGATAAACGCCCGATCCGCGTGGCGTGCCGCCTCGCAGGCGATATCGACTCCCGAGTTCCCACCGCCGACGATGAGCACCCGCTTCCCGCGGAAGATATCTGCCGATCGGAACGCGAAGGAATGGATCTGTTCGCCATCGAACTGACCCGCCACGTGTGGACGATTCGGCTCCCACGTCGTTCCGGTCGCCACAACCAGAGCGCTCCAGTGGCGGCGCTCTCCGGACGTGAAGCGAACGTCCCAGCCTGTGCCGTCGGCGCAGACGTCGGCCGTCTCCACTCTGGTGCGGACCCGGACGTGTGGGGTCAGTTCGTGGTGGTCGGCATAGGACTGAATGTAGCGGAGCACCTGATCGTGCCTGGGGTAGTCGGGATAGTCCCGGGGCATCGGAAAGTCTCTGAACCCCGAAAGTGTGCGCGAAGAAATGAAGTGAGCCGCGTCGTACATCGGCGTCTCCGCGCGGTTGATATCCCAGATGCCACCGACGCGATCGCCGGCATCGACAATCTCAAACGGAAGCCCCTTCGCTTTCAGGGCGACGGCAGCGGCGAGGCCAGCAGGGCCGGCACCGATGATGCCCACCACGGGTCGACTCATAGGCTGTCAGGGTAGCCGTGGACCCCAAGTCCGTCAATCAGGGGCAGGACCTCGGAAGGTCAAAATCTCCGGCGTCAGAACCGTGAAGACACGGCCCTTGGCGCGTCTGCCCGATGGTAGACTGCCTCGGCATGGATCCGTTGCTGGCCTGGCGTTCTGAATTTCCGATTGTTGAGACCTGCACGTACTTGGTCAGTCATTCGTTGGGGGCGATGCCCCGGCGTACCGAGGCCTACCTCTCTCAGTTTGCTCGCGAGTGGGGCACTCGGGGTGTCCAGGCATGGTACGAAGGCTGGTGGGAGATTGGTCGGGTTACCGGTGATCTCCTGGCGCCGACGATTGGTGCCGCACCGGGGACCATTTCGATGCATCAGAATTCGACGGTGGCCCAATCCATTGTCGCGTCCTGCTTTTCGTATGCCGGGCCGCGGCGGCGCATCATTGTGCAGGACCTCGATTTTCCATCGAATCACTATTTGTTTAATGGTTTTGCTCGGTATGGCGCGGAGGTCGTGACCGTTCCGTCAGACGATGGCGTCCGCGGTCGCATTGATCGAGTGGTGGATGCCATCGACGAGCGGACGGCGCTGGTCAACTTGTCCCTGGTGTTGTTCCGGAGTGCGCACCTGCAGGACGTTGCGCCCGTGATTGAACGTGCGCACACGGTTGGCGCACGGGTGGTGCTGGATCTGTACCAAGCGGCCGGCGCTGTGCCAATCGATCTGACGTCGCTGGGAGCCGACTTCGCCGTGGGTGGCAGCGTGAAGTGGCTGTGTGGCGGACCTGGGGCGGGCTATCTGTATGTGCGGCCGGACGTCATGCATGAGATGCAGCCTGCCGTGGTGGGCTGGGCCGGACACGGCGCGCCCTTTGACTTCGAAACAGGACCGATTGCCTACGCGGACGGCGTGGAGCGCTTCCAGAGTGGGACGCCAAACGTGCCTTCCTTATACTCGGCTCGGGCGGGTTATGAAATCGTCGCCGAGATTGGCGTGCCTGCTATTCGTGAGAAGTCCCTCCGGTTGACGCGTCGTCTGATGGATGCGGCCGTGGCGCGCGGATGGCGACTGAATACCCCTGATGGTGACCATGAACGCGGGGCGTCGGTGGTCATCGATGTCCCCAATGGCGCGGCCGTGGTGGCTGGCATGACCGCGCGGAAGGTGATCGTCGACTATCGGCCCGATGCTGGAGTCAGAGTCGCCCCGCATTTCTATAACACCGAGGCCGAGATTGACCTTGCGGTCGAGACGATGGCCAGCCTGGCAGGTGCGGTATGAACGTTCGGACGATTACTGTGCTCGGCGCCGGGACGATGGGTCACGGCGTGGCGCATGCCGCGGCGGCCTCAGGGTTCCTGACGCGACTGTACGACGTGTCTGAGGCGCAGTTAGCCAAGGCCCGCACTACCGTTGACGGCATCCTGCGCAAGACCGTTGAGCTGGGAAAGTGCTCGAGTGCAGACGCGGACGCGGCACTGGCCCGACTCTCCACGACCACTGACATCGGCCAGGCGCTCGCAGAGACCGAGTTGGTCATCGAGACGGCGCCCGAACGAATGGAGATCAAGATCCAGTTGTTCGAGGCGATTGAAACGCATGCGCCGGCAACGGCCGTCGTGGCGAGCAATACCTCGGCGCTGTCGATTACCGAGATGGCGGGCACGCTGAGCGATCCGTCGCGTGTGGCGGGGATGCACTTCTTTAATCCCGTGCACAAGATGAAACTTATCGAAATTGTGCGGGCACTTGAGTCAAGTCCCCGAGCGCTTGAGGTCATTGAGTTCGTGGCGCGACAGATGCGCAAGGAGACAGTGCTCGTCCGGGAGGCCCCTGGATTCATCACCTCGAGGGTCAACGCGAGTATCGGCAACGAAGCGTTCTTCATGCTGATGGAAGGTGTGGCGTCGGCTCGCGACATCGACAAGGCGCTCAAGCTGGGTCTCAACCACCCGATGGGGCCATTTGAACTCGTCGATTTGGTGGGGCTCGATACGCGGCTGAGCATTCTCGAATACCTCCACCGCAGTCTGGGCGAGAAATATCGACCGTGTCCGCTGCTCGCGCAATACGTCAAGGCTGGTCGCCTGGGGAAAAAGGTTGGCAAGGGTGTCTACGAATACTGACGTCACACGCCATGGGCGCGTCGCGGTGTTGCGCGTCAACAGACCCGAGGTGTGCAATGCCCTCGACCTGGCGACCGTCCGCGAGATGACCCGCGCCCTCGCGGATCTCACGACCGACCCCGACGTGGGTGCCATTGTCGTCACGGGTGCGGGCGACAAGGTCTTTGTCTCGGGCGCTGACATCAACGACATCAGGGCACGGGGCCGCGACGATGGCCTGGCCGCGATCAATTCATCGTTGTTTGCCGCGATTGACGCGTGTCCGAAGGTGACGATCGCGGCCGTCAACGGTCTCGCGCTTGGCGGCGGGTGTGAACTTGCGCTGGCGTGTGATCTCCGCGTCGCGGCGACCCACGCCAAGTTCGGACAACCTGAGGTTGCTCTGGGGATTATTCCCGGCGCTGGGGCGACGCAGCGCTTGCCCCGGATCATTGGACTGGGCCGCGCGAAGTATCTGGTCCTGACCGGTGACACCATTGACGCAGCGCAGGCGCTCGACTGGGGATTGGTGTCGCGTGTTGTACCAGGCGACGAGGTGATGACGGCTGCCCGTGCGCTGGCTGAGCGAGTCTTGTCGCGTGGCCCGCTTGCCATTCGTTTGGCCAAGGTGGCCCTGAACGCCTCGGCGCGCGTAGATTTGGAGTCGGGCTTGTTGATCGAAACACTGGCGCAAGCCATCTGTTTCGAGTCGGAAGACAAGCAAGAAGGAACGACGGCGTTTCTCGAGAAGCGCCCGCCACAATTTGACGGACGATAGCACGTGGACCGTGTCAACGAAGGGGAGTGAGATGAGCGAGTCAACGAACGATCTGGATCGGCGTGATTTCCTGAAACTGGGTAGCGCAGCGGTTGTGGCAGGCGCCGTCGCGGCGCGGTCGAGACCGACCGTGCAGGCACAGTCGTCCGGTGGCTTCCTGGCCGCTCCGCCTATTGACCTCGTTCGCATCGGGTTTGTCGGCGTGGGCCTGCAAGGCGGGAGCCATGTCAACAACCTTCTGAAGATCCCCGGCTGTCGAATTGCGGCCGTGTGCGACATCCGCAAGGAGCGCACAGATTGGGCGACCAAGGTCATCACCGAGGCCGGTCACCCCGCGCCCACGGCGTACACCAATGGACCGCGCGACTTCGAACGGCTATGCGCCGACGAAGACCTGGATCTGGTGTACACCGCCACGCCGTGGGAGTGGCATGTGCCGGTGATGCTGGCCGCCATGTCACACGGAAAGCACGCGGCCACTGAAGTGCCGGCCGCGACCAGTGTCGAGGATTGCTGGGCGTTGGTGGAGTCGGCTGAGAAGTACAAGAAGCACGCCATCATGATGGAGAACTGCAACTACGGCCGGACCGAGATGATGGCGTTCAATATCATCAAGCAGGGATTGCTCGGCGATGTGTTGCACGCTGAAGGCGGGTATTTACACGATCTGCGTTCGATCAAATTCGAGGACAGGAACGAGGGCCTGTGGCGTCGCGCATGGGCGATGAAGCTCAACGGCAACTTATATCCGACCCACGGACTGGGGCCGGTGGCCAACTGCATGGACATCAATCGTGGTGACCGCTATGACTACATCGTGTCGATGGCCGGACCGTCTCGAGGACTTCAGGATTGGGCCCGCGAACACTATCCTGCAGACTCGTCGAAGCGGCAGGAAACGTACGTCCTCGGGGATGTGCATACCAGTCTCGTCAAGACCGCCAATGGCAAGACGATCATGGTGCAGTTCAACACGAACTTGCCGCGGCCGTACAGCCGCATCAACCAGATGCAAGGCACCAAGGGAATCATTCAGGGATATCCTGACCGCGTGTACATCGAGGGGCGCGGCCGCAATCACCAGTGGGTCGACGCGGCGGAACTGCGTGAGGAATTCGATCATCCGCTGTGGCGTGAGATGGACGAGCGGGCGGCCGGTGCCGGGCATGGTGGCATGGACTACATGGAAGACTACCGCCTCATCAAGTGCCTTCGCGAGGGACTGGCGACCGATATGACCGTGTATGACGCCGCCAGTATGAGTGCGTTGGTGGAACTGACGGCCCGGTCCAACGAGAGCAAGAGTCGGCCGTTGGACATCCCTGACTTCACGCGCGGCCAGTGGCGCACCAATCCGAAACTCGAGATCGTTCACGCCTGAGGGAGCGATGCAGCTGACTCCGCTCGATTGGTCGATCATCGTCGGCGTCCTCGCCGTGTCCTTCGCGCCAGCGGTTTACATGGCGCGCCGGGCCGGTGTCAGCACGACCGAGTTCTTTACGTCCGGACGCGCGGCGCCGTGGTGGCTGGTCGGCGTCTCGATGGTGGCGACCACGTTCAGTACGGACACGCCGAATCTGGTCACGAACCTCGTGCGAGAGGGGGGCGTAGCCGCCAACTGGGTCTGGTGGGCGTTCCTGCTGACCGGCATGGCGACCGTGTTTTTCTACGCCAAGTTGTGGCGACGTTTGGGGGTCGTGACCGACCTTGAGTTCTACGAGTTGCGCTACTCGGGAGCTCCGGCCAAGTGGGTGCGCGGCTTCAGGGCCATCTACCTCGGACTGCTGTTTAACGTCCTCATCATGGCGGCGGTCAACCTTGCCGCCGCCAAGATTGCGAACGTGCTGCTCGGATGGCCCATGTGGCAGACACTCATGGTCTGCAGCGTTCTCAACATCGGGTTTGCGGCGACCTCTGGTCTCTGGGGTGTGTTGGTGACCGACCTGCTGCAGTTCGGCGTGGCCATGTCGGGCTCCCTGGCTGCGGCCTACTACGCCCTGCAACGACCCGAGGTCGGCGGGCTCGACGGCCTGGTGGCCAGAATCCCGCAAGGCACGCTGGCGATGTTGCCCGACTTTGGCGATTGGAGTGTCGCTGTGCCTATCTTCATTGTGCCGTTGACGGTGCAGTGGTGGTCGGCGTGGTACCCGGGTTCAGAGCCCGGCGGCGGCAGCTACATCGCGCAGCGCATGCTGGCCGCTCGGTCTGAACGGGACGCCATGGCGGGGACACTCTTTTTCAACGCCGCACACTACGCGCTGAGACCATGGCCCTGGTTAATCGTGGCGTTGTGTTCGATGCTCGTGTTTCCAGAGGTGGCGGATATCGGGCGCGCGTTGCCGCACGTGGATGCCGGTCTTCTCGGCAATGACATGGCGTACCCGGCGATGTTGACCTTTCTGCCGGCGGGGCTCCTCGGGTTGGTGGTGGCGGGTTTGCTGTCGGCGTACGTGTCGACAATTTCCACTCATTTGAACTGGGGCACGTCGTACCTGGTGCAGGACTTTTATCGCCGATTCTTGCGGGCCGATCGCACCGAGGCGCACTACGTGATGATGGGCAGGTTGGTCACGGCGGGGCTTATGATCGTGGCGGCGTTGGTCACGCTGGTACTCGAGTCTGCCCGTGGCAGTTTCAATTTGCTGCTGTCGATCGGCGCCGGTACCGGGTTGCTGTATTTGTTGCGCTGGTTCTGGTGGCGCATCAATGCGTGGAGTGAGATCGCTGCCATGGCCAGTTCATTCGTGCTGGCCGTCACGTTGTTTGTGCTCGAGCGGCAGGGGGTGGCGTGGCCAAGCCACCTCACACTCATCGCGACCGTTGCGATCACCACCGCCATTTGGGTCGTCGTGGCATATTCGACACGCCAAACTGATCCTGAGACCCTGCGGTCGTTTTATCGATTGGCGCGCCCTGCCGGTCCGGGCTGGGCTGCCGTGCGGGCAGAGTGTGGTGACCTCGCGCCCGTGGATGGGCTCAACAATGCGTTCCTTGGCTGGGCGCTCGGGTGTGTCGCGGTGTATAGCGCCCTCTTCGGCACAGGGCATGTGCTGCTCGGGAACAACAGTGGGGCAGTGGTGGCGGGTGTCATCTGCATTGGAAGCACGATATTGCTGTGGCGGTTACTCCCTCGGTTGTGGGCGACGTCGTAGCGCTGGTCCTGGCTCGTGGCCTGGGACGGCGTATGCGCGAGGCGCATTCCGGAGCCGGGGTCGCGCTGACACCCGCTCAGGAAACGGCGGCTGCCGCAGGCCTCAAGGGCATGATGCCGATGCTGGGCCCGGATGGTCGGCTGCGGCCGTTTCTGGACTACACCCTGAGCCAGTTGGCGGATGCGGGCTATACCCGCGTCGGGCTCATTGTCGCGCCCGAAACCGCCGAGGCTGGAGGGCCAGATCCGCTGCGGCAGTACTACCGAGGACAGGGGCAGCCCACACGTCTGTCGGTGTCGTTTGTCGTTCAGACCGAGCCCAGGGGGACGGCAGATGCGGTCTGGGCCGCCGCAGATTTTGTGGGCGCGTCGCCCTTCATCGTTCTCAACGCCGACAACCTCTATGGCGTGGACGTGCTCAGCGCCCTTCGTCAGGCGCACGGGCCCGCCCTGCCAGT
This sequence comes from Acidobacteriota bacterium, assembly GCA_013203475.1. GTDB lineage: Bacteria > Acidobacteriota > Vicinamibacteria > Vicinamibacterales > SCN-69-37 > SYFT01. Next base: position 18,923 of record JABMNV010000238.1, read on the forward strand.
CTATGAACGGGACCAACTTGTCGACTCGAGCTCGATTCCTTTCGAACGCGTGGCCGCGTTTGCCCTGCTGACGCTGGGCGCGGACGACACACTGGATGACATTGTTGAGAAACCAGGGGCCGCGGCGATGGCCGCCGCCGGGCCGAAGGCGCTTATCAGCATGAACTGTTGGCGTGGGGACCGGCGGCTGTTGGACGCGTGTCGTGACGTTGAGATCTCAGTCCGAGGGGAGCTTGAATTGCCCATGGCCGTACGTCTGGCCGTGCAGCGAGGCGTCCGATTCAAGGGACTGCCGGCCAAAGGGCCCGTGTTGGATTTGTCCAGGCGCGAGGATGTGGGCATGGTGGTCGACCGCTTGCGCGGGATGCAGGTACAGACGTGACGGAGCTACAGACATGACCGCAGACGCGATGGCCGCATGTCTGCAAGCGGCTGGCTACCGTCCGGATGCCGCAGCGTCTCGTGCGGCGTGGCTGGACTGTGCAGCGGTGGAATTCCAACGGGTGACGGGGGCACTGCCCGAGTGGCGATGGTGTGTTCCGGGGCGCATCGAAGTGTTTGGCAAACACACCGACTATGCGGGCGGACAGTCACTGCTGGCGGCTGTGCCCCGAGGGTTTGCCGTGGTCGCGCGCCCGCGCACGGATGGATGCGTGCGCGTGATTGATGCCCGCCATGGTGACGTCGCGGTCATCGATGTTGACGATCGTGACCGGGTGTGGCGCGGCTGGGCGAACTATGCCGCCGTGGTCGTCAGGCGGTTGGCGATGAATTTTCCGGGTGCGTCACTGGGTGCCGATATCGCGATTGCCAGCGACCTGCCCAGAGCCGCGGGGCTGAGCAGCTCAAGTGCCCTGGTCGTGGGTGTGGCTCTGGCGTTGGTCCGTCGGGCCGGGTTGGAGAGACACGAACTCTGGCGGCAGGACATTGCTGGGGTGGAAGACCTGGCCTGGTATCTCGGCTGTGTCGAGAACGGACTGACGTACAAGTCACTGGCCGGGAGCGCCGGAGTGGGCACACACGGCGGTAGCCAAGACCACACGGCCATCCTGGCCTGTCAGGCCGGATGTGTCAGCCAGTATGGGTTTATTCCGGTCCGCTCGCTTGGTACGGCCGTGATGGCTGCCCAGTGGCGGTTCGTGGTCGCCTCGAGCGGTGTGCACGCCGACAAGGCTGGATCCGTGCGAGTCCGGTATAACCGCGCGTCGCTGGCGGTGCGAGCACTCTTGGAGCTATGGAATCGCTTCGCGCCAGAACCGGCCGCGTCACTGGGCGCGGCGCTGAGCTGTGGTGAGGAGTCTGAGGCGCAGATGCGTCACGCCATCGCCCGGACTCCGATCTCGGATTTTTCGCGCGAGGATCTGGAGCGACGCCTGACCCAGTTTGTTGGCGAGACCGCGCGTGTGCCGCTGGCGGCGGCGGCCTTCGCGTCGGCCGACCGGTCAGCTCTGCGGGCCTTGGCGGAGGCGTCCCAGCAGGGGGCCGAGCAGGGGCTGAACAATCAAATTCCAGAGACCGTCGCGCTGTGTGGTCTGGCGTACGACGAGGGGGCGTTTGGCGCGTCGGCCTTTGGGGCCGGATTTGGCGGCAGCGTCTGGGCGATGGTGCCGGCTGGGGAGGCCGACGACTTCGGTGCCGCCTGGATCGAGCGGTACCGAGAGGCGTTCCCGCATCGCGACAAGGCCGAGTGGTTTTCAGCCTCACCAGGTCCAGCTGCCGTCGAAGTGGCGTGATCATCATGTAAAATGCCATACATATGGCGTACATCATTACTGAGCCCTGCATTGGGACAAAAGATACGGCCTGCGTCGACGTGTGCCCGGTCGACTGCATCCATCCTCGCAAGGACGAGGGAGGCTACGAAGAGGCGAAAATGCTCTACATCCACCCCGACGAGTGCATCGATTGCGGTGCGTGTGTGCCTGCGTGTCCCGTGGAGGCGATCTTCGCCCTCGACGAGGTGCCCGACAAGTGGCAGAGCTTCATCGAAGTGAACTCGGAGTACTTTCAGAAGTAGGTGGCGTCGCCGTACCTCGATTTTGATCGCGGCTCGTGGGCAGCCCTTCGGGCTGCCACTCCGCTGACCCTTGGCGAGGCCGATCTGGCGGAGCTTCAGGGCTTGAACGAACGCGTCTCGATTGAGGAAGTTGAGACCATCTACCTGCCGTTGTCGCGGCTGCTGAATCTCCACATCAGCGCGACTCAGACACTGCATAAGGCAACCGATACGTTCCTGGGGAGCCTTCACGCGCCGACGCCGTACGTGATTGGGGTCGCTGGCAGCGTGGCGGTGGGCAAGAGTACATTTGCACGTATTCTCAAGGCGCTGCTGGCACGGTGGCCGGACCATCCCAGGGTCGACCTGGTGACGACGGACGGCTTCCTCCTGCCGAACCGCGAGTTGGAGACTCGTGGCCTGCTAGACCGCAAGGGGTTTCCCAACAGCTACGATGTTCGCAAACTCGTGCAGTTCATGGTGGACGTCAAGGACGGCACGAGTGCCGTCCACGCCCCCGTCTATTCCCACCAGGCGTATGACATTGTGCCCGGCGAGTTTCAGGTCGTCGATCGGCCCGACATCGTCATCGTCGAAGGGCTGAATGTGTTGCAGACGGGGGAAGGGCAGGGTGGGCGTCCGGCCCGAATGTTTGTGTCCGATTTTTTCGATTTTTCGATCTATATGGACGCGCCCGAAGAGGAGATTGAAGCGTGGTATGTGGCGCGGTTTCAGGCGCTGCGCGAGACCGTGTTTCAGGATCCCCGTTCGTACTTTCACCGGTATGCGAGTGTGTCAGACGCCGTCGCCGAACAGACGGCGCGCGAAATCTGGCGAAGCATCAACGGTGTCAACCTTCGGGACAACATCTTCCCGACGCGCGACCGCGCCAGGCTGGTCCTCGAAAAGGGACCGGCGCATGCCGTGCAGCGCATCCGTCTGCGCAACGTCTGACAGGCGAACCGGCCCCTAGGTGTTATTGGTATTGAGGCGCTGTTTGGACTTGAGTCTCGCCTCCCGACGCTCCGCGGCCTCGGCGGCTTTCTGGCGTTCGGCGTCGGACGTGAGTGTCAAGGGCGGGATGGGCACGCGGCCGCCTTCACGGTCGATCGCGACGAAGGTCAGATAGGCCCGGCTGGTCATCTTTCTGACGCCCGTCAGCGTTTCTTCTGAAAACACTTCGACTTCGACTTCAAGCGACGTTGTCCAGGTCGCGGTGACGCGCGCCTGCAAGATGATCATGTCGCCGACCTTGATCGAGTGCAGGAACTGGAGTCCATCGACGGCCGCGGTCACCAGCAGGCTTCGCGTGTGCCGATGACACGCGATGGCTCCCGCAATGTCGATGAGGTGCATGACCGTCCCACCGAGAATGAACCCGAGGGGGTTGGCATCGTTCGGCAGGACGACCTGCACCATCTCCGTGTAGGAATCGGCAGGCGACGACATCGGGGTGTTAGAAGTCGTAACCAATCCAGAACGAAAATTTCACCTTGCGGAAGGCCTCGCTGCCACCGTTGACCGCATAGATGAGGTTTTCGTAGTCGCGATTGAACTGCGTCTTCCACGACCAGTCGAAGTGCATTGGAAAGCCGAGCATGAAGCTCTGCAAGCCGAACCCGTAGGAGGCACGCGCGTCCTTGAGGCGGAAACCGGAGAGCAGAAACGTCGGGCCAAAGACCGGATCGAACAACCCTGTTTGCAGGTTCGGCACGTAGTCCACGATGGGCGTGATCAGCTCGTCTGCCGTGGTCCAGGGCGTAAACTCCTGCCCGTTGATCCCGGCCCCGCCGATGTTGAAGAACACCGTGCCGCGCAGGCCGCCCACGACACCGAGCGGCGTCAGCATCGCTTCGACGAGTGGAATTCTGAGCTCCACGTTGCCGAAGAACGCCTTGTGGCCCAGGAACTGGAGGTAGTCATAGCCGCGCATTTCGGAGTTGCCACCGAATCTCAAAAAGGCCGGGTAGTCGCCCCAGCTCTTCATGCCGCGCGCGCGCACGGCGAGCACGCCGTTCGCCGCCAGTCGTTTGTAGTAGCGGACGTCACCGTCGACCGTGGTCCGCGAGAGGGAGTTGTTGAACTTGGGTGCATATGACACGCCCAGGCTGGCGGTACGGCCGGCGACGGGGCCATAGTCGCGAAACACCGTGGACTCGGTGACGAACGTGAGGCCGAGCGGGACGATGTGCCCTGACTGGAAGAGCTGCGTGCCAAAGTTCTGGTCTTGAAACTCTTCGGAGATCTGCTGCAGAGCCGGGTCAGCGAACTTCTCGGACAGATACATATATCCGCCCGACAGCTCGACCCGCGAGTACCGATTGAAGGGGTAGATGCCGAACCCCGTCACGCCCCGCTGTGTGCTGACCGCCTGGGCCGTGTCGCGATCCAGAAACGGCACCAACCCCTGCGCGTACAACAAACCATCGAGCTGGCCATAGAAGAAGGTGTCTTGCGAGAACGCCTGCACCGCGTACTGCCATCGGTGCTCGATGTTGATGAACGAGAGTGACAACGTGCGGTACTGCGACACCGAGGCGGCGAAAAAATTCGCCTGCTTGCCACCCAGCACATCGCTGAATGACAACTGTGTGCCTCCGAAGAGATCGCCGCCACTGGTCACCCCCAGATTCACTGGTGGGCGACCATCGAGCGTGAGTTTCTCCCACCGGCCCTTACGGTGGACGTTTTCCGGCAACAGGGTGTGGCTCATCGGGGGCTGGAAGTCCACCACGGGCGCCGGCGCGCCAAAGTCTGATGACGGGACCGTGAGTAGCGGCTCTTCGCGATCAACGATGTGAATGCCGTTGGAGCCCTTGTTGTACGAGACAAACGCGACACGCATCGTGTTGCCGTCAGGCAGCGCCACTGGTGACACGTTCCCCGCCGCCGCGTCCGTCCACTGGCTGAGTTCACCATCAGCCAGGTTCAGCGACCACACATTGGGAATGTTGCCGTTGCGAGCGACCTCAGGGGTCAGCATGACGGCTGGATCGGTTGCCGTTGACGTAAAGACGATGGTCGTCTCGTCGAGGAACTTGGCCGCCGTGTCGTCGTGCGTCCCGAAGGTCAACTGCGTGTTGCCGGAGCCGTTGACGCCAATACGGAACAACTTGTCGTTTCCGCTGATTCGCGCCGTATAGACGATCGACTGACCATCGGGTGCGAACGACGGGGAGTAGTCGGCAAAGACGTTCTGGGTCACGTTGGTCAACGCGCCCGAGGCCAGGTCAACGATGAAGATATCCCCGACCGCTCCCTGCAGCGCCGAAAAGGCGACCCTGGAGCCGTCCGGGCTGAAGGCGGGTGATTCGGGGCCGTCCACCGCCTCGAGGTTGACCCGCTGTACCGTCCGCCCGCTCACGACGTCCTGAATGACCAGCGTCTTCGATTTTTCCGTCCGGGCGAAGTAGGCGAGTCGGTCGCCCCTGGGCGACCAGGCGATCCAAGGCACGAGGTTGCCTCGTAGACCACCCGCGGTCGCGATGTACTCAAAGCCGCGGTCCTTGTCGAACCCCTTCGTGAGGTTGCGCACAAACTGTCCGTCCTTGGCTGACAAGAGGATGATGTCCAGTTCCTGGTCGCGCGTGTTGCCCACGACGGCGGCAATGACGTCGCCAATGGGAGAGGGCTCAATGGTCAACACGGACACATACGGGGAACGATCCGGCCGAGGAGCCAAGTCCCGTCCGTAGTCCGCTGGGCGTTCCTTGTCACGGAACGCGCGGAATCGTTCTTTGATGTACCGATCGAACTGGTCGTCGAATTCCTCAGGCTTGACACGCAGGGCTTCCTCGAATGCGCTTTCGCCACCACCGATGATGTTCTTGCGCAGCGAGAAGAGAAACTGTCGCAGGCCGTCCTGTCCCCAGCGGTCGGCAATAAACTCGAAGGCGGCGTGGCCCATCGAGTAGGGCAGGCGTCCCGAGAGCGCCTGCGCGTTGAACTCGCTCATGCGCGGCACGTTATCTGACAACGCTGCGTCCCTGATTTGCATCAGGTCGAGCACATTCCAGTACCCGGCCATGTAATTGGCGAGGCCCTCATCCACCCAGAGCGGAATGGCTGATCCCATGATGCCGCGCGGGATGACATCGAACTCGAAGATGTGCGTCAACTCGTGCGTAATCAGTCGGTAGAGTTGATCGGGCGGCTCGTCGATGGGCAGCACAAGTCGATCACGATACGGCTCGGCGAAGGCCAACACGCCTTCGGGTAGTTCCCCCCCGGAAATATCCTGCTGCTGGAACTCGCTCTGAGTCTTGAACAGCACCACTTTGGCGCGCTCTGCCAAGTCGTGTTTGAGCTCAGCACTGATGCGCTGATAGGCGCTCTCGAGATACGACGACACCCGCTCCAGATGTGGTTCGAGATCCGGGTAGAAATAGATTTCGAAGTGTTCCGTCTCGTAGATGTGCCAGTCGAACGTGTCGTACTTGACCCGATTCTTGCCGAAGTACGGCACATAAGGCGTCTGGGCGGAAGCGATCGCAGGAGCCAGGCCCACGACAACCACGGCCACCGCCAAGAAGAGCATCCGAATCATGCGCGAATGGCGCATCCGCATAAGCGTTACCTCAAATGTCAAAACGTTGGTCCTACCATCGCAGTTTACCTAATTCAGCACCATTTACGGCGCGCCCAGTCGGCGGGGACACCGGCGCTTACCCTCTTCTTCAGCAAAGGTCGTGCCTTTGTTACATCCCGGGCAGATAGGGCCCGGCGGCTCAGGCGGTCAGCGGGCGTCCCGTTGAGGTGACATGTGGACAGGTCACTTGTGGCTGTTGCACCGGTCGGGATAAGGTGGAGGTCATGAACGTGACTAAGCCGTGGGCGGCTCGATGGGCGGCGGCGCTGGGACTGGCAGCAACCTTGGCCGTATGGCCATTGGGCTGCGCTGTTGACGACTATGACGCCGCCGAGTCGGTGACAGCGTCGAAGGGCCCCGAAATGGCCAAGCTCGACGACACCCTCAAGGATATGAATGGCGTCGATGTCCGGTTGGCCGACTTCAAGGGGCGTCCAATGGTCATCAACTTTTGGGCCACTTGGTGCGCACCGTGCCGCCATGAAATTCCTGCGTTTGTTGATTTGGTTGAAAAATACAAGGATCAGAACTTGATTGTCCTGGGAATCTCGGTGGACGACAAACCTGAAGATTTGCGACTGTTTGCCGCCGAATTCAAGATGAACTATCCCGTGCTTGTGGGCCTGGGCCACGATGAGCTTCAGGAGCATTATGGAGCCTGGTCGGTGCCCGTTTCCTGGTTCGTGCGCGCCGATGGTTCTGTTGACTACAAACACACCGGGACCCAGTCAGCAGACTGGTTCGAAGAGCGGGTCAAGCGGCTGTTCGAGCCCTCCGCCGCACCGGCGGGGCAGTAGCAAATGGCTCAAGCGTTGACACCGCTGGCCGCCGCACGTCTGGCCTGCGGATGTGTGGTGGGTTTTCGCCACGGCGTGGAAGGCAGTCCCATTACCGTGGTGATCAGTCAGAAAGCTGAAGGCTGCCAGGTGGCGATTCATGTCGGCGGCCTGCCCGTGTTTGACCATCGCGAAGCCCTGCGCCCCCCGACCAGACACTCTCCGGTTTTGCAATCAGACTTCGAAGAAGAAGGGTAGTCTTCGAAAAAGACTATCCTTCTTCTTCGGTGCCGACCTCAGGCTTGGTGGCTGCCTTCAGACGACCGGCGCGCTCGAGCGCTCCCCGTAACACGAACTCAATCTGGCCGTTCAGGCTGCGCAGGTCATCGTTGGACCAGCGTTGCAGCGCATCAAGGGTCTGCCGATCGATGCGCAACAAGAACGGCTTGCGATCTGCCATGACAGTCTTCGGCGACGATCCACCTACTGGTAGATCGTCCCCGCGTTCACGATCGGCTGGGTGCTGCGGTCACCGCACAACACGACCAGCAGGTTGCTGACCATCGCCGCCTTGCGGTCATTGTCGAGTGTGACCACTGCCCGTTTCGAGAGCTGTTCGAGTGCCATCTCCACCATGCCGACGGCCCCTTCGACGATGCGTGTCCGGGCTGCGATGATGGCCCCGGCCTGCTGCCGCTGCAACATCGCTGAGGCAATTTCAGGCGCGTAGGCGAGATGGTTGATGCGCGCTTCAAGGACGTCCACGCCAGCCTTCAACAGGCGTTCTTGCACCTCGACTTGCAACTGGGCGGCAATCTCCAGCGTGTTGCCTCGCAGCGACTTGTGGTGCTCCTCGTAGGCGTCGTACGGATACTGCGTTGCGAGATTCCGCACGGCAGCCTCGCTCTGCACCTTGACGTAGTGTTCGTAGTTATCGACCTCGAAACAGGCTTCAGCCGTCTCGGTCACACGCCACACCACCACCGCCGCGATCTCAACCGGATTGCCCTCAAGATCGTTGACCTTGATCTGTGAGCTCTCGAAGTTCCGAATGCGCAGTGAAATGCGCCGCTTGGTGAGCAGGGGATTGGCCCAGTGGAATCCATCCTGCTTGACGCTGCCCCAGTATTTTCCGAACAGCGTCAGCACCTTGGCCTCGTTGGGATTGACCACAAAGAACCCCATGGCGAACACGACGAATACGACCATGGCCAGCGCCCAGGCGACAACGATCGTCGGAGAGGTATCGAGTCCCAGGCCCTCTGCGATGAGTCCCCAAAGCGAGGCGCCGAAGCCCACGATAATCACGGGCACCATCAACCAACCTCCAACCGCCGAGCGAGTTCTCTCTCGTATCATCTTTCCCCCAATCATGTCGAGATTCCATAGATAGGATAACGGGATGATATCATTATGATACCGAAAAACGCAAGCGAGGTTCGCGTCAGAACAGGATTCGGAGATCCGCGACCAGAGGGAGGTGGTCGGAGGCCATTTTGGCTGTGAGGGTCTTGGGGAGGAAGATGTCTCGCACTTCGATCTCGCCCTCGTAATAGATGTGATCGAGGTGCAGCAGCGGAAAGAACCCCGGGTAGGTCCGCCGTCGCTTGAGATACGGAAAGAGGTCGATACTCTGCAAGCGCGCGGCGAGAATATCGGTTGCCAGTGGACGCGACCACTCGTTGAAGTCACCCAGGAGGAGTTTGGGGCCCTGCACCCGGCGGTCACCGACCCAGCCCGCCAGCCGTGGGGCTTGATAGCGCCGCTCCAGGAGGGCCGTTCCCAGGTGGGTGTTGTACACCTGAAGTTGTCCTGGGCCTACGTCGACGGCAACCCGTTGCGCGCCACGTGGCTCGCTGGTTTTCCAGGAAAGGTCGTATTGTGAATGGTCCCACATCGGGAATCGGCTCAGGATCACGTTCCCAAACTGGTGTCGGCGAAGTTCACGCACCGGGGCCATGATCCAGCCCATCCCGAGGGCTGCCCCTATCACCTCGGCGTGCCCGGGCGAGGCGCCCCCTGGCCCGATAACCTCCTGCAGCGCAATGACGTCTGCGTCGAGTGACGCCAGCACGTCGGCGATCCGCTGCGGGCGAGTACGCCGGTCCATCCCGCGGGAGCGATGGATGTTGTAGGTGACGACTCTGATGTCCACGGGTTAACGGTCTCTGGCGGTACGGATCGCCGGACGAATATCCACGCGCCGACTTTTGCCTTCTTCGAGCACAAACGTCTCGGTGGTCCGGTGCGACCGAAGCGCATCAAACACCTCGGGTCGCGCAAGATCACTTGCGTCGATGTCGAGTGCCGCTGCGATCATGTACCGGCCTGGGGGCAGGCCCGTGACGCTGAATCGCCCGGTCGCATCCGGATAGACGAGTCGGACATGGCGACTGTCCGGACGCCAGTACACGGCGTTCTCAGAAAAGACCACGACCGCGAAACTCTGCGGGTCCTCGCGAGCATAGGGCGTGAGATAGCCAAATACCCGACTCGCCAGGTCTGTCAGGACGATGCGGAAACATGGGACCACCTGGTTGTACTCAAACAGGTACGGCACGTCCGTGATGTCGCGGCCCAACAGGTCGACAGACTGGAGGTGCCAGCCCTCAGGGAGTCCCTCCATCCGGAACACATGTTCTCCTGCCATGACGCCTCGAATCGACCACTGCTCGTCCGCGTCAATGTCGCCGGTGAGTGCATCGCCGAACGTGTTGCCGTCGGCCATCGGTGCGCGCACACTGATGCCGTCTCGCGACATGGGCACCCGGCCACTGTTGGACGACCATTCCACGCGGCCCGAGACGACCGCGCCGCGTAGCAGGAGCATACGACCCACCGTCTGGTCGGCTCCACCCACGGGCAACGTGAACTGCTGAAACAGGGTGAGGCCCTCGCGCTCGGTTTCCCCGCGCGCCTGAATGCGGTAACGACCGGGTGGCACGTTGGCAAACAGAAACGAGCCGTTGGGGCTCATGGACGGTTCGGTGAGTGTGAACAAGGAAAACTGGTCGTTCCTTTAGGGGCTCATGACGACGGCCGCTGACAGCAGCGGGACAGATGTCCGGGTCGGACTGGCTTGAGTCTCCAGCGATCCAGTCACACGGGAGGGCCTGATGATTCGCAGAGCAAACGACAGCTGCTCGGACGCGTGATCCTGGTCGATCGTGAGGCGCGTGGCTTCATCGGGGAAGACCCCTCCAGAATAAAACGTTGGCGAATAGAACAGGGCGCCATTCGCGTCGCCGACGTTGGCAAATGCCGGATCGAATGCACTGAGATAGTACTGGCCCGGCGGCAGCGTGTCGAGTCTGAACTCCCCACGGTTGCTGGTGATGGCTTCGGCCACGGTCACCATCGTGCGTCGGCCGTTGCTGAACACCGGACGCATCGCCTCGACCAGCGCCCCTGAAAAGGGTGAGTCGTCTTCATCGAGCACGACGCCTGAGATGGGAATCTGCTCGGTCAGGGAAATATCGATGGGGGTGAGCTGTTGCCCCTCAGTCAGAATGATTGCGGTCGGGGGGCGTGACGGCGGACCTTCACCGTAGCCCCTCGCCGCCAGTCCGTTCTTGCTCGCACGGACAGCGTAGCGACGACCGGCCGGCAGGTCCGTAAAACGGTATCGCCCCTCCGCGTCGGTCAGTGCCACTCGTGGATAGGCCAGCGTGTCGTCAACCGACGCCAGAATGACCCGGTCCCGCGCGACCGCTGCCTGCGTGCCCGCTGTGTAATCTGTCCGGCGATTGCGCTCGTTGACGGGGCCGGTGGTTGGGGAGGCGCGTCACGCGCTGGGGCCGGCCAATGATGAGCGTCAATGAGACTGGCGCCAGCGGACGCCCCGAATCAAGTGCCAGGCGCTCGGCGTCTCCAGGTTCGACGACGCCCGGAAAAAACGTATCCGGGTACCTGAGCGGGCCCGTGGCATCCGCCACACCCACAAACGCCGGATCCCGAGTGCTCAGATAATACTGACCTGGGACCAGACCGCTCAGACGAAAGTCGCCGCGATCATCGGTCATGGCGTCGGCCGTGGAGACCAGCGTGCGCACACCGTCGGCAAAGACGGCACGCGACGCCTCCACCAACGCTCCGGACAAGGGGGTGCCGTCCTCGTCGTTGATTCGTCCCTCAATCCAGACTTCTGGCACGATCGCGACGACGAGTTGTTCCTCCACCTCGTCCTGAGCGAGAGCGATCTTGGTGGTCACATAGTCTGGCGGGGCCTCGCCATACCACTGCGTGGCAAACCCCGTCTTGCTCACGCGCAACTCATACGTGTCGGTGGCGGGGAGTTGCGGGAATCGGAAACTGCCCGACACGTCGGTGATTGCGACCCGATTGTCGGGGAGCACGGCCGGGTCCGCTGACAGCACCACCCGCGCCCGCTCCACAGGCGCCTGTGTGGTGCCGTCGACCACACGGCCGGCCAGGACGGCCGTCGGCAGGGGCGGAGGCTCTACAGCGACTTGGGCGACCTCCATCGGTTGTCCAGCGTTACCTGGGCCCGGCGTCGCCACGCGCGCACCTGAGCCGCCGCACGACGCCGCCAGGACCGCTACGCTGAACACCAACCAAGGTCGCCGGTGGATGGAGCATACGGGGGGCATCAGCCTATGATAGACCGATGGGTCGTCTCCTCACCGAATTCGAAGTGTCCTGCCCGTGCTGCCGCAGCACGCTGATTATTGATGAAGGGCTCAGACGTGTGCTTCGCCACGTCGAGCCTGCACGCGCGGACAAGCCGGTGCTTGATGACGCCCAACGCATCCTGGCGGAGGAGCAAGCTCGGCGCGAGTCTCTTTTTGAACAGTCCGTGGTGGCCGAACGTTCTCGGGGTGACGTGTTGGCCCAGCGGTTCGACGACGCCCTCAAACAGGCGAACTCCGAACCCATCACAAAGCCGACCCGCGATTTTGACCTGGACTGAGCAACCCGTGTTCCGTCGTCTTCTTATTTGATTCATTCATGCAAACACACGTACGTCGTATTGGAATTCTTACTGGTGGGGGCGACGCGCCCGGACTCAATGCCGTCATTCGCGCGGTCGTCAAGTCTGCGACGAACGCAGGGATCGAATGTCTTGGTCTTGAAGACAGTTTTGATGGATTGATCTTTCCTGAGCGCTCACGACCGCTGACGCCTCGAGATGTCACGGGCATCCTGCGCCTGGGCGGCACGATCCTGGGCACTACAAATCGCGGGAATCCGTTCGCCTATCCGATCTCGACTGAGTCTGGGCCCGCGGACTACTCCGACCGCTGTGTCGATAATTTTCGCAAGCTCGGCCTCGATGCGCTCGTCGTCATCGGCGGCGACGGGACACTCGCGATCGCCTACGAACTCCACAAGCGTGGTGTGCCGATGGTCGGCGTCCCCAAGACGATCGACAACGACATCGTCGAGACGACCATGACGTTTGGGTTTGACACGGCGGTTGAATTTGCCACGGGCGCCATCGACCGGTTGCATTCCACGGCTGAAGCGCACCACCGCGTGATGGTCGTCGAGGTGATGGGGCGGTACGCAGGATGGATCGCACTCTATTCAGGCATCGCCGGCGGCGCCGATGTCGTGCTGATTCCTGAACTGCCGTACCACCTCGACCGCGTGGCCGAACACATTCGGGCCCGCGAGCGATGGGGCGCCCGATTCAGCATCGTGGTGGCGGCCGAGGGGGCGTTCTCGTCCGGAGGCGCGCGGACCGTCAAGACGGAGGGCACCACAGAACGGATGGAGCGCCTGGGAGGAATCGGGGAGACGATCGCCCGGGAATTGGAGCCGCTGACCGAGAAGGAATGTCGCCACGTGGTGCTGGGCCATCTGCAACGTGGGGGTTCTCCCACCAGTTATGACCGCGTGCTCGCGACCCGCTTTGGGAGCTACGCTGTCGAGTTGTTGCTGGCCGGACAGTTCGGCGTGATGACGGCGCTCCACCCACCCGATGTGGTCGCGGTGCCGATCGAGAGCGTGGTGGGGCGGACTCGAACCGTGCCTGCGGACTCAGATGTGGTGCGCACTGCCAAGCACGTTGGCATCTGTTTCGGCGACTGAGGACGCGAAATGTCTGGCAATGTCCTGAATCGCAAACTTCATTATTGGGGCGCCGCGCTCGCGGCGATTCCGCTCGTGGTTGTCGTGGTCACGGGGCTCCTGTTGCAGTCAAAGAAGCACTGGAGCTGGGTACAGCCTGCCGAACTTCGGGGGACGTCTACGGTGCCAGCCGTCGAGCTCAGTGACATCCTCAAGGCGATTCGTGAACACGACCATCCCGAGGTGTCGGTCGAGACCTGGGACGACATCATGCGGCTCGACGTGCGGCCCGACCGAGGTGTGGCCAAGGCGACCCTTCAGAACGGCCAGGAAGTACAGGTCGATCTGGGGACCGGTCAGGTGATGCAGGTGGCGTATCGCCGGAGCGATTTGATTGAGTCCATCCATGACGGTTCCATCTTTGGTGATTGGGTCAAGTTGGGAATTGTCTTGCCGACGGGGCTGGTGTTGCTGTTCTTGTGGGGGAGCGGGATGTGGATGTGGATCTATCCGATCATCCATCGGCGGCATGTGCGACGCCGCCTCACGGCGGCAGCACTGCTCAAGCGGTGACGCGTTCAATAATCCGGGCAGCCTCGTCACGGGTCGTTGTTCCGCCGAGCGCTACCATTTGCAGGAGCCGCGCCTTCGATCCGGGCAGTTCACCAACCAGCAGGGCCCCGGCGTTGGCCAGCTCAAGTCCGCCCCCGGCGTAGCCATAGCGGGGCGACACGCGGCCCGACAGGCAGCGCGAAGAGACCGTGACAAGCACACCCCGGTCCAGCGCGGCCTGTAACGGAGCGACAACCGCCGGCGGCACGTTGCCGCGACCAAACGCGACGATCGCGATACCCAACGTCGCCTGGCCCGGTGCCTGATCGGCCAGGTGCGCGTCCACGATGGCGGTCTGAATACCGGTGTAGACCTGTAGCAGCGAGACCCGGGTCTCAAGACGACCCACCCTGAGGCCTGCATCAGTGAGCGACGGGTTCGACGTGTCCCAGGACGGCCGAGGAGGTCGGCAGCGGCGGAAGTGCACCACCCCTCCGTCGACGACTCCCAGCGGCCCGAACTCAGGCGCGGCAAACGCTCCTGAGGCCTCTGTATGAACCTTGCGTACGTCCCGCGCCGGCAGGATCAGGTCGTCCATGACGACCAGCACGCCCTGACCACGGGCGGCGGGCGAGGAGGCGACCCGAGTGGCTGCCAGGAGATTGGCCGGGCCGTCCCAACTGGGATCCGAAACGGTTCGCATGGCGCCTACGAGCACAACGGGTTTGGCAGAGGTCAGGACGAGGTCGAGCAGGAACGCCGTCTCTTCTATGGTGTCGGTGCCGTGCGTGATGACGACGCCGTCGATGTCTGGTCGTTCCAGCCAAGCCGCTGTGCGGCGGGCCAGTCGCCACATCTGCTCTGGCGTGACATGGGGACCGGGCAGGCGTGAAAAATCCTCGATTTCGAATGCTGCAACGTCGCCCAGTTGGGGCACTTGCGCGAGGATCTCGGCGGCCCCCAGGGCTGGCACCGCCGCACCGGTCGCGGGGTCGATTCGCATTGAAATCGTACCGCCCGTGAACAGCAATCCGATCATCAGTGATCCTCGAGGACGTCCAGGTACTTCAGAGCACCGCCGGTATTAAACAGCACCACCCGCTCGTGCGGCTGGATTCGGCCGGTCTGGATGAGGACGCGGAGGGCATGAAGCGCTGCGCCTCCCTCTGGCGCGGCACTCACGCCTTCCAGGTGCCCCATCTGCCGCATGCCGACGACCATGTCGGCGTCGTCGACGGCGACGGCCGCGCCGTCGCTCTCGCGCACGGCGCGCAGCACCAGAAAGTCTCCAATGGCGCGCGGGACACGGAGGCCGTCTGCCACCGTGTGCGCGTCTTCCCAGGGCGTCGCCTTTTCCGTTCCCTGCTCAAACGCTCGAACAATTGGCGCACATCCGGAGGCTTGAACGGTGACCATTTTCGGGCGTTTCACGGGGTCGATCCATCCCAGGGCTGACATCTCGGCGAAGGCCTTCCACATGCCGATCATTCCTGTGCCGCCACCGGTCGGATAGATGATCCAGTCTGGCAGCTCCCACGCGAACTGTTCAGCCACCTCGTAGCCCATCGTCTTCTTGCCTTCGATGCGATACGGCTCCTTCAGAGTTGACACGTCATACCAGCCCAGCGGTGTGCCGGTCTCAGCGGCGACGCGGCCGGCGTCGGTGATCAGCCCATCAACCAGCGTGACCTCGGCTCCGTACAGCTCACACTCTCGGACGAACGGCGTCTTCACGTCGCGGGGCATGAAGACCTTCGCCTCCAGTCCCGCTTGAGCGGCATACGCTGCCATCGCATTACCGGCATTGCCAGCAGTGGGGATAGACAGGATACGGGCGCCCAGGTGGAGGGCGCGGGTCACCGCGGCCGACAGCCCGCGGGCCTTGAACGAATTGGTGGGGTTGAGAGATTCGTCCTTGATGAAGAGGTTGGACAACCCGAGCGCCGATCCGAGCCGTCTGGCACGGATGAGCGGGGTCCACCCCTCTCCCAAGGTCACCGGAGTTTCGCCTGCAAGCAGCGGCATCAGTTCGCGATAGCGCCACATGGACGGCTCGCGCGAGGCCAGTGACGTGCGAGACCATCCCTTCTTCGCCGCGACGAGATCGTACCGGGCCAACAGGGGAGCCCCACAGGGACACAGGTGCTGCCGTGTGTGAGGAGCCGCCGCCGGTGCGCCGCAGGGGACAGAGCACTCCAGGTGGGAAAAGTACGTCGACACGGCTATTTACCGAGCAAGTCGACGTCCTTCTTCTTCTGCAACTGGTCGATCAGGCCGATCTTCTGGTCGGTGATCTTCTGCACCTCGTCCAGTCCCCGGCGCTCGTCGTCTTCCGAGATTTCGTGATTCTTGAGAAACTTCTTCAGCTTGTCGTTGGCGTCCCGGCGTACCTGGCGCACCGCATTGCGCCCCTCCTCGGCGTACTTGTGGACCAGTCGCGACATCTCCTTGCGGCGCTCTTCAGTCAGGGACGGAATCGGGATGCGAATGACCTTGCCATCCGACGACGGGTTGAGGCCCAGGTTGCTCTTCTGTACGGCTCGCTCGATGGCCGACAGCATCGACGGATCAAACGGCTGGGCGACGATCAGCGAAGGTTCCGGCACGGAAAGCTGAGCCACTTGATTGAGCGGTGTCATGGAGCCGTACGCTTCCACGCTGACTGAATCCAAAATAGAAATGGAGGCACGGCCCGTGCGCAAGCCGCTCAGTTCCCTTCGCGCGTGTTCGATTGCGGAGTCCATACGGAGGATGACTTCTGCGTTGAGTTCTTTGAGATCAGTGACGTCCATGTGATGTCCAGCGAGTGGGGAAGGATTACGCGCGAACCACGGTGCCGATCGAGTCGCCCATGACGACCCGTCGAAGGTTGCCTGCTTCGCGTAGCCGAAACACAATGATTGGCAACTTGTTGTCCATACAGAGAGAAATGGCGGTGGCGTCCATCACCTTGAGACCGCGTTCGAGCACTTCAAGGTAGGACAGCGAGTCGTATCGCGTCGCGTCCGGCGTCGTCATGGGATCAGCGGAGTAGATTCCGTCGACTTTGGTGCCCTTCAAGATCACCTCTGATCGCATTTCCATCGCCCGGAGGGCTGCGGCGGTATCGGTGGTGAAGTAAGGATTCCCGGTGCCGGCCGCGAAGACCACCACGCGACCTTTTTCGAGGTGGCGGATCGCACGGCGTCGGATAAAGGGTTCGGCGACTGCCCGCAT
>JABMNV010000239.1 GCA_013203475.1 Acidobacteriota bacterium
ACCGGGGGGTGGCCGCGCTCGAGCACGATGCGCCGCGGCCCGGCCGCCCGCGCACGATCACGGCGGCCGACGTGCGCCGCGTGGTCCACCTGACGACGCAGGAGGCCCCCCCTGCATTGGAGTACGCGCACCATGGCCACGGCCTCCGACATCCTGGCCAAGGTCGCCCGCGCGCGAATCGTACTCGATAAACGGTGATCTGTTTGCCGCACTAAACTAGTATTGAAGGTTACCGCCAGATGCTAGGACCCACGCAGGGGCAGTCGGGCGACTAAACCATATGTCTTCTGATCGGCAGGAATTTCAAGGCGTCAACGAGGGCTACGTTCTCGAATTGCATGAGGCGTGGTTGCGCGACCCGCAGTCGGTCGACCAGGCGGCTCGAGATCTGTTTTCCCGCTGGACCCCTGGACCCTCTGGACCTCTGGACCCCCAGGACCCAAATATCGTTGTTTCGGCCATCAACCTCGCGCAGTCCATCCGGCGCTATGGCCACCTCGCTGCGAAAATCGATCCCCTCGGCCGGCGTCGGGTGGGCGACCATGCCCTGCTGCCCGAAACCCACGGCGTCACGGAAGCGGATCTGCGGGCGCTTCCGGCGTCTCTGATTCACGGTGACGTCGGTCCCGGTGCGGCGACGCTGTGGGATGCTGTGGAGCGACTACGGGCCCACTACTGCGGCACGGTTGGCTACGATATCGCGCACATTTTCGTCCCCGAAGAACGCAAGTGGCTTCGTGATGCTGTTGAATCGGGACGCTACCAGGCCCCGTCAGATCCGATTGATCCGATGGCGTTGTTGGAGCGACTCACCGATGTCGAAGCGTTCGAGCGTTTCCTGCATCGGACGTTTCCAGGCAAGACGCGGTTTTCCATCGAAGGTCTCGACACGTTGGTGCCGGTGCTGGATGAAGTCATCGCCGAAGCCGCTGAAGCTGGGCTGCGGCAGGCGTTTATCGCAATGGCCCACCGAGGGCGCCTGAACGTCATGGCCCACGTGCTGGGCAAGCCGTACGAACAGATTCTGGCTGAGTTCAAGGATCCCGTCCGCAGCGCTCTTGAAAGCGAAGGCGTCAAGTGGCACGGGGACGTCAAGTATCACCTGGGAGCCTCACGCGCCGTGGTCGGCGGCGAAGAAGTGGACTTGATCGTCTCGATGCCCCCGAACCCGAGCCATCTCGAGGCGATTGATCCGGTGTTGGTCGGCATGGCGCGCGCTGCCGGCACTGACACGAGTCGCCCCGGTGCGCCCGTGTTTGATCCGGACGCCGTGCTGCCGATTCTTATCCACGGTGATGCGGCGTTTCCCGGTCAGGGCGTTGTGACTGAGACCCTCAATATGCACGCACTTGAGGGGTATACGGCTGGCGGCACGATTCACATCATTGCCAACAATCAGGTCGGGTTCACGACCGACCCGGCCGATTCATACAGCACGCTGTATGCCAGCGGGATCGCGCGCGGTTTCAAGATTCCAATCTTCCACGTCAACGCCGACGATCCCGAGGCGTGCGTGGCGGTGGCCCGCCTGGCGTTTGCATACCGCGAGGAGTTCAATCGCGACGTCTTGATCGATATCATCGGGTACCGTCGTTACGGACATAACGAAGGGGATGAGCCGACCTTTACCCAGCCGCCCCTGTATCAACAAATATCGGCGCAACCCACGGTGCGCGAGCGTTGGGCGCAGGTTCTGGAAACGCGCGGCGTCATACAGCCGGGCCAGGCGCACGAGATGTTCCAGGCCCGCCTGGAGCGCCTGCAACAGGTCTTTGATGGCCTGGACCCCGACCTTCACCTTGTTGAGTCGCCTGCGGAAATTGCGGCGCCAGGTACCGCCCGTCAGGCGCACACGGCCGTCGCGCTCGATCGACTGAAGGTCCTTAATGATTCGTTGCTCCAGGTGCCAGACGGCTTCACCGTGCATCGCAAGCTCGAGCGAGGTCGTGAACGTCGGCGGCACCTGTTCGATGCACCAGACGATCGCACGGTCGACTGGGCGACGGCCGAAGAGTGGGCGTTTGCCGCGACGCTCGAAGACGGCACGCCCATTCGCTTGACCGGTGAAGATGTGGGGCGAGGGACGTTCAGCCATCGACACGCGGTCTTGCATGACGTGCAGACGGGTGACCCTCACGTCCCGCTCCAGCATTTCGCCCAGGCACGTGCGTCGTTCGAGATTCACAACAGTCCGCTCAGCGAGAACGCGGCGGTCGGGTTCGAATACGGGTACAGCATCCAGGCACCGAATCGCTTGGTCGTCTGGGAGGCGCAATACGGCGACTTCATCAATGGCGCCCAGGTGATGCTCGACGAGTTCGTACTGTCGGCGCGTGCCAAGTGGGGCCAGGAACCGTCACTGGTGTTTCTGCTGCCGCACGGGCACGAAGGCCAGGGCCCTGATCACGCCAGCGCACGCCCGGAACGATTCCTGCAACTTGCCGCCGACATCAACATGCGCGTCGTCAATTGCACAACGGCGGCGCAGTACTTTCATGTGCTCAGGCGTCAAGCCGCGGTGCTGGTGAGCGACCCGTTGCCTCTGATCATCCTCACGCCCAAGGGGCTCCTCCGCCATCCGTTCACGGCCTCTTCGCCAAACGACCTGGCGACCGGTCGCTGGCAGCCCGTGATCGATGACCAGGGCGTTGAAGACGTCAACACCATCACGAGACTGATCCTCTGTTCAGGCAAGGTCGCTGTCGACCTGCTGACTCACGCCAGTCGTACGACACACGGGCACGTGGCCATCTGTCGTGTCGAACAGTTGTACCCGTTTCCAGACGACGTGTTGGCGAGCGTCCTTGGGCGATATCCGCACGTGACCGAGGTGACCTGGATGCAGGAGGAACCCGAGAACATGGGCGCGTGGGGGTTTGTGCAACCGTTGTTGCTGAATATCGTTGGGGCCACGCGCCCCCGTGTGACGCTCATCGCGCGACCGCGCAGTTCGAGTCCAGCCGAAGGATCGGCCGCGCGCCACGCGCAGACACAGGAAGACCTGATGGCGGCCGCCTGGGCTCAGGCGCCCGCGACGGCGCGGCTAAAGAAAAAGCGGCTCAAGAAGGGAAGCAGAAACTGATGGCGGTAAACATCGTTGTGCCCGAGATGGGTGAGTCGGTCGTGGATGCCCGTGTCGGTCGTTGGATGAAACAACCGGGTGACGCCGTGACCGTGGGCGAGCCTCTCGTCGAATTGGAAACCGACAAGGTTGACGTGGAAATATCAGCGTCCAAGACGGGCGTCCTCGGGTCGATCACCCATGCCGAGGGAGCCGACGTGAAGATTGGGGACGTGCTGGGGACTATTGAGGTCCTGGAGTCCGTGGGGCCTGAGGTCCTGAGGTCCGGGGGGCCAGGCGTCGCGGCCACACCGTCCGCGAGGCGGGAGGCGCGGGAGCGCGATGTGGCACTCGACGCCGTGGCTGCGGTTGGGCCGCGTGTGACTCGCGCTGATGTGCGGAATGCGACATCTGGGCCGACGCCGGTGTCGAAGCCTGTCTCAGTTCCACCCAAGGTCGCTGCCGTGCCGGGTGACCGATCCACCGAGCGTGTCCGCATGTCCAAGCGGCGCGCGACCATCGCCAAACGGCTGGTCGAAGTGCAGGCGACTGCGGCGATGCTCACCACGTTCAATGAAGTCGACATGAGTGCCGTGATGGCGTTGCGCGGTCGGCAGAAGCAGGCCTTCAAGGACAAATACGACGTGTCGCTCGGCGTCTCGGTGTTCTTTGTCAAGGCCGCTATCGCCGCGTTGCGCGAGTTTCCGCACCTGAACGCCGAAATCCAGGGCGATGAAATCGTTGTCAAGCACTACTACGACATCGGTATCGCGGTGGGTGCGGCTGGAGGCCTCGTGGTGCCCGTGCTGCGCGACGCCGATCAGATGTCGTTTCCCGCCATCGAACGGGCCACTCGCGACTTCGCGACCAAGGCAAAAGACAACACGTTGTCGCTCGACGATCTTCGTGGCGGCTCGTTCACGATTACCAATGGTGGCGTGTTCGGGTCCTTGATGAGCACTCCAATTCTCAATCCGCCGCAGGTGGGCATCCTCGGCCTCCACGCGATCAAGGACCGCCCCATTGGCGTAGACGGTCAGGTCGTGCTTCGGCCCATGATGTTCACCGCGCTCACCTACGACCATCGCATCGTCGATGGCGCCGAGGCAGTACGGTTCCTTGTGCGGGTCAAGGAACTGGTCGAAGATCCTGGCGTGCTGCTGCTGGAGTTGTGACTGCTAAGATGCATGGCGTGAGTCGTCAGACGCTGGTCGTGCTCGTGTTGGGGGCCGTAATGGCTATCGGTGTCCCGCTGTTCCTTTGGTCGAGGCCGGCGCCGGTCGACGCGCCGGTCGACGTTGCGTCGACTCCAGCCGAATCGGTCGCCCCGCCTGCCACGCCTGAACCCGTCGCGCCGTCACCCGCCCGTCGCGCCCGGCCGAACCCGCCTGTCACGACCCCAGTCGCGGCCGAGCCCGCTCCTCCGGTCGCCCCGACCACGGCCACTCTGCGCATCAGCAGCGATGTGCCAGGCGCTCAGGTCTTTGTCGACCGCAAGTTCATCGGTGAGGCACCGGTGACTGCTGAGGGCGTGGCGCCCGGCGCCAGGCAGATCAACGTGTCGGCCCCAGGGTATGACGGCGTGGCAGAAACCCATACCGTGGAGGTGGGGCCCAACGACATCGTGATTTCGCTCAAGACACTTCGGCTCGATCAATCGATCGCCGTGATCCACAAACACCGGTTCGGTGCCTGTGAGGGCCAACTGATCGCCACGCCCGAAGGATTGCGCTACGAGACTGCCAACACCAAGGACGTATTTTCAGTGGCGCTGACGGCGCTCGAAACGTTTGATGTCGACTTCGTCTCAAACAATCTCAAGGTGAAGGTCAGGGGCGGTCGCAGTTACGATTTCGCAGATCCGAACGACACGGCCGACCCTCTCTATTTCTTCCAACAAGCCGTCGACAAGATCCGGCAGCAACTGATGAAGGGCCGCCGTTGACCGTTCGCCTCAGCGCCGTGGTGATGGCTGTGGCGCTGCCGGCGTGTGCGGCTTCCGTGTCGGATCACGACAATCGCATCTTTTCGGCTCACGCGGCAGTCAAGCTCTCGGCCGTGGACTTGCCGACGGCGTACGAGGCTGATGCGTCCACTGCAGATGACCGGTACCGCGGTCGCGCGCTCGAGGTCAGCGGTATCGTGCGTGGCCTTGGCGTCGATAGCAGGACGCTGACGTTTGCTGGCGGCGAGACCGGCCCGTCAATCAGTGTGTCGCTGCATGAAGACGTGGCGGCTGCCATACTGGCGTCGTCAACGGACGGGCAGCGCCTCACCCTCAAGTGCTTTTGCGAAGAACTGGATCAACACGTGCGCCTCAAGAGTTGTGTGACACCGGACGCCCCTCAATAACCCATGGCTTCATACACCGCCAAAGACATCACGGTTCTCGAAGGTCTTGAGCCCGTGCGTCGGCGCCCCGGCATGTACATTGGTGGCGTCGGGAGCTCGGGACTTCACCACCTGGTGTGGGAGATTCTCGACAACGCGATCGACGAAGCGATGAACGGCCACGCATCGTTGATCACGGTGACGCTGCATGACGATGGTGCGTCGATGACGGTTGTTGATGATGGACGAGGCATCCCCGTTGACAAACACCCGACGACCAAGACCAGTGCCCTCGAAGTGATTTTCACGACCCTGCACGCGGGCGGAAAATTTGAGGGCCAGAACTACAAGACCGCCGGTGGCCTTCACGGCGTGGGTGCGTCAGTCGTGAACGCGCTGTCTCGCGAACTGGTCGCCACCATCAAGCGCGACGGGGCGACCTGGGAGCAGCGGTACAAGCAGGGGGCCCCTCAGGGGGGCGTCAAGAAACTTGGCCCGGCGCGGGGCACCGGCACGACTGTGTACTTTCGGCCCGACAGCACGATTTTCCCAAAAATCCAATTCGAACCACCCGTGATTCGTGATCGAATCGAAGTGGCCAGCTACCTGCACAAGGGGCTCAAGATCGTCTTTGAGAATCAAGCCGCGACCGGCGATGAGTTGCGCCGGGAAGTGTTCGAGCACAGCGAAGGCATCGCGGACTACCTCAAGAAGATTCTCGTCGATCGAAAGGCCACGGCTGTTCATGAACTGCCATTCCTGCTCCGCCGTGACCATGACGAGACTGGGATGAAGCTCGATCTGGTGTTGCAGTGGACCGAGTCCACTGATGAGCATCTGCGTAGTTACGTCAACGGCATTCCCACCGCGTCAGGCGGCACCCACGAAAACGGCTTTCGCGCCGGGATCGGCAAGGCGATCCGGAATTTTATCGACACTCACAGCCTCTCTCCGAAGGGCGTGACGCTGACGGCTGAGGATATTCGTGAAGGCATGACCGGAGTGCTCAGCATTTTCATCACGGAGCCTCAGTTTCAGGGCCAGACGAAAGATCGGCTGAATAATCCCGAGATCACCAGCGTGGTGGATTCGATGACCAGGCCGGCGCTTGAGCACTGGTTGAACCACAACCGCAGCACGGCCGAACAGATTGTGGCGCGCATAATTCTTGCGGCGCGTGCTCGGGAAGCGAGTCGGGCGGCGCAAGCGGAAGTGACGCGCAAGTCGGCGACGTCGTCGCGTCTGACCTTGCCAGGAAAACTCAGTGACTGTACGGCCTCTCGACGCGAGGACAGTGAGATCTTCATCGTTGAGGGCGATTCCGCAGGCGGTTCAGCCAAGCAGGGGCGCGATCGCGCCAGGCAGGCGATTCTTCCACTGCGGGGCAAGGTGCTCAATTCCGAAAGTGCGACCACGGCGAAGGTGCTGGAGAACAAGGAGTTGTCCGATCTCGTCACGGCACTCGGCTGTGGGATTGGCAAAGGGTTCGACCTGTCGAAGCTGCGGTATGGGCGGCTCATCATCCTGGCGGACGCTGATTCTGACGGCCATCACATTGCCACGCTGCTCCTGACGTTTGTGTATCGACACATGCCGCAGCTCATCACTGCCGGTCGGGTGTATCTGGCGCAGCCCCCGCTGTACCGAATCGACATCGGCAAGGAGACATTCTGGGCCACTGACGACCGCCACAAGCAGCAGATTCTGGACCGCGCAACAGCTCGCGGCAAAGTTGATATCACGCG
Source organism: Acidobacteriota bacterium (assembly GCA_013203475.1). Taxonomy (GTDB): domain Bacteria; phylum Acidobacteriota; class Vicinamibacteria; order Vicinamibacterales; family SCN-69-37; genus SYFT01. The sequence goes on from JABMNV010000239.1 coordinate 7,138, forward strand.
CTTCAAGGGCCTGGGCGAGATGATGCCCAAGGTGTTGTGGGAAACGACGATGAACCCGCGAACGCGGCGGTTGCTTCGGGTTGGCATCGAAGATCCAATCGTGACTGACCGCATCATCAACGAACTGATGGGCAAGGACCCTTCGGCGCGCTTCCGATTTATCATGGAACACGCGGAAAGCGCGGAAGCCCTCGATGTCTAGCTGCGACCCTCGACCAGTCCCCGTGTTTTTCTGAGCACATCGGTCATCTCAAACGGCTCGCGCAAAAGTTCTTCTCCCGCCCCGAGGTCGATCGGTTGGTTCTGGGCGAGGAACAGCAACTTCAGGTCTGCTCGTACTTCCCGCAGCGTCGGCCCGAGGGTCTTGCCGTCTTCGATCGTGACGTCGATGATGGCCAGAGCAATTGGGCCACTGTAGCGCTGGACGATCAACCAGGCCTCGGCCGCTGTGGCGGGTGCCAGGATCGGCCGATGGAGGTCTGACAGCAGCCGTCTGAGCAGCTGGCGATTCGTCATATCGCCATCGACGATCAGGATGGCCGCCGGAGTCTCGTTTTGTTCCGGGTTGTCGGTCCTTTCGGCGGAGGAGACGGGGGTGTCGGAGACCACGGGCAGGGTGATCGTGAACGTGGTCCCCTCGCCCTTGTTGCTGACGACGCGAATGGAACCGCCGAACTGCTGCACCAACCCGTGCACGATGGCCAGGCCGAGACCAGCGCCGCGCTCTTCCTTCGTGGTGAAGAAGGGCTCGAAAATTTGATCAATCGCCTCTTCGTCCATC
>JABMNV010000240.1 GCA_013203475.1 Acidobacteriota bacterium
ATCCAGCAGCTGCGGCCATGCCACAACTGCCGACGCGGCACCCCATCTATTCGTCGTTTTTTGAGTTCCCCGAAGGGCCACCCCAAACCGCGCACGAGCTCAACGGGTGGGGCGATGACCTGGTGCACGACTACCTGCGCGGTGTGGAACGCCAAGGCCGCCTCGCGGTGGTGTATTCCAACAAGGACTACGGATGCGAGTGGGACTACGACTGGCGTAACAAGCGATTCCGCACAGAAGACAACACCAGATTCGCCGTCAATCTGGTCGTCTATGCGATGACGTAGAAATGAACTCTTTAGAGGACATTTTGCATTTTAGCTAGCAATTTTGAACGAAATTTCGTTGGCACTTCGCTTGCAATAGAGGTGAGCGGAGGTTCCCGATGTCTCACACTCGTCTCATGTTTCTCGCGTCAACCCTTCTGCTCGTCACCGTCGCCACGCCGGCGTTGGCTCAGAACGAAGCCTACCTGCAGGACTACTTTGAAGGTCGGCGTGTGACGCTGCGCATGGACATGCCCGGCACCCAGAAGGGCGTGAACGTGCATGTCGACTCGCGCCGCGATATTGATTTTGCCGACTACGGCAATGACCTGCGGCGTTATGGCATTGCCATTCGCGAGGGTGACACCGTCATGGTCACCAAGGTCAAGGTCAAGGACGACCTGATCGAGTTTCAGTTGGCCGGCGGCGGATTCGGCACCTTCTGGGACGACACGGACACGTCGGTCTACATCCCGTACGTCCAGACCAGCGAACGTGAGCGCTCGCTCGAACGACGCATCAGGCTCGAGACAAATCGTACCTATCGCCGCCAGTTGGAGCGCGAGCTAGACAGCCTGCGCGATCGGCGGGACCGCAGCAATCGGCGCATCCAGCTCGACGGGGAAAGACTCGCAGAACGGAAGTACGAGCGCGTCCTGAATCAGCGACTCTATGGAGGGTCTCGCTTCAACCTGCGCTTCCAGGGTCGCGTGCCGTACGACATCCGCCCGGAAGACGTGATGGACATGCTGAGGGAGTACGTGGATTTCTATCGACGATGAGCGTCGAACACGGAACGGGCGTCCGCCGCGTGCTCGGCCAGCCACGCATCCCGGTCGCGCTCGAACCACGCCATCGGTCCCTCGGCGGCGTAGGCCGGGTGCGGAAACGCCCGCTCCCCGTTTCGATGCAGTCCGCTCTTGAGCAGCACACGCTGTGACGCGAGGTTTTCCAGGCCGGCCATGCCCGAAATCCGTGGGAGTCGCAGGTCCTCGAAGCCGTATCGCACGAGCGCAACCGCCATCTCGGTTGCGAGCCCACGGCCCCAGGCCGACCGGGCCAAACCGTAACCGAGCTGAATGATCGATTCGCCTTGAATATTGTTCAGGAGATGAAACCCCAGCAGTTCTCCAGTCACTCGGTCGAGCGTGGCCCAAATCCCCAGGCCGGGGTGAAGATCGTAGTACCCCAGAAAGCGGCCTCGGAACATGGTTTCAACCGTCGCCCGATCCAGCAGACCACCGAGATGGCGCGCCACTTCGACGTCGCGGTAGAGCTGGACCAACCAATCGAGGTCGTCAGCCACGAAGCGGCGCAGCGCCAGACGCTCGGTCTGAAGCCACCACACGGAGTCACTCATGGCTGCGGGCCGGTGTTTCCTATGAAAACGCGGCGCCGACCAGGATCTTTCCGATCCGCATCCACGGCGCCCCGTGAGAGATGCTGTTGATCTGGGTCGGCTGGCCTTTGGCATCACCACCAGTGCCATGCATCTTCCACGTCGACTCATTGCCGACGGCGTTGAGGTTGGCCCAGAAGTCGGTGGTGATGGCGTTGTAGGTGACGTTCGTGACCATCCGTGTGACTTTGCCGTTCTTGATTTCCCAGAACGCATTGCCGCCGAACTGGCCGTTGTATCGCTGCTGGTCAATCGAGTAGCTGCCTCGGCCATCGATCATGACGCCATCCTTGGTATCGGCGATGATCTCTTCCTGCGTGGGCCCCTTCGGGTCGAAGTCCATGTGCACGTTCGGCATCCGCAGAAACGGGTAGTCGCGCCAGGAGCCTGCGCCTGTGCAACCGCGACTCTCTGTCTCACCGATGTAGTGCGCCGTTTCGCGATTAGTCTGCAGTCCGACGAGGATTCCCTCGCGAACAAGTGGCCAACTCTGTGTCTTCACGCCGTCATCGTCGTACCCGGTCGTGCCCATGGCGCCAGGCATCGTGCGATCGCAGGTCATGTTGAACAACGGCGAACCGTACTTGAGTGTGCCGAGGTCCGAGACCTTGATGAAGCTCGTGCCGGCGTAGTTCGCCTCGTAGCACATGATGCGGTCGAGTTCGGTTGGGTGCGCGACGATCTCATGGATGGTCAACATGGCGTGTGACGGTGACAGGACGAGGTCTCTGACGCCAACACCAATCGGCTTGGCCGTGCAGTATTCCTCGGCTTCGCTGGCAATCCGCTCTGCGTTTTCGATCATCTCTGATTCTTCGGCGGTCTCCCACCCGGCGGTCTTGTTGACGGCGGTGAACTGGCGCGACTGCGTCACATCTCCGACTTTGGCCGTGACGCTGAAGCTGGGCTGCGTGGTGTACGTCTCCTGCTCGATATAGGAACCTTCCGATGAGGCGAAGTACTTCCATTCGTAGCCCATGTTCACGCTGGCGTTCACACTGACGACTGACTTGTTCTTCATCGCCAAATCAACCACGCGCTGCACCAGGTCCTGCTGCTCGGTCTGCGGCACCTTCGTGGGATCCTTCTTCATTGGCGACACCCAGTGCGCGGTGTAGGCCGGCACCGGCGCCAAACGCACGTCGAAGGTCTTGGCCACCGCGCTCGCCTTGGCGACGTCAATCGCGACAGCGGTCACGCGCCGAATCTCGTCTTCGGTCACGATCGGACTCGACGCAAAGCCCCACACACCGCTGTGAATCACTCGAACGCCAAAGCCGGCCGGGCCCAGCGCGCCGTCTCGACCACCAAAGGCTGCGAACCCCTGGCCCCCGCCGCCACCACGACCGCCGCCACGGCCACCACCACGACCACCGCCACCTCGGCCACCGCCACCTCGACCGGCGGCACTTCCGTTGTTGCCGTTCGCGCTGACGTTCATCGACGCGTTCCGAGTGAAGCGGATGTCCGCATAGGAGCAACCGGCCAGCTTGGCCTGACCGAGCACCAGGTCAGACAAGCCTTTGAACTTGGAGTCCAGGGGCGCTCCCTGCGGCGACTGCGCGAGCAACTCGCCAATCAGGTCGTGAGACGCGAGGACGATGCCGGACGCGCCGACGGTCTTGATGAAGTTTCTGCGGGTAAAGCTCATGGTTTCCTCAACGTTAGACGGCTGGCGACAGCGACGTCATATAGAAATCTTCGATGCGCACTGGCGGAATCAGACCGGTGTTGCCACCGTCATACGACTCGCCCATGTGCATGGGCACCGGCTTTCCAACCAGCGACACATTGTTGTAGCCGACCAACGGAGACATGTTCCACCGGAAGTTCTGTACCGGCCTGGTGATCTCGCCGTTCTCGATAAGGAACAATCCGTCGCGCGTCATGCCCGTGCTGAGCATCGTCGCGTTGTCGACACCACGGATGTACCAGAAGAAGGTCACGAGCAGACCTCGCTGCGTCTGCTTGATCATGTCCGCGGTGCTCAGGTCAGACCCTTCCATCAACAGGCTCATGTTCACCGTGGCCTTGGGATCGGTGCTGTTGGGCCCTCCAGAGAGATTCCGAAGCACCCCCTTGTCGAGCCATGTCACGGGCGCGGCCGGCGTATTGTCATTGAGCATGGTCGTCTGACGCAGAACCTTGTTGCCGATGTCACTCTTGAGCGTGAACAAGTCGCTGAAGAGTTTGTCGCCGGGCTTCTTGCCTTCCATGAACGCCCCGCCACCACCGCCGAACACGCCGGTCACGAGTGAAAGGAATCGCGCATTCGCACGCGGCTCGAGAATCACGGTGTACCGACCGGGCTCGAGCGCGCGGGCGTTCTGGCTATCGACGGCCTTCTTGGAGGCCACCTCGGTGATCTCCACCGGATCGATCATGCTGATGTCTTTGATTCCGGTCGTCCCTGCCCACCCGGACCCGCTGCCATCAGGCATGCGGCAGGTCAGAATAAAGCTGGCCTCAGCCACCTCTTCGAACGCGAACAACCCCTTCGAATTGGCTTGGCAGTCGGTTCGGTGCATCTTCGGGATATAGCCCGACCCAACGGTGCCCATCTTCTTGCTGATGTCGATGCTGGTGCGCACCATTTTCGCGCGCGCGGCGGGATCGAAGTTCTTCGCGCTCGGCAGCGCGGCGTCCACTTCGATATAGGTCTGCGGCCCCAGCAACTCGGGCACGTTCTGGCGGTCGGCCGCCGCTCGTGCGGCCTCCTGGGCCTCAGCCATCGTCCGCTTGAGCGACTCGTCGGTGAAGTCGCGCGTATTCGCGCTGCCGGTCTTCGCCCCAATGTGTGCCGTGAGCGTCAGCTGCTGATCGTATTGCACCAAGTTCGCCGAGATCGACGAATTGGCAAAACGTGTGCCCGACCGTTCAGACGAGGAGAAATTCACCTCGGTCGAGTCGGTGCCGGACATATTGAAGATCTTGTCGGTGATGGTCTTGACCTGCTCGCGTGAGTACATGGTGCGGGAAGGTTACCGCTGACCGCGACGCCGACGCAACCACCATTCCCCCGCCGCACAGGCGGTGAACGGCACCACCCACCACACGGCTCGCAGGGGACGCCACGACGTGGTCGCTTGCACCATGGGCACGGCGGCCGAGACACGCGCGGCCAACGTCGACAGTGATGTCGCGGGAAGGGACGTGCCCCGATGAGACGACGCCACCAGGGACGCCAAGCCGTCGCCGGCCAGATCCGGCCTCACACGCTCGTCTGGGGCCACCACAAGAAACTCGCGCGTGGCATTCTGCCCCCCAGCTCGCGACACGGTGTAGCGGCCGAGTTCGGCGGGCGCACGAAACTCGCCCTCCCAGATGCCCTCGCGTCCGGTGGGCCAGACGTGCACGGCCGCCACTGCACCGGAGGCGTGCCGCACCTGGACGTCAATTCCGCTGGCGACGCCGCTAATTCTTACGCGTGCCATGTCCCCAGGCGTCAGCAAGGTCTCACGCAGGTCGAGCGTGACTCCAGCCGGCGTGCCCTGGGCCGCCCCGGCAGCGACGGCTCGCCAGAACTCAGAAAAGCCTGGTCGGCTGGCCTCACCGGCCCCGCGCGATCGCCAGCCGTCGGTGGCGCTACTCACGATCAACCGTCCTGCCCCAACGGGGATCTGCCAGACCGCGCTCCTGAGCGTCCCGCCGTCTTCGACGCTGGCCAAAGATGTCACCAGCGCCGGCCAACGCTCGGGCCAGAGGAACGCGGTCGCGGAAAACGTCCCCAGTCCCGAGGTCACGGCTGCAGGCTCGCGACGCTGATCCTCGCTCCAGACTGTCGCTCCCGTCAGCCGCCGAAGTACTGTGCCCCCGGGTTCCTCCGGGAGCAGGACGACCGCGCCGCCGCCATCTCGGAGGTAGGTCTCCAGCGCGGCGGCGTCAGTCGCGCCCAGTGCGGCCGGTGCGCCAACGACCACCAGGTCGAACGCCGCCAGGGCCCGGGCATTGCTCAGGGAGGTGGGCGCGGCTCCTGTCTGCACGGAGGCCCCTCGCGACGTCACGCTCCGAGTGGTGACGTCAAATCGGGGGTCGGCCTCCAGAGCGCGGCGCACAAACGTGGCGGCGTAGGTGGGCCGCCCGTCAAACGCGAGTACCTTCCAGACACGAGTGCTCACGCGAACGCCGACGTCAGCCACGGCCGAAGCCGCCCCCTGGACCGCGGCTTCCACCCGAAGCCGAACGAGGCCGGCGCGCACGGGCACAAACGTCAACGGCACCGTCACCCGGGTTTCGTCCCCGGTCAGTGAACGGTCCACAGACTGGACCCGCACGCCATCCACCACCAACGCGACCTCAACGACGCGCGCTCCCGCCCCCGGCACCTCGAGGTCGACACCGACTGACGCCGCAGAGTCGATCGCCACCTCCTTCGGCGCATCGACCCAGCGGATGCGAAGCATCCGTGACGGGCCATCGCCGTCCACGGCAAAGACGACGACGTCGTCGGGCGGTTGCCAGCCTGGAGGCACACTCTCCCCCACGACCACGTAGGCGGCAGCGTCGACGACATCGACCCGCGACACCACGAAACTGGAATCGAACGCGGCCGTGACCGTGTCGGCCAGCGCGCGATCCGCCGGTGACGCCTCCAACACGACCACGGTGACAGGGACGGTCGTCGAACGCGACAGGGGCGGATCACACAGCGCGAACAATGCGATCCCCATGGCACCGGCGCGCAGCAGGCGCTCTGTCGTGAGTCCATTCACGGGCGCCCGCCTCCCTTGAGGGCGTCGGCCAACGCGCCGCGCAGCCTCGCGGCATCCGGGCCAGGTGGGGACTGGGGCGCTGTGGCCAACTCACCCGACACGATCGCGGTGAGTCGGCCGGCCGTTTCGTTCAACAATCGGCGCGCCCCTGCCTGGTCGCCCGCCGCGATGGCCTCGCCGGCCGCGCTCAGGCGCGCGGCCGCATCCACCATCGACGTCGACCGGGCATCAGCCGCCAGCAACTGTGCGGCGGCATCAGACAAGGCCGACGCGTGTTCGAACGACCACGTCGCCCGTTCCATCACCTGGGTCACGGCGGCCATGGCCGCACGTGCGGCCGCCACGCGGGCGCTCACGCTGGCCTCATCGACCACACGGACTCCACGCCCCAGGTCGGCCAGTGTGCCCTGGAGCCGACGACCGTCGTCAATCGGCTCACGCTGCGTCAGTGTCCGCAGAATGAACCGCCGACGTGACAGGGCGCGTTGCATCGCGACCAGGGCCGCACGCTCGGTGGCCAGCGCCACCTTGAGATCG
>JABMNV010000241.1 GCA_013203475.1 Acidobacteriota bacterium
GCGCAGCCTGGTAGCGCATCTGCTTTGGGAGCAGAGGGTCGCTGGTTCGAATCCAGTCGCCCCGACCAATTCCTCACGGGGTCCATTCCGGAGACATAGGCCTGTCCAAATCCCTTCGCGCGGCTCCACTTGGCGGACACGTCAGTCCTCAGTTTATTCTGGTCATGTTGCTCGCTCACGCTGCGGCACTCGTCTGGTTTTGCGCAGATTGGAACCGCGTTCGAATCATGTTGTATGACTTTTCTGAGGTGCAATCAGAGGAGGCCCTCGGAGCGGCTCCTGAAGCGTTCGCGGCGTCTTGGCGGTACACGGAAGATGCACCGGAGGATCTGATCCGTTTTTGAGCGTTGGCGCTGCCGCTGGCCTCGGGTACCACCGACGCTCCCGCACGGGCGCGCCGACTAGCCGACTACATCTACAGTCTCCGCTCGCCAGCGATGCCGGACTTTGATGAGGATCTCAGGTTTGGCCCAGCCGTCCTGCTCGAACGCATGCAGGAAGGGCTTCACGCCAACTGCGGCCAGATGTCCGCTGTGCTGGCCACGTTCTGGCGCAGCCTGGGCGGACACTCGCGCGCCGTCCGTTGGGGGCAGCCCGACGGACTGATTGGGCACTATGCGGTAGAGCTGTGGGACGTCGAGCGCCAGCGCTGGTTCTACTACGACATGAATCTCAACGGGTACGGTGTCGACGACGATGGCACCTCACCACTGTCGGTGGCCAGCGGGCGCACGAGTCTGCTCACCGGCGAGGGCTTGCACCTCGTCAGCAACCCGGCGGCGCGCGATTACTCTCCGGAGTAACTGATCGCGGCCGTTCGGCGGTTTCCTCTCGAGTGGTATGTGCTCAACAACGCGTACTTGGACTGGTCGCCCGAGCGCCGCTTTGGCGTCCTGAATCGTTATCATAGACTCCTGGCGACGCTGCCACGTCCCTGGGACCGCCTCGTCGACAACCTGACAGGCACCAGAGACAGGCGCCTGGTGGTGGCAGGTCGCCTCCGCGTGGCGGGCCTGGTCACGGTGCGAGGGGCGCAGCTTCTCACGCTCTATCTTCTGATCGTCTCACTCCTGTGTGCCGCGGCCCTCTGGCGAGCCAGGTCAACGAGACTCAGGCTGTCGCCATCGCCACCATAGAGACTCTCCCAAGCATCGTGAGCAGCGGTCCCGCGCAGCCAAGAAGCGTCGCGCCGGGCACGAAAGGACCGCCGAGGCGGCGCTATCTGATTTGGGCCGCCAGAAACGCAGGGTCGGTGGGTGTCGACAGCCCGACGTGTTCAAGCACAATCGTGCCGGCCTCGGTCTTGTCGAACAACAAACGGATGGTTGCCAGTTGGCGCGGATCGAAATCTGATGAGACTTGGGCGAATGCGGCAATCGGCATGACGAACGTCTGCGGAATGAGCTCGTAGATGTTCGAGAAGCGTGAGGCATCCCGGCCCGCTCGACGATAGACGCGGGCATCAAGGGGCTTGCGGGCCATGCCGAACTGACTCAGCGGCAACCTCGCGACGTGACCAGCCGTGTCAATCAACTCGACCGTCAGATCAATCGGTGTGACGTCCGGCTCTTCCTTCTTCTTGGGCGCCTTCGGCTTGGGTTTCGGCTTCACCTCTGGCTTCTTGGCGTTCGCCTTCTCATCGTCTTCCTTCTTGTTGGGGTCCTTGGGCGGGGTCCGCGACCCCGGCTTGGTGCTGGTCGCGGCCAGCGAGACATACACCGCACTCTGTTCGCCCACCCGCCACTCACTGCGCGCGCTCGCGGGAACGGACACAGAAAACGACGCGGGCGGTCCGAGAGGTCCCTTCTCTTCTTCACCTGCCGGAAGCGTAGGCACGGGAACGCCCGTTCTTGCCGCCTCGGCCTCAACGGCTTCCTTCGCCTTGGTGTCGATCGGCAGCCGGTTGTTCCAACCGATCGTCACAGCGTTGTGGTTCTGGGTGTCGGAGCCACGCCCGCGAAACGGGACGGCCGCTTCCTTCCACGCCGACAGATGTTCGCCCAACAGCACGACATCGGAAGACGACCCTGTCGTCAGGTCGATATCTCGGTCAAACGCGGTGAGCGGACGATACCCGTTCTCCTGAAACTTCGTCGTATACATCGTCTTTGGCAGCCACGCGCCCGCGGTGCGATGGTCGCGGAACAGGGGAACGTAGTCACGTTTCTGGTGAAGAGTCGCTTCGAGGAAGCCGGAAATGACCACCTTGGCCATCTCCCGTTGGGCTTCCGGCTCGATCAGCGCGCGCAAGTCGAGCGACCGGCCGCTGCGCGGCCCATTGTCCTTGTTGCCCCACACCGAGTTCCACTGGCCATGGTTGGCCCGGTACATGAAGATCGCAGACTTGAACCACGGTTGACCGTCGGTGAACTGCAGTCGCTCGTACTGCCGTAGTCCCACGGCGGTCGAGACATCGCCGTCGTGCGAGCCATGGATGATCAGGTAGTTGACGTTCTCGAGCGGCGTGAACTGAGTCGCCGGCTTGTACTGTCCATCGACCGGGGCGATCGCGACAACGGCCTTGATTGAGAAGTTGAAGTCGAACTCTTGTTTGAAGTCATCCGGGTAGTACTTGAGCGTGTTGAATGCCGCGGCCGTGGCGGCCGCCTCGCCACCCCGTGAGTGGCCCATGACGGCGATGTTGGTCATGTCAACGCGACCAAAGAACGGGCCGTCCGCAGTCTCGTTGAATGTCTTCCACACTTCCAGGTGCTTGAGCAGCAGCCAGGCACGCCCGTCGTTCTCGGCGCTCAGACCGTTGATGAAGTTCTCGTCCACCGACACGGTGATGAATCCGCGCGAGGCGAGCAGTTCACCGAGATACCCGTAGCCGGGATCAGAAAAATCCCTGTAGTTGTGATTACCGTGGACGATCAGGGCGAGGGGAAACGGGCCCTCGCCGTCCGGATACCAGACGCGTCCGTTGATCGGGGCCTTCTTCAAATCAAAGCCCCAGAATTTCTTTCGCGTCTTCGCCTGCGTCCCGCTCACGGTCGCAAATGGGGAAACGTCTACCGTCTTAGTGGTGATCGCCACACCTTCGCCGAACTCCGGACGCTGGATGTCGGTGCCCGACCCGTAGAAGGTCGTCTTCACGGTGTAGCTCCCCGGCAACGCCGGATTCGGCGCCGTGATCGTCTGTCTCGACAGCACGTCTGCCGAGTCATCTTTCATCAGCTTCAGAGCCTGCGAACAATTCGCCGCGGCTGCACACGCGACGGCTAACAGCAACGCCCGAGCAGTTAGCGCCATCGGACTGTTACTCCATTGGCGGTATGTCCGCCGTCAAAGAATCGAACCGCGTATTCCACCGTGAGCCGGTCGGCTCTGAGTGCCGCGCCCATCGCAATCGGGCGCTCTGCGTTGGTTTCTGTCCGTCTGCCCCCGAGACGAAACGTCACGTTGTAGCCGTCAATCCAGCTGTAGCCCACTTCGAGACCCGCCGCCGGAGACACCCAGTCTTTCCGGGCGGCCACCTGTGTGAACAGGCCCAGATCAAACGGTCCCGCCTGTTCCACCGTCGACCACCCAAGCGCCACCTGACGCGGGAGAGGTAGATACCCGCCATTGTCGTGAGAGTGGCGGCCGAGATTCTGGAACGCCAACGCAGCCGTTCCTCCGAACATGTCACGCGCCACACCCACGTCGGCCAGCACCATCTGGTGATTAGCACGCACGGGCAGCAGTGTGGACGCCGAGGGTGATGCCAGTTCGGAGACGTACTTGCCGGCGACGCCGATACGGAACCCCTTCAAGACGATGGCCGCGCCGGCCACCACCAGCGCATCGCTCCCACTGCGGGATCCACGCGCCTGCAACAGGTCTGGCGAGTAGGGGTGGCTCAAAGCGGCATCGGCATTGAAGCCCAGAATCTGTGCGCCCCACCCGAACGTCAGCGACCATTTCCCCGCCGCGAACACTGACCCAATGGAGGTCATGGTGCTGGCCGGACCCAGCCGGGTCACCGAGAGGTCAACCCCCTGCCGCTGGCCAATCAACTGCGCCGGGTTGTGGAAGATGACGTCCGTGTCTCGACCGGCAACCCAGGCATTCCCCAGCGCAGCCGTCCGCGCACTGGCCGGGACGTGCAGAATGAGTGGGCCCGTGACAGGCGCCTGCGCGAGCGCACGCGGGCCCGTCGCGAGGGAGGCAAGAAAGCAGAGAACGGCGATGACTCGCCCGCGATGAACAGACATGACCACGCGAGTCTATCGCGGGTCAGGTGTTCAAAAGCACCCAGCACCCAGCACCCAGCACCCAGCACCC
>JABMNV010000242.1 GCA_013203475.1 Acidobacteriota bacterium
TGTTGATCGTCTGCGGCAGGATCATGCCGTTGTCATCCCTCAGGGTGCTGACTGATGCGTAGGCTGTCAGGCGCGATTTCTTCGGCATCTTGATCGAGACCATGCCGTTGACACCCAGGCGGGTATTACCGACCGGAAGCGAGACACGCCCCGCCGATGACCCATTCGTCGCGTCAATGCCGCGAATGGGGTTGTCAAAAATGATCGACGTGACGTCGTTCTTGAACCACGACCCGGTGTAGCCGCCGCGCAGCAGCACCTGGCCTCGCTCGAGCTCGGCAGAGGCGTCGAAATCGGTCAGCGTATGGTCAATGGTCGCCGGGAACTCGGCCACCTGACTGTGCCCAAACGAGCCCCCGTAGGGCTGGGCCCCAGACCGCATCGTGCGCTTGACGACCACCTTGAACGATGCCTCGGGCACAGGAAAGAACTCAAACCCACCTTCCGCACTGTGGCGCTTCGACTTGAGCTCAAACGTCGGCGAACCATTGACAAGAGCGAAGAGCGCGTCACTCTGCGCCGTCCCTGAGAGGTCCTCCAACTGGAGTTGTACGGCATCGTCGAGACGGAACTCGCCGGGTCGCACTTCGGTGTACGGCGTGCGCGTGCTGCGACTGAGCAACATGGGAATCTGATCCCACATCCCATAGCCCTTGAACTTGCCGGGGCGCACGAACGTGCCCAGATAGCGCTGGTCACTTCGGCCGGCATGGTCGGCCCTCAAATCAAGGATCCAACCGTTCTTGTCTGACGTCAGACGGAAGCCTTCCAGAAACAGGCCATCGCCCAGGTCGCGATACCGCTCGTACCGCGAAGCGTCGCCCGTCAGGCTCGAGCCTCGCACGCCGAAGTCGGCCCAACCGCGCACGGCAGGGGCATCGGATGACGAAGCGGTTTGTGCGTTGGCGGCCACAGGGGCAAGCGCGAACGCGAGAATCAGAACTGTTCTGTTGAAGATTCGCATGATGTCCTCCCCTACCGCACAAACATGTTGCCCGCGGGATGATTCGACCCGTGGATGGCGGAATGACAGGTCACACACGACCGCGCATACACGCGGACACTGGTGGCCACAAGGCCGGCATCGTAGATCGTGCTTGGGTGCCGGGAGTGAATGTGACAACGCTGGCAGAGCGATGGCGGTTTCGCCACCAACATGCGGTCATTCGACGACCCATGTGGGTCGTGACAGGTCACGCAACCTTCACGTGACGGCGCGTGTTCCCACAGGAACGGTCCACGCTTTTCGGCGTGACAGGCGGTGCAGGTGTCGGCCGGCGAGTCGCCCTTGCGGAGCAGCTTCTCGTTGGTCGATCCGTGAATATTGTGACAGGTCGAACACAGCATCTTGCCCTCGCGCACGGGCATGTGCCCGGAGCGATCCACCTTGGACGCCTTGTCGCGGTGACAGGTCGCACAGACGGCAATCTGGTTCGCCTTCGTCAGTTGCCCCTTTTCGGACACCGGGTTGTGCACGCTATGGCACGTGGTGCAGGTGACGCCGCGCGAATCATGCTGGCTGCCTTCCCACAACGCGTGTTCCCCACGGCTGTGGCACGTCGCGCAGACCGCGCTGGCATCGTCTGCTGACATCGTCTTGAACGACAGCGGCTTGACGTTCACCGGATCTTCAATGTGCAGGCTGCCCGGGCCGTGGCAGGTTTCGCACCCCTGCTTCGCCTCTGGCGTGCGGGGGTCTGAGGCGCGATGATGCGGGGTTTCCGCATATTTTTCTGCGATCGTGTCGTGACAGGTCAGGCAGGTGTCCTGGCCCACGTACGCGGCCCCAGCGGCCACTTGCGCCTGCGCGGGATTCACCGCCGGTGCGGAATTTTCCGCGGGCGGGAACTCGTCACTGACTGTTGTTGTATTGGCTCGCATGCTCCCAAATGCGACGAGCCACACAATAAACGCACTGGCTACCCAGACTTTCGGGCCCAATCTACCGATTCGTTCACCCATGTCGTCCCTCCGATTCTGCTTGTCAATGAGCAAGAACGGGGCCAACAATCGGCGAGTTAGTTCTTCTTGGTGCTTAGTCCGAATTTCTCAATTCGGTAACGAATCTGGTCGCGGTGCAGGCCCAGCAGCGTGGCGGCACGTGTCTGATTCCCGCCGGAACGCTCGAGCGCCTGTTCGACCAGGTTCCGTTCGACGTCTTCGAGCTTGACCCCTTCGGCTGGAAGGGCAAATGCTCCAGCGGTTCCAGAAAGTGAAGGCGCTGATGATGACGATCCAGTCAGGGTCTCGAAGTCGCTCGGCTGGAGCACACCGTCATCGGCCATCAACACGGCGCGCTCAACGAGGTTCCTCAACTCACGGACGTTGCCCGGCCATCCATACGACTGAATCAATCGCTCTGTCGCCGGAGCCAGACCGGGGACGGCCCGTTTGAATTCCTTGGCAAAGGACTCCACAAA
>JABMNV010000243.1 GCA_013203475.1 Acidobacteriota bacterium
CCGAGTCGCCGTGCCCGATTGCGGTCGAATCGGCCGATGGACTATCCTGCCGGTGGCTTTTCCGTGCGTGATCCGCGCTTGGGTAGCGTGCCCCAAGGTCTGATATCGCACGTTATGTCCTGGGCGCAGCCTCTTCATACGGCCTATCGGCGACGCCAGGTGATCGTGCCGCCCATGACCGTCAGCATCGCCTTCACCGTGGCAAGCTGGGCCGGCGGGATGGTGAAGATATCCTCCGACAGCGCAACAAAATCGGCGAGGTTGCCCACCACAAGTGTGCCCTTGTGCTCGTCCGCAAACTCGGCGTACGCCGACCCGGCGGTGAAATGCCGCACGGCCTCGGCGACCGGGAGCCGGTGCTCCGGATAAAACCCCTCCGGCGGTGTGCCATCGGGGAGCTGCCGGGTCACGGCGGCGTGGATGCCGCGCATCACTTCCATCGTGAACACGGGATAGTCGCTCCCGAACGCCTGCGTGGCACCCGCGTCATCAAAGAGCTTGAAGGCGTTTGAGCGCGAGGCGCGTTCCGGACCGAGCGCCGGCGCGTAATTGGAGAGCGTGATCGCGTCAGGACTGGCAAACATCGCCTGCGTGGACGCGATCACCCCGAGCGCGCGGAACCGCGGCAGGTCCGACAGCGCAGGCACCTCGACATGTTCAATGCGATGACGACGGTCGGAGGAGGCGTTGCTGGTGCCGGCGAACTCAAAGGCGTCGAGCGCCATACGAATCGCGCGATCCCCGATCGCATGCAGCTGCACCTGCCACCCGATCCGATCGTAGGCCGAGACAGCCGCGTCAAGTGACGGCTGATCCCACATCGGCAGGCCCGTGCCCGGCTGATCGGCGTACGGGTCGAGCATCGCGGCGGTGTGCGCGTCCACCGTGCCGTCGAGCATGCCTTTGGCGATACCAAACGTGAGCGACGACCCGGCGTGTTTCTGCTTCAGCGCCTGGAATTCCGACAGGCGCGCGTCGGTGACGTCGCGTACGAACGGCACCCCCACACGCACGCGCAGTTTGAGTGCGCCCTCACGGACCGCGCGCGCGTACGCCTCGTACTCCACCCCGGAGGCGCCTGACCCACTGGCCACCTGGATCGACGTCAGACCAAACGACGCCGCTTTGTCGAGTTCCGCGATGAGCGATCGATACACCTGATCGGCTGTTACGGGCGGAATCAACCGTCGAACGAGGCTGGATGCCGCTTCCTTGAGTACTCCGGTCGGCTCTCCCTCCGCATCGCGCTCAATCCGACCGTTCTCAGGATCCTTCGTGGTGCGGGTCACGGCCGCCAGTTGCAGCGCGCGGGAATTGGCCAGCGTCTGGTGACCGTCGCGGTCGGTCAGCAGCACCGGCCGGTCAGGGAACACCGCATCGAGATACCGCCGGTGGGGACGCCGGTCCGGAAAATCGGTGGCGCCCCACCCGCGACCAGTGATCCATTCATCGGGACCGAGCGTGGCGGCAAATTCGCGCAACCGGCGCTCAATGACGTCCACCGATCCCGCCTCGCCGAGATCAGCTGTGCGCCGTGTCGGCAGGTGCCAGTGCGCGTCGTTGAAACCGGGCACCACGCGCCCGCCCTCCAGGTCAATCTGCCGCGTGCCTGCTCCTGCGAGGGCACCGATCTCTGCCGTGGTTCCGACCGCCACGATGCGACCACCCGTGACGGCCATCGCCTCGGCCTCCGGGCTGGCGGCAGCACCAGTCCAGATGCGGCCATTGATGAACACGGTGTCCGGTGGGGGGGCGGGCGGAGTGATGGCGCCCGCGCCTGCGAACAGCACCGGCATCAGCAGACAGACAAGACGGCGACGGGTGGACATGGCGGGAGTCATTTCTGAAAAATTGGTGGTCACATCATAAGGGCCAGAGGCCGCGTTGCACGGCGCAGGCGATCATGAATCCCGTCCCACGCCGGTCCGTCCGGCGGCAGCGCCACGAGCAGCACGTCGCACCCACTCACGTCGGCCTCGTGCAACGTGGCATACAACGTGTGCGCATACGCGTCGGGTTCCGACGGCATCGACCAGAACCGGGTCACCGGCCAGCCGGGGCGCTGCTGCGCCAGCAGCGCGATACGCCGGTTTGGACACGGCGACTCATGCAAGTCCGCCGGGATGCTGTAACACGGTGTGCGCGGCGCGTAGTGCGAGGCCAGGGCGCCCGGCACGCGGGGCGCGGGGCCCGTCACGACATCCCCCCACTGCAGGTGGTGCGTCATCATCTCAATCGTGATGGCGCCCGGACGCAGAATGCGCGGATGTTCGCGGCTCAGGTCGACGATGGTCGACTCGATGCCGATCTCACAGGGTCCGCCATCCACCACTGCGGCGATCTTTCCGGCCAGGTGCGTGCGTACATGCGCGGCCGTGGTTGCGCTGATCTGCCCGAACGGATTGGCTGACGGGGCCGCCAGTCCCCGGCCGACCTGTCGAAGAATGGTGTGCATGACCGGGTGCGCGGGGACACGCAGCGCGATCGTGGTCTGACCGCCGGTCACCAACGGCGACACGTTTTGGCCCGCGGGAAGCACAAGCGTGAGCGGTCCCGGCCAGAAGGCCGACGCCAGTCGCCAGGCCATGTCGGGCACGTCGGCCACCCAGTCAGCCAGTTGCTCGGCGGCGGCGAGGTGCACGATCAGCGGGTGATCGGCGGGTCGGCCTTTGGCGCGGAAGACGGCACGGATGGCGTCGGGGTTGGTGGCATCGGCGGCCAGGCCATACACGGTCTCGGTGGGCACGGCCACGAGTTCGCCGGCACGCAGCAAGCGCACAGCGGTGGCCACATCGTCGGGAGAGGAGGTGAGCGTCAACATGATCATCCCTGCGGCACAAAGACGGCACTGCGGGCGGCCTCGAGGACGGCGCGCACCTCTGGGTGCTGGATGCGCCGTTCCGTGCTAATCAGCCAGAAGGCCTCACGCACCTCTGCAACGCGCCCAACTTCATGGACGCCGTAGCGCGCGCAGACTTCCTCCGAGATGATCGCGGGCGACGGAAAATAGCCCTCACTCGCTTCGCCGAAGACCTTCATCAGGGCGCTGTCATCAAATTCGCCGACGATGCGCGGAGAGAGACGCGCGTCGCCGAGCCATCGATCGATCTCGCCGCGTACGGCCGTGTTCGGCCCCGGCAGCAGCAGGGGCGCGCCATTGAGGCAGGCCGGAAATGTTTTGCGGCGGCGCGCCACCGCGGGGGCGGCAAAAAAGGCGACCTCGCTCTCGCCAAGTTTACGGCTGTGACCGCGCACGGCCAGTCCCGCCGGCATCGGGCGGTCCGCGAGCACCATCTCGAGCCGGTGGAGCGCCAACTCGCCAAGCAACCAGTCAATGGTGCCTTCGCGGCACACCAGCCGGATGGGCTTTTCCGCGCTGTGGAGCGACGCCAGCAGCCGATGCGTCAGCGACTTCGGGACAGCGTCCGAGACACCAACTCGAAACGAGGCCATAGCCTGTTGCGGCGCCACGTCCGCACGCAGCGAGGAGACCATCTCCTGCGCCAGTGCAAAAAGTTCGTCCGCGTACGAGAGCGCTACGCGTCCGGGGTCAGTGAGGCTGAGACCGCGTCCGGCAGGCTTGAACAGAGCGGTTCCAAGGTCTTCTTCGAGCAACTTGATCTGAGCGCTGACAGTTTGCGGCGTCACATGCAGCTGTTTTGCCGCCGCCGCCACACTCCCGGCGTGGGCCGGGCTTCACGCCGTCCGCCGGACGTCATCACCTACGATGGTCGGTCTGATGATCGAGTTGGCGACGACTGATCAGCGCTTCGGTCATCTGACTCGTGACTGAGCCGCCGTAACTCACTCGCCGAGAACCAGAGAAACCCTGCGCACAGGCCTGTCGCGAAGAGGCCGACTAAAAAGATCCAAAGTGGTGACACGTCATTTACCCCGCGGACGTGTCGTCTGGCGGACGAAACCTCCGAACGAGAGGATCGACGGCACCCAGATGCCGACAAACATCCCTTCCTCCCGGTAGCCCCCGAACCATAAGCTCACCGAGAACAGAAAAGAAATGAATGCGGCTGCGAGAATGAAGTAATCACTACGTTTGAACATCGGGCACCTTTCCCTCGCAGTATACCGGGCCTCTTCCACTGAAACACAGCCTCACCTCACGATTGACGCGGTATCCAGCAATTCTTCCAGAAACGCCAGCGCCACGCTTCCGGGCAGCCGGAAGGGGTCCAACTGCGGTGTCTCGGAGTACTTCAAAATCACGCCGCCGTTGAGCTTGTTCAGATCCACGCGGCCCATCCTCCAGCTCGAAAAACGACGCTCCGTCACTTCCACATAGTCGAGCAACGTGACATGGCTGTGTCGATCATCGCGGACGACCTTCCCATACAGGAGGTTCACCTCCTCGCGACCCCCCTCAAGCACCTGCATGAACACGCCGCCCTGGCACACACACAGCACCCCGGTAATGCCGGCCTCGGGGTTGCTGTTCTTCGACTTGGCCAGCACGGCCTCAATCAGATCATCAGTGATGGGACCAGACGATTGACTGGCATAGATCAGACGTACGAGCATCAGCGCACCCTCACGATCGTTCTCCGTCGTTCAACAGTGTCAGGAACTCCCGGCGGAGCGAGGAGTTCTTCAGGAAGCTCCCTCTCATCACGCTGTTGACCATTTTCGAATCCATGTCCTTCACGCCGCGCCATTGCATGCAGTAGTGATCGGCCCGCAGCACGATCGCCAGACCGTCCGGTCGCATCTTCTCCTGCAACAGGTCGGCCAACTGGATGACCGCTTCTTCCTGGATCTGCGGGCGCGCCATCACCCATTCGACAAGTCTGGCGTACTTCGACAGGCCGATCAGCGCGGAGTGCGCGTTGGGCATGACACCCACCCAGAGTTTCCCGATGATTGGACAGAGGTGATGCGAGCAGGCACTCCTCACCGTCACGGGACCGACAATCATCAACTCGTTGAGACCCTCGACATTCGGGAACTCCGTCACGGACGGCATGGGCGCATACCGGCCGCGGAATACTTCAGTGATGAACATCCGGGCGACGCGCCCGGCCGTTCCCTGCGTATTGTGATCACCCTGTGTGTCGATCACCAGCGTCTCCAACACCTGCTGGAGCTTTGACTGCACCTCCCGTTGGAGCGCGTCAAGTTCACCGGGCTCGATGAAGTCGGCGATGCTGTCGTTGGCATAGAACCGCTTGTTGGCCTGGGTCAATCGCTGCCGGATTCGATTCGACACTGGGGTGCCGTCGTCAACGCTGTCCGTGTGCTCGGCCACTTCTTGCCTCCCTACCAGCATCACTCGTCAGCGACGCAGCCACTGGCTCACGACAGTCTATGCTGCCCCGCGTGTCACCGCTCACCGCCGGACGTGGGCGAGCCCCCCGTCCACCCCGACCACCTGGCCGGTGATCCAGGCGCTGTCCGGGCTGAGCAGGAAGGCGATGGCCCGCGCGACTTCGACGGGCTGCCCGATGCGGCCGAGCGGATGCATCGCCGACGATGCCTTCAGGGCCGCCTCGTTTTCGGTGATTCTCCGAGCCATCGGTGTGGCGACGAGCCCGGGCGCCACGGCGTTGACGCGAATGCCCACCCCGGCGTACGTGGCCGCCGAGGCGCGCATCAGTCCTTCGACGCCCGCCTTGGCCGCAGCGATGGCGTCGTGATTGGACAGGCCGATCTGGGCTGCGCACGACGACATCAGCACGACGCTCCCGCCGGTGTTCTTCAGGTGCCGACCTGCTGCCCGCATCAGGGCAAAGGCCGTGCGGAGGTTCAACGCGACGGTCTCGTCAAAGTCCTGCGCCGAGGTCAGGTGCGCCGGCTTGAGCAGGATCGACCCGGCGAGATTCACCGCGCCGGTGATGCCGGGGTGGGCCTGGAAAAGGGCGTCCACTGCGTCGAAGTCCCGCGCGTCGACGCAGGCCGTTGTCGCGCCGCAGGTCGCAGCTACCTCTGTGAGCGAGTCCGGGGTCCGGCCAGCGAGCACCAGCGACCAGCCGTCACGATGGAGGAGCTCAACCAGACGGCGACCGATTCCTCCTGCGGCACCGATGATAAGACACGTGCGATCGTTCATGTCAGGCTTTTAAGAAGCTCTTCAGCATCCAGGTCGTCTTCTGGTGCAGGGTGATCCGGCCGATCATCAAGTCCTGGCTCTCG
Source organism: Acidobacteriota bacterium (assembly GCA_013203475.1). Classification (GTDB taxonomy): domain Bacteria; phylum Acidobacteriota; class Vicinamibacteria; order Vicinamibacterales; family SCN-69-37; genus SYFT01. The sequence continues at coordinate 6,145 of JABMNV010000243.1, forward strand.
GCGTCACCGGCCTCACCAGCGAGATCGCGCGCACGTTCCGCATCCGACACCACCTTCCCGCTTGCGGCGATGAGCGCGCGGACGTACTCCTCCTGCACCAGCGGCGATGAGAACTCCGTCATCTGCGCGGTCTTGGCCAGCGTCCCGAGGCCGCCGATCGCGTAGGCGTCGAGCGCGCGGATGCGCTCGGCAATTTCATCGATCGCAATAAACAGCTCTTCGTACTGCGTCTGGAAGGCGGTGTGCAGGGCAAAGAACCCAGGCCCCTCCACGTTCCAGTGGGCCAGATGAGTGAGCGACAACAGGGCGTAGGAATCGGCGAGTACCTGGTTCAGGCTGTCAGTCAGCCGGGTGTTCGCTGAGGGTCGGATCGGACGTTGTTTCTTCATAGGTGCGTCTCGGCATACTATCGCCTTTTTGACAGGGCGACTGAGACGTTCGTTGCGCGGAACCATGACTCATTTCAATGTCGATTGCCTCATCACGGGCGCGGGAATGGCGGGCTTGACTGCTGCACGCATTTTGCAGGCACAGGGCCTCAACGTCGTGGTCCTGGACAAAGGCCGTGGCATCGGCGGGAGGATGGCCACGCGCTGGACCGACAACGACGCAGGCGGGCGCGCTCGTTACGATCACGGGGCGCAATTCTTCACGGCGCGTGACGCGGCGTTTCAGACGCAAGTGGATGATTGGCTCGCGCGCGGACTGGCGAAGGAATGGGCGCGCGGGTTTTCCGGCGCGTCCGGCCAGCCGCAACACGACGGGCATCCGCGTTATTCTGCGGTCAATGGCATGAACTCGCTGGCGCGTGATTTGGCGCGAGACCTGGCCGTGACGACCAACGCGCGAGTCGACAGCATCAGCCCACAGGAACAGGGCTGGCGCGTCAGGAGGGCCCAGGGCGACCACCACACGGCCGCGTCGATCCTGCTGACGCCGCCCGTTGAACAATCGCTGGCGTTGCTCGATGCCGGCGCGACGACCCTTGCGGATGACACACGCGCCGCCCTCGAACGCATCAGCTACGATCCGTGCATGGCCCTGCTCGTTGAACTCGACGCGCCCAGTCGCTTGCCCGAACCGGGCGCGGTGCAGTTGCGCGGCGAGCCTCTCGGCCAGCCACTTGTCTGGATCGGCGACAACCATCGCAAAGGCATTTCACCCGATGCATTCACCGTCACCGTGCACGCCGGGCCGGAATTCACCCGCGCGCATTGGGATGCCCCACACGAGATCATCGCTCAACGATTGCTGCAGGCGGCGAATGACTGGTTGCGCGTGCCGGTCAAGCGCTGGTACGTGCATCGCTGGCGTTACAGTCAGCCCGTGGTGACGCATCCTGACGCCTGCCTGTTCACCACACAACCCGCGCCGCTTGCCTTTGCCGGAGACGCCTTCGGCTCGTCGCGCCTGGAAGGCGCCTTTCTGTCAGGGCGCGCCGCCGCGCACCTCTTGCTGAACCGATGAACGACACCCTTTTCAAACTCATTCTGCTCTCGAACGTCGCAGCAACGTTGTACATGGTCGGGCTGATCTGGTGCGTTCAGATCGTGCATTACCCGCTGTTTGCGCAAGTCGGCACGGAAGGCTTCGCGGCGTATGAGGCCGCGCATTCTCGTCTGATTACACTCGTCGTCGGGCTGCCCATGCTGGTGGAACTCGTGACGGCCGGCCTGTTGCTGTTCTTTCGTTCGCCGGCGATCGGACTGGCTGAAACGAGTGTTGGCGTGGTGCTGGTTCTCGTGATCTGGCTGTCAACAATCTCGTTGCAAGTCCCGCAACACGCGATTCTCTCATCCGGCTTTGACACGACTGCGCATCAGTTTTTGGTGAATTCCAACTGGATTCGCACCATCGCGTGGAGCGTTCGCGGCGCGCTGGTGTTATGGATGATGGCGAAAGTGATGCGCTGATGGCTGCGGCGTCCGATGCCCAGTGCCGTCCGTCAATCCTCTCCTTCGGAGGTGTTGTGTGACAGGCCACACGTTCACCGGAGAAATGCAGTGTCACCGTTATGGATTTTCTTGGTTGGCCTTTTCGCCTCGGGTTTGTGTGTAGGGTTTCTGGTCTTCTCGGCGAGGGATTTGCGTCGGCTCGGTCAGGAGGCAGACGATCGGACGAGTCATCGTAAGAACGATTGATCAGCGCAGCCTGGCTGCCATCATCCGACAGCGGTCGCTGCAGATGCATAATGGGCCGGCGATCAGTCTGGTCAGTCATGGGAGAAACACAGTTATGGGATGGTTGTCACTGACGAATCTGCTTCAGATCATTGTCGGACTGGGGCTGTTGAATGTCTGGCTGGTGCGCGGGCGCTCCTCCACGTCCTATCGCGGCGGTGCTGCGCAGACGCTGCAGGCAGAGTTTGCCACCTACGGCCTTCCCGGGTTCGCCTTTTACCTCGTGGGTGCACTCAAGATCGGCGCCGCCGTGGTCCTGTTGGCCGGCGTGTGGATGGCGCTTCCGGTTCGCGAGGCCGCGGGCCTCGTGGCCGCGCTCATGATTGGCGCGATCGCCATGCACATCAAAGTCGGCGACCCGGTGATGAAATCACTCCCTGCCGCGCTGATGCTCGCGATGAGCGCCGCGATCGTGGCCCTGCGCTAGTCCGGCGCGCCAGTGGACCGCCCGCCGCATGACTGCCATCGGGACGACCTCCGACGAGTACGACCACTTCGCTGACATCTACGCCGTGTGGACCGAGACGGCGGCCTCCTCACACGCCAACCTGGTGTTCTACGTGGACGCCTATTTGGCGGTGGAAGGCCTCGTGGTCGAACTGGGCGTCGGCGACGGACGAATCGCCGTGCAGGCCGCCAGGCAGGGACGCGACATCATCGGGGTCGACCTGTCAGCTGCGATGCTCGCCCGGTGCCGCCACCGCGGCGAGGAGGCGGGCGTGCTCGACCGGCTCACGCTTCTCCACGCCGACTTCCGGGGCTTCCAGCTCGAGGCGCCCGCCAGCCTCATCGCGCTGCCTTACCACAGCCTCGGCCACCTGCTGACCCTCGGCGACAAGCGCCAGGCCCTGACCCACGTCTACTCGCAACTCAGGCCCGGCGGACTCTTCATTTTCGACGAATTCCTGATGACACCGGCCCTGGTGGATCACATGCGGCGGGTCCAGCTGCGCGCCGAGTACCGGTCGCCCGCTGGGGTGGAGACGCTGCTGTGGGTCGCCTCCCTGGTGCACGAAGCGTCTCAGGTCATCAGGGTGGTGACGTGGGAAGACGAAGTAGACGCGGAGGGCGTGCTGACACGGAGGCGCTACCGCCGGCTGAGTCTCAGCTGGCTCGAGCCGGCGCAGGCGCGGAGCCTGCTCATCGAAGCCGGCTTCGAGGTGGAGGCCTGTTTCGGGGACTTTACGCGCACGCCGTTCTCCCCTGACACCGCGCACGAGCAGGTGTGGATCGCGCGCAAGCCTGGCTGAGTAATACCGCAGGCCGCCGCTCCCAGCGCGGGTGCCAAAGGGTCGGGCACCCACTTCGGCGCTGTGGCTACAATGTGCCGATGCGACTGAACAGGATGATCCAGGCCGTCGACCTGCATGCGGCCGGCGAACCGGGACGCGTCATCGTCGGCGGCGTGCTCGACGTGCCGGGCACGACGATGTTCGAGAAGATGACGTGGCTGCAGACCTACGGCGACGACCTGCGGCTGCGGATGCTGCGCGAACCGCGCGGCTACCCGGCCGCCAACTGCAACCTGATCCTGCCCACCACCCACGCCGACGCCCAGGCCGGCTTCGTCATCATGGAACAGGTCGAATACCCAGGCATGTCGGGCACAAACACGATCTGCGTGGTGACGGCACTGCTCGAAACCGGCATGCTGCCGATGACCGAACCTGCCACCGACGTGGTGCTGGAATCTCCGGCGGGCCTGATCCGGGTCCACGCGGAGTGCCGCAACGGCAAAGTGCGTGGGGTGACGTTCACCAACGTCCCGGCGTTTGCCACCCACCTGGACCAGCCCATCGAAGTGCCACACCTGGGCACGGTGACGGTCGATGTCGCCTACGGCGGCATGTTCTACGTGATTGCCGATGCGGCACAGTTCGGCTTCAGGCTCACGCCAGACGAAGGCGCTGACATCACCCGCACGACCGAGATGATCAAGGCCGCGGCCGCCGAGCAACTGCCCGTCGTCCACCCGGATCAACCTGGGTTTGCCGGCATTACCATCGGCCAGCTGTCCGGCCCGCCGCACGACCCGGCCAACTCGTGGCGAAACGCGGTGACGGTGTCCACGGGCACCCTCGACTGGAACAAACCCTCCACATGGACGGGCGTCATCGATCGATCGCCCTGCGGCACGGGCACGTCGGCGAAAATGGCAATCCTTCACGCGAAGGGTCAGCTGAGCCTGCACGAAGACTTCCGTCACGAGGGCATCCTGGGTACGGTGTTCACAGGCCGCCTGATCGAGACGACGACGGTGGGCGCAGACGCGCAGGCGCGCACGGCGGTGGTGCCCACCATCACGGGCACCGCGTGGATCACGGGATTCGCCTCCTACGTGGTGGATCCGGAAGACCCGTTCCCGAACGGGTACACAGTGGGGGACTTATGGTAGGTCCAGAGTCCAGAGTCCAGAGTCCAGGGTCCGGGGTAAGGAGTTGTTGACGTGAAAATTTCCAGGTTGTTGGGTGCGGCGGTGTGGTTGGGAGTAGTTGCGTCGCTGGGTGCGTTCCAGGCCCCCGCGGCGACGCATCCGCTGGCTCGCGACCTGCGGTGGCGCAATATCGGTCCGGCCAACATGACGGGCCGCATCGCCGCCATCGAGGCACTGTCCACCGACCACCGCTACGTGGTGGTGGCGTCCGCATCGGGCGGCGTGTTCCTCTCGAAAAATGCGGGCATCACCTGGGATCCGATCTTCGACCGCTCCGAAGGCGCGGGCTCGATCGGCTCGGTGGCCATCTTCGAGCCGAACCCGAACATCATCTGGGTGGGCACGGGTGAGGCGGCCAACCGCAACTCGAGCGGTTGGGGCAACGGGCTGTTCAAGACCACCGACGCCGGCAAGACGTGGCGGCACGTCGGTCTGGCCAACACCCACCACATCGCCGAGATCGCGCTGCACCCGACCAATCCCGACATCGCCTACGCCGCATCTCCCGGCCACCTGTGGGGCTACTCAGGCGACCTCGGCCTGTTCAAGACCACCGACGGCGGCACCACCTGGACAAAACTGGCGGGCGGCCTGCCCAGCGACGGACGCACGGGGGCCACCGAAGTGATCATGGACCCGCGCAACCCGGACGTCCTGTACGCCGGCATGTATCACCGCCTGCGGCAGCCGGCAACGATGCACTCGGGCGGCCCCAATGGCGGCATCTTCAAAACCCGCGATGGCGGCCGGACCTGGCAGCGGATGAGCAAAGGCCTGGCGGCCGGCGACTCGGGCATGATCGATATCTCGATTCACCTCACCAACCCCGACATCGTCGTGGCGGCGTACGAAGCCGACGAGAATATTCCGTACGACCCGTTGCGACCGACCAGCGCACAGACGCCGGGCTCGGGCATTTACATCTCCGAGGATGCGGGGGCGTCGTGGAAGTGGCTGCTGAAGACCCACCTGCGACCGTTCTATCACGGGCAGGTGCACATCGACGCGAACAACCCGAAGCGCATCTTCTCGGTGGGGCGCGAGTTCAAGGTGTCGCTCGACGGCGGCATCACCTGGCGCGACAAATGGTGGGGCGGCGGCGGGGACGAGCACGATTTCTGGATGGCGCCCAGCGACTCGAAGATCTTCTATACCGCCACCGACCAGGGCGCGTACCTGACGGTGGATGACGGCCAGACGATCCTGTCGTTCGACAACATGGCCATCGGGCAGTACTACAAGGTGGGTGTGGACATGCGCGACCCGTACTGGGTGGTCGGCGGCCTGCAGGACAACGCGATCTGGAGCGGCCCGAGCAATTCTCGAGAGACCCGCGGCATCCTCAACCTGCACAACACGTGGCTGGGCGAAGGCGACGGCTTTGCCTCCCTGGTCGATCTCACCGACTATCGCGTGACCTACATGGTGAATCACGTCGGGTTTGCGATGCGCCTGAACGTTGAGACACGCCAGTCGACGTTCATCACGCAAGGTCTGATATCGCACGTTATGTCCTGGGCGCAGCCTCTTCATACGGCCTATCGGCGATAGGGGCAAGAGCCCGTGATTCAGCGCGTGCGCGATCAGACCGGCGGTCCAACCCCGAA
>JABMNV010000244.1 GCA_013203475.1 Acidobacteriota bacterium
CACTCCTACATCCCAAACCGTTGCCCGTCCTTGACGACGTCGGCGGCGTTCAGTTCAGGATTGGTGTGATTGAGGTGGATGAACCACAGCTCTCCGCGCGTCCCCTGCAGCAGCGCCCGCGTGGCGGACATCATCGGGTGCGGAATATCGACGGTCGACCGGCCGGGAATCTCGTCCGCCGAAGCAAACGAGCCGTCGAGGAACGCGTAGTCCACTGAATCAACCAGGGCGCGAATGTCGCGATTCCACCTGGACCAGCGATCGATATCCGGAATGAAGAGTGCCTTCTTGTTTGCCCCTTCGATGAGAAAGCCCACCGTATCGGTGAACTCATCGCGGTGCGGCACGGCAAATGCCGTCACCTGCATCCCGTCTCCCAGCGTGACGGCTGCATCGTATGCGAGCGGCTGCAGCGCGATATTGCCAAGGGACACGAGCTGGCTCCACGGGCCGTTGGCCGTCAGGAACGCGCCCATCCGTGCGGTGGCGTACACCGGCACCTGCTTGGCGTTCATCGATTCACGTCCGAGATACAGGAGGCCCGTGTAGTGCCCCATATGGCCATGCGTCAGGAAGATTCCGTCCGGTGGCCGCTCGCCCGCCAGCGAATGGACCTGGGAACGGAAGTCTGGTGTTGCGTCAAAGAGAAATGTCTGGCCCGTATCAGCATTGCGCAGCCCGAGGCTGGCTACACGCTCGGCCGGCAGTCGGCCTTCGCGCCGATCGATACAGGCCGCCTGGGTACACCCGAGATGGGGAATGCCGGCATCCTGGGCCCGGCCCAACACGATCAATTCCCAGCCTGCCGCGCCTGCGGCATCCGGCAACGGTGTCGGCCCCGCGCCACAGGCATTGACCACCAACGCCAGCGCTATCGCCGCTCCGACTACCCACGGGCCAACACACGGTCGGACGCGTTCTCGTGTTTGCATGTCGGCGACAATACTCCAAGCACGCCTCCACACACGACTGGGTGGGCCGACCGACAACGCCCTCAGCCGGGATGTGATTGAGTTGGAGAGGCATGCGCGCGGAGACGGCGATCGAACTGCGCCGCGAACACCCGCTTCATGATGCCCAGGCGGATCCAGTGCCATCGGTACGACCGCGTGGAGAGCGGCGCACACTCCTCGGGCAACATGACCAGCGACACGTGAATATTCGGGGCACACCCGATGGGCAGCCCTGCCTCCATGCAGGCCTCGTACAACCGCTGAAACACCGGGACCATGGCGTCGGTGTCAGGCGGCTCGCGGTCTTCGTAGTCGGTCCCCTGCAACGGTCGAAAGACACACACGGTTGGAATGGCGCCCACTGACGTGATCCAATTGATCGCGGCGATCGACGACTCCGGCGGCTCGAGGCCCGCGATGATTTCGCCATTAGTGACCCACGGCTCTGACCTCGGCCCCTGGTCGCCCAACCGCGCACAGTAGCGAATCGCATTCAGGTACCGATCGAGCCCGTACTCGCCATCCTTCCCAGGACACACCTCGCGGAACTGATCGCGGTCGAAGATCTCGAAACAGAAGGACACGCGGTTGACGCCCATCTTCCGCAGACGGTCATACCGCGAGAGGTCGTGGTGCGGCGGCGTCTGGACGCCAATCAATAACCCCGTCTCACCCTTGATTCGCCGCAAATAGGGCTCAAGAATGTCGAGGTACGTATCGCCCTCGTAGTGCCCGGTGTTGAAGTCCACGTAGGTGATGCCCGACCCTTCCCGTGCAGCCTGCACGACCTCCAGCACCTCATCCACGGACTTCTCCGAGGCATCGTCAACGCCGAGGTTGAGACCAACCGAGCAAAAGTGGCAGTTGGTCTTTTCAGTGGGCACCCAGTAGTCACACACTTTTGCGGGATACACGCCGAGGTACGTACCCTGCAATGTGCCGACACGGGTCATCGGCTTTCCAGACGTGGTCTTGGCGTCGTACCACGTCGGCCGCGGCGACAACTGCACGTCGGTCACGCGCTCGTTGTCGCGCTCAAGCCAGAAGGCCTCTCCATCGCTGCGGACCAGATACGGCGACCGCTGCGCGAATGCCTCAAGAACAGGCACATTCGTCCAGAGCCCGCCCGGCAACACCAATTCGAGTCCCGATCCCAAGCCCGCCCGCGTCCGCATCAGACCTCGGCCAGCGCCCGAACCGTCCACGCAGGATGGATCAAGGCGTGCGCCTTTGCAGTACAGGTCGAGTTTCAGAAGCGCGGGATTCTCACGGACGGCGGTAAGAGTGGGCATAGGTCTGCGATCTCAATTGCACACTTCGTGCCGGGATGGGTGCTGGGTGCTGGGTGCTGGGTGCTGGGTGCTGGGTGCTGGGTGCTGGGTGCTGG
>JABMNV010000264.1 GCA_013203475.1 Acidobacteriota bacterium
AAGGCGTCGAGACCGCGAAGCCTCTGAGTGCACACCGCTGCACCGAATTCGGGTACGACTACGGCGTGCTGATTGCCGGTGGCCCTCTCGACCGCTGCTTTTCCAGAGCAATTTTTGTGGTCAACGCTGCCGGAAAACTGACCTACGTTGAATACGTCAAAGAGATCGCTGACCACCCGAACTACGAAGCGGCACTGGTCTCAGCCAAGGGTTAGATCTTCGCACGTTAAAAACCGACTTTGAATCCGAAAAACCAACTTTGAATCCGCTCCACAACGGACGGAGGGTCTCACGCTAGATGAAAATCGTTTGACAAAAACAGGCTCCTCTCTGTGGCTTGATCGCGGGATCAGGCCACAGAGGAAACCACCAAGCCATGACTCCTGTGTCTGACGTCGGTCACCGACACAAATGTCAAGCAAGAGCCTCCTAGTCGTCACCGGTCGGATCGCCAGCGAACACTCCTCCCGAGGTCTTGGTTGTCACATCTTGGCATGAAATCCGGGATATTTTCGAGTGACGGTGAATAGGCCAGAAACCTGAATCCTGCCCTGTGTGAACCGGGAAAGCCACCGTTGTGGTCAGCAAAACATCCCAGACTTCGTTGCAAATCCTGTATGCACTGAGCTTTTCGCATCTGCTCAACGACACGATTCAATCAGTACTTCCGGCCATATTTCCTGTCTTGCAGGAATCGTTTCAACTCAGCTTCACGCAAATCGGCTTGATTTCATTCACGCTGCAGATGACCGCATCGGTTTTGCAGCCGATGATCGGTTTCTATGCAGACCGTCGGCCGCAACCCTACTCACTGGCAGTGGGAATGGGATTTACACTCGTTGGCCTGCTGATTCTTTCTCAGGCAGTCCGCCTAGAAGCGATGCTCCTCTCGGCCGCTTTGGTTGGTATTGGGTCATCCGTGTTTCATCCCGAGGCATCACGGGTGGCACATCTGGCCTCGGGGGGCAGATACGGTTTGGCACAGTCTCTGTTTCAGGTCGGTGGAAATCTGGGGACCTCGCTGGGACCGTTGCTCGCCGCCGGGATCATCGTCCCCCACGGTCAGTCGTCGATTGCTTGGTTTTCGCTTCTGGCCATCCTTGGAATGGTCGTGCTCATACGCGTGGGTTCATGGAGTCAAACGCATGTTCGCCGAGCCAAGCAGAATCCTCAAATTTTGCAGCGCCTCCACAAATCGTTCCTCCCCGCTTCCCAAATCGATCCTGCATTACTGATCCTGCTCGTGCTGATTATTTCTAAGTATTTTTATCTGGCAAATTTCACAAACTTTTACACATTTTATCTGATGAGCAAATTCCGTCTTTCTGTCCAAGCCTCTCAGGTCTGTCTGTTTGTGTTTCTCTTTTCGGTTGCTGTGGGTACGATTTTTGGTGGGCCACTCGGTGATCGATTTGGTCGCAAGGTGGTGATCTGGTTTTCGATTCTTGGGGCCGCTCCTTTTTCGATGGCTCTGCCTCATGTTGGCTTGGTAGGGACC
>JABMNV010000245.1 GCA_013203475.1 Acidobacteriota bacterium
GCGTTGGCAAAGGCATATGGCCGCACGCTGGATGAGTTCTCGTACACGTACCGAAGGCCCGCCATTCCGAACCAGGCCGGCGCGTCGATGGTGCCACTGGCCGGCAGACCCTCGGCGCCCTGCAGGTAGCTGGCGAACGCATTCACTTCAGCCACCCGGCTACTGGTCACGACATCCCGCAGTTGGCCACCCTCGACCATAAACTGAAGGTTGTTGCGAACACGAACGCCGAATTCCACGCCGGCCAAGGCCGCGCCATGATCCACAACTTGAATCCCTGAGAGTACGCCGAGATACCACTTGTTCCGAACATCCGTCCCGGACTGAGCTGCCTCGGCCTGTGCCCTCACGGGTGGCGCGGTCTGCGCCGACGCTTGTCCCACCGCCAACAATGCGATCGCAGCAGCGAATGCTCCCGCTCGTCTTACTAAACGTTTCATCAGTCGGTTCCCTCCGTCATCAATGCCAGTTTCCTACGTCAGTTCCTTCCGCGCACCTGGTGAGCGCGTGCCTGAATCCGCCTCAGGCTCAGACGCCCTGATCGTCACGGGGGATGTCTCGTGTTCAAGCACCTGTCGCACCACAAAAATGGGCTTGTCCTGCGACTCGTGGTACGTGCGCGCCTGCAACTCAGCCAGCAAGCCAATTGTCAGTAACTGCACGCCGGTAAAAACCAGCAGCACTCCAACCTGCAGGATCGGACCGTCAGCGGACCACCCGTGCGCCAGGCGCATATAAGCCAGAAACCCAAGCAAGATGGCTCCGGCTACTCCCATCGCTGACCCAAATAGTCCGAACATCTGTAACGGCCGCGTCGAGTAGCTGAGCAGGAACTTGACAGTGGCCAGGTCCAGGACGACCCGGAGTGCGCGCGAAATTCCGTACTTCGTGGTGCCAAAACGCCTGGACCGATGGTTGACGACCTGCTCAGCAATGGTCACCCCCATCTCACTGGCCAGGGCGGGCAGGAACCGGTGCATCTCGCCATACAGTCGGAGGGGCTTGACCACCTCGGAACGAAACACTTTGAGCGAGCACCCGTAGTCGTTGAGGTGCACACCTGTCGCCCAGGAAATCAGCCGGTTCGCGATCATCGACGGCAGTCGCCGGTTAATGAACGTGTCCTTCCGGTCCTTGCGCCAGCCGCAGACGATGTCGTACTCGGCTGGGTCACCATCGGCGTGGCCCTCGAGGCGAGCGACCATTGCCGGTAAGTCTCGCGGGTCGTTCTGCATATCGCCATCGGCCGTGGCAATCAGTCGGCCCCTGGCATAGGCAAACCCCGCGGCAAACGCCGCGGTCTGGCCAAAATTCTTGCGAAACTGAATCACCCGCAATCTCACGTCGGCAGCCTGCAGGCGCCCGAGCCGTTCAAACGAACCATCCGTGCTGCCATCGTCGACCAGCAGGATTTCGAACGGCCGCCCCCACGCGCCGAGCACTTCCGTGAACTCCTGGCACAGGGCCTCGACGTTCTCCACTTCGTTGAAGATCGGAATGACGACCGACAGGTCGACAGCAGTGTCTGGCTGAGTGTCTAAGTTCACGTGGTTTCTCTGCCCGCCCATTTTATGCTGACCGCCGGCGTCGCCACACGACGAAGACCGATGCGGCCACGGCTAGGCCCCCGACCGCCCACACCGAGACAATCGTAAGGTTATCTCGAAGAAAAGCGGCTGCCGCCTGTCCGTAGACTCTTGCGAGCCAGCCTTCAAGGCCGTACCGCACGCCCCGGCCAATGGTGACGGCCAAGGCGAACGCGCCAGGCCCCACTCCGCCGACCCCGGCGAGCAGGACAAATATCTTGTAGGGAGCTGGTGGCGGGATGATCGCCACCGCCAGTATGGCCCACAGGCCGTAACGCTGAAAGACGCCTCGAACCCGGTCGATGCGCTGGGGTTTGAAACGTTTCAGTAAAAAGGCTTCCCCGCTCCTCCGTCCAATCCAATAAATCACCATTGAGCCGACGACGGACCCCACCGTGGTCATCCCAGCGTAGTACCACCACCGCGTCGGGTGCTCGATGGTCTGCCAGACAATCAGGAGGTCGTTCACATTTGGCATCGACACAAACGACGAATCCAGAAATGCGATAACGGCCATCCCGACTCCGCCGAAACGTTCGGCAAACTGCTGCAGCCCGGCGACAAGTTGTTCCATGTTTGTGTGAGGAATATGCGAGGCGGGTAGAATCAGACCGCGCGGCTGCGCGTTCATGCCCTCAAAAGTTTCGACCAGTATAGCCGACCACACCACCGACCGCTCCATGGCGCGGGCCGTTGCCGTCATGGCCGGACTCCTTGGCGTGGCGGCGGCGTTGTACTACGCGCGCCTTGATCTCACGCTGAGCCACTATGACGCGCGCGGACACCTGATGGTCGCGCGACGGGTTATCGACAATCTGACGCCAGGATGGACTCAGCTGGGCGCCGTCTGGCTCCCCCTGCCCCACTTGTTGAATCTGGTGCCGGCGCAATGGGACTGGAGCTATCGCACCGGCGCGGTCGGGGCGCTCCTGTCGGTCGCCTCACTGTCGATAGGTCTCGGCGCGTTCGCCGGTTACCTCTTGCGCACGACGTCGTCAGCGGCCATCTCCGCTGCGGTGCCCCTGATCATTCTCCTCAACCCCAACGTCCTCTATCTGCAGAGCACGCCGATGACCGAGCCGCTGCTCTTTGGCCTTTCGCTGTTGGCGCTGGTTGCCGTGGATCGCTGGCTGGGGCAGACAGCCGCCGAGCCCACCTGGCCGGCGGGGCTGCTGCTGGCCGCGCTGGTGCTCACACGCTACGAGGGATGGGCCATCGCAGGTGCGCTGGTGGGACTTGCAGGGCTGGCCGCGCCGACGCGGACTCTCCGCCTTGTGTGTTATCCGGTCGTGGCCATCATCGGATTTCTCTTTTTGAGCAAGGGAAGCACCGGCAACTGGTTCGTGACGTCAGGGTTTTTTGAACCGAACAATCCGGCCCTGGGGCATCCGATGCTCGCAATCTTTCAGGTCATCGAGGGTGCCTCACGTCTCGGTGGCGTCTGGGTGCTCGGGCTGGGCCTGGTCGGTGTCGTCGCGTGTGTCCTGAGGGCGGTCCGGCTTGCACGGACGTCACGCATCGACGCCTTACGTGCCCTTCTGCCACTCGCCCTCGTGGCCGCAGCCGCGTTGCCGGTGTATGCGTTCAGCAATGGCCACCCCGTCAGAATTCGGTACATGGTGGCCTTGGCGGTTGCCGCCGCCGCACTGTCGGCCTACGCGCTTGCTCGCCTTCCTCAACGCCTTCATTTCATCGCCGCTGGCGCCTGTGTCGCGCTGTCCGTGTGGGTGACTCCTCCCATTAGTGGGGAGATTGAAGACCAGGCTCCGATGGTTCGGGAAGCCCAGTGGGAGCGTCCTTATGGCGAGGCCAGGCGGGCGGTGACCGCCGCACTGGCCGATCGGTGGGACCACACCCCCATCATGGCCAGCATGGGGTCGCTCGGCCACTATATGCAGCAAATGTCTGCGCAGGGTTTCGATCTGCGGGACTTTTTGCACGAGGGGAACGGCGACATCTGGAAGGCGGCACTGAAAGACCCGAAGCGGCACGTTCGCTGGATGTTGATTGAAGAGTCGGCTGAGGGCGGCGACATGCTCGCGGCTCTGGCCCGCGAGGACGAGTCGTTCCTGTCAGGCTTCACCCGGGTGGCCGAGGGAGGCGGTGTGGCGCTTTATGCCAGACGCTAAACAATGAGGCAGTGGGGCAATGAGGCAGTGGGGCAATGAGGCAGTGGGCCTTCAAGGCGATGGCGCGGTGTTGCCTTGCGCCATTGCCTTGAGGGCCCCGAAAGTTAGAAGCGGACTTGGAAGCCCACCGTGAAGTGCAGGCCGCTGAGATCAATCTTTTCAGTGAGAAAACCGTTGTCGGCTCCCAGGTCACCCGTGCCGAACTGGTAGCGCAGTTCCGTAGTGAGGGCGTAGATATCGCCGCCCAGAGGAAATCGCACGCCACCGAGCACCACCGGGGCCACAGAAGTGCCGTCGGCCACATAGCGATCGCGAAAGACCGCAAAGTCGTCAAAGAAATCAATGAATTCGCCAGCCTCAGAATAGCGCCATCGGAGCGCACTGATCCCGCCGCCCAAATACGGCTGCACCTGCCCGGCACGTCCGATGGGGAGAAAACGGACGACGGCTGTGAGGGGAACCACCCGCAGCCGCAGGTCCTGTTCGACCTCCGCGCCGCCAGTGTTCACGAAATCTGCGTAGACGCTGGGCACCGTCCGGCCATAAAACCCGCCGCTCAGGCTGAGCTCCACCCGCTCGTCGAACGTCATGTTCCATTCACCGAAGACCAGACCGCTTCGAAAATCCTTGATGTCGAAGGCCAGCGTATTCAGGTTTTCGACCAGCACGTCGTCGGCGACGCGCGCGTCAAGCGGCCGCGGCACAAATACGCCGGCGCCAAATCCAACCGAATGCACCACCTGCGCCGAGGCCTGCGCAGCCGCACCGAGTGCCAATACCATGGCGCCCGCAATCACCGTTGCACGTCGCATTCGCCGCATGTCCCGTTTCATACATCTCTCCTTCACTGGCGCCAATCTGCGACGCCTACAACCAGACACAGCAGGATCGGTGCCAACAGGAGCCTCCCGAGGGATCAGGGTGAAAGCCATCACCTTAGAACTGGGGTGTCACCGGCGGAGTTCACCCGCGTCTGATTGCGCCGATCACTTCGAGCACACGGGGGTGCACGGCCCCGTTGGTCGCCACGATTTCGGGCACAAACACGTCGAAGGCTTCCCCGCCGAAACCCGACACCGTGCCCCCCGCCTCTTCGACCAGCAGCGCACCGGCCGCAACATCCCATGGATGCAGGCCCTGCTCCCAGAATCCTTCAAATCGGCCAGCCGCCACGTTGGCGAGGTCAAGCGCAGCTGATCCGAGCCGCCGCACGGCGCGCGACCGCGCCAGAAACGCCTCAAAGATGTCCAACTGCTCGCGCCGCGCGTCCGACGCGGTATAGGGGAAGCCCGTCACCAGCAGGGAGTCGATGAGCGATGACTCCTGCGTGACATGGATTCGGGTGCCATTCAGCCGGGCGCCCTCGCCCCGCTCGGCGGTGAACAGCTCATTTCCGATCGGTTCATAGATCACGCCAAGGGCGACACGTCCGTCGATTTCCAATCCGATTGACACACAGAACAGGGCCAACCCGTGCGCAAAGTTTGTCGTGCCATCGATTGGGTCCACGATCCAACGGAAGGGCGACGCGCTGGTGGGAGCGGATTGCGCGCCCTCTTCGCCCAGCACGGTATGAGAGGGGAAATGCCACGCAATCCGCTCTCGAATGTCGCGTTCGACGGCCAAGTCTGCCTCGGTGACGAGGTCGATCGTGCCCTTTTTTCTGATGGAGAACTCGTGGCGGAAGTACTGCCGCTGAATCTGGCCAGCGGCCAGGGCCGCCTCGATGGCGACCGCCAGCAATTGCGGGTCAAGTGCCACCTACTGGAGGTTCTTGACCATGCGTACGGCCATTCCGCCTTCGGGCCGACGTGAAATCGACACGTCGTCCATGAAGTTCCGCATAAAAAATATGCCGCGCCCGCTCGACTTCATCAGGTTCTCTGGTGCGAGCGGGTCACCCACATCTTCGTAGTCGAACCCTTCGCCCTCGTCGAGCACCTCGACCGAGAACTGTTCGGGCTTCAGCTGTGGCTCAAGGCGGAACTCAACGGTGACATGCTTCGCCCGGTCCCCGCGGTTGCCGTGTTTGACCGCATTGATCACGGACTCACGAATAGCCACACTCACCCAATGCGTCGCGTCCTCGTCGAGGCCGGCGATGGATGAGAGGCGATCACTCAGCACCTGAACGAGATCCAACATCTCGAACGAACTGGGTAACTCCAAGCGAATCACGTGGCGGTCAGTCAACATCTTCGCGCGTTTAAGTAACATATTAAGCTGGGTCGTCACAACCCGCCCACAAAGAAATGCACTCAATGACCATCTTTCCCGCACGCGCCGTACGCGGCTCCCTGAGCGTTCCTGGCGATAAATCAATTTCACACCGCTACGTTCTGCTCTCCGCCCTGGCCGACGGACAGTCCGCCATCGAACACCTGTCGACCGGCGCTGACGTGGCGACGACAATCAAGTGCCTACGGTCGCTCGGGGTGGAAATCACCAGCACCGGCCCCTCAGCCGTCTCCGTTGCAGGCCGAGGCTGGCTCGGCTTCTTGCCGCCGACGTCCCCGCTCGATGCGGAGAACTCGGGCACGACAATGCGCCTGATGGCGGGCGTCTTGGCCGCTCACCCCTTTCACAGCACTCTGGTGGGTGACGAATCACTTCAGCGACGCCCCATGCGGCGCGTCATCGACCCTTTGACCGCAATGGGGGCCACGATTGCGTCAGATGATGGACGGGCCCCGCTGCATTTTATCGGTCCAAGGCCCGACGCGCCTGGGGGAAGACCTGGCGGCGGGCTCACAGGCCTCGAGTGGACACCGCCTGTGCCCAGCGCCCAAATCAAGAGTGCCGTGCTCCTGGCAGGCCTGTACGCCACCGGAGAGACCACCGTAGTCGAGTTGGCGCCAACACGGGACCATACCGAGCGTGCCATGCCGCTCTTCGGCCTGTCGTGTGACATCCGCGGCTCACGGATTCGCGTCGTCGGTGGACAGCGCGCGACGGCCGCTGCCGCCCCTCTTTGCGTCCCGGGTGATCCTTCCTCGGCCGCGGTCTGGGCTGCTGCCGCAGCCTCGCTGCCAGGCTCGTCGGTCCAAATCACGGGGGTGGCCCTCAATCCTCTCCGCTGCGGCTTTGTGCACGCGCTCAGGCGCCTTGGCGCGGAGGTCACCATGACACAGGAGTCGGTTGAAGGCGGCGAACCGGTCGGATCCATTGTCGTCACGTATGGCGACTGCCGCGATGCCCATATCGAGGCGGCCGAAGTGCCCGGGCTCATTGACGAACTTCCGGTGCTCGCAGCGTGCGCCGCCGCGGGCCGGCGCCTGGAGGTCTCGGGCGCTGCTGAGTTGCGTGTCAAGGAAAGCGACCGGATCACGGCCCTCGTCGCGGGGTTTCGCGCCCTGGGGGTGGACGCCGTCGAACGCCCTGATGGTTTTGTCATCGACGGTCGCGCTCAGGCCTCGGGCGGGCGCGCGGATGCCGTCGGCGATCATCGCCTGGTGATGGCCTTCGCGATCGTTGGCCTGGCGGCGCGCGGTCAGACCGTGATTGACAGTGCTGATAGTGTGGCGGTCTCGTACCCTTCGTTTGAGGCAGACCTCCACCAGCTCATCACATGACCGCGGACAAAATATATCTCATCGGCTTTATGGCCTCCGGCAAGAGCACGGTCGGCCGTCACCTGGCGGCTCGTTTGCGGTGGCGACTGGAAGACATTGACCATCTCATCGAAGTCCACGAAAAACGGACCGTGGCTGAAGTGTTTGCCTCACAAGGCGAGGCGCACTTTCGTGCCGTCGAGCGAGACATGCTGGCCCTTGTCCGGCCCCTGCGCCACGTGGTCGTCGCCACTGGCGGCGGCACATTTGCTGACGCGGACAACCGGGCGGCGATCAACCTCGACGGCGTGTCCTTCTGGATTGATGTGCCGCTCCCCGAACTGATCACGCGCATCCCTCTCGACGGTCGGCGGCCGCTTGCGGCAGATCGCCCACAGCTTGAACGCCTGTTTGCCGCGCGAACCGAGTCGTACAGAATGGCACACCTGCGTGTCAACGCTTCGCGCACGTCCGCCTCGGCTGTTGCAGACCGAATCATTGACGCACTCCATGCGTGGTCGCCGGCACTTGCCCCCCCCAGACATGACCCAGGCGTAGCCTGATCCTCGCGGACATCCACGCGAACATTGATGCGTTGGACGCGGTGCTGAGTGTGGCATCCAGACTCCATATCGACGAGGTGATGCTCCTCGGTGATTTGGTGGGCTATAATGCGGCGCCGTCGGCCGTGCTGCAGCGACTCATTGCGCTTTCGCCGACCGTGATGATCCGCGGCAACCACGACAAAGTCTACGCCGACATTGAACCAGCGACGTCGTTCCATCTCATGGCGAGGCGAGCCATTGAATGGACCCGGCAACAGCTGTCCCACGAGGAACTGGCATGGCTGGCGGCGCTCCCCGAGGGGCCCGTGGCCGTGGATGCCAGCGGTCGCACGCTGCAGGTCTGTCATGGTGCCCCGTTCGATGAAGATTTTTATGTGGTGGACGCGATCGATGCCCGGCAGGCGATCGAGCACATGTCGGCCTCGGTTTGTCTGAATGGCCACACGCATCTTCCGGCCGTGTTCCGGACAGAAGGGTTTGCCGTCCGGCACGAGTGCCTGGAGAAATTCATGCCCGACGACCGAGAGCCCAACGACGGGGAGAACGACACTCAGACACACATGGTGGAGTGGCCCAACCAAGGGCGTCTGTTAGTGAACGTCGGGTTCGTTGGGCAGCCCAGGGATGCTGACCCGCGCGCCGCGTTTGGTGTGTGGGGCGCTGACGCTGGCACGATCAAACTGTGGCGCGTGCCGTATGACATTGCGACGGTCCAGCGGCGAATCGTCACAGCGCGACTGCCGACCGCGCTGGCCAAACGCCTGGCAACCGGCACGTGACTGAACGCGTTACTGCTGTGACTTGCGCCGTGCGCGTTCTTCCCGGCGCTTGAGTTCCATCGCGAACACATCGCGCGCGGCGCGTGACCCCAGGACCCAGCCAAGGATCACGCCGATCAACAGCACGGCCGGGATAAAGATGAAGTGCGTGGAGGTCATGGCGAACCTCAGCGCTCTCCGGCGCCTTCTTTGAGGCGCCGTTGCACCGCCGCCAAATCCTGCTCCACTCGCGCCAGGCGGCGCCAGATGGTGAAGACGTAGCCGATGAGCGCCAACCACACGAAGCTATACGCGTAGAAGACCAACGGCGTGGCCGGAAGCACCTCGCGCTGCGCGAGCTGGTCCATCGGTACGAACCCGTCAAGAGCCGGCTGCTGGGCGACCAACGGTGCGGCCAGGGCCAGCAGGCCCAAAACGACAGAACCCCAAATTCGTCCGGAAAACAAAAAGCGGTGTTGTTTCATGATCAGTCCTCAACCTCAGCGTAGGCGGCTTCGAGCGCCATCCGACTTTCCTCGAGCCGCAGTCGGGTCAGCAACACGCCGACGTACAGACAGGCAAACGCACCCGCACACCAATAGAACGGTAGGCCCATTTCGGGAGGAAGGGATTTCACCACGTTGGTGGTGGGATGAATCGTGCGCCATACGTTCACTGACCAGTAGACGAACGGGACGTTGGCCATACCAAACACGCCCACCGCCGCAGCCAGCATCTCCGAGCCCGCACCGGCAAAGCGCCTCAGTAACAGATACGACACAAAGATCAACCACAACACGAGGGACGACGTCAGACGCGCGTCCCACTGCCACCACACGCCCCAGGCCTTGATGCCCCAGAGTGGTCCGGTCACCAGAACAATGAGTCCGAACACAACCACCAGTTCCGCCGCCGCCAGCGCGACCGCGTCGGCGGTGGAGGAACGCTTGACCAGGTAGACCACACTGGCAATGCCGCAGACGAAGGCGGACGCAAACATCACCATCGCGGAGGGCACGTGGTAGTAGAAGATCCGTTGGACAAGGCCCATCGTCGCTTCATAGGGCGCCGCGTCAATGAGAAACGGCGAGACCGCGAACATCACTGCCGCCAGACTCAGAAACACAGGCACGAGATTTGATCGACTCTGCATGAAGATTAGTCCCTACTCGTTCATGACGGGGCCAAAGACCCACAACGCCAGCGTCAGAAAGACCGCGTCAAAGAATACCAGCATCGACAGCCAGGCTTGCGCAACCGCCAGATTCGGTTCCACGGCGAAGATTGAGGCGGTTCCCCGCACCCCGGCGATCACCAGTGGCACGGTGATGGGATAGAGCAAGACCGGCAGCAGCACATCCCGAGAATGCGCCCGCATCAGCATTGCCGCAAATAACGTCCCGACCGCCGCGAACCCCACTGTGCCCGCCGCGAGCAGTCCGGCCAGAAGCCACGGCGCTCGAGTCACCGGCGCCTGAAACAACAGACCAATGATGGGCACCACGAACAACTCGACGCCCAGCATGAGAAGCAGGACGCCGACCAATTTGCCGAGATAGATCGCGGGCCGTTCCACAGGCGACAGCAAGAGCGCCTTGAGGGTGTCGGCCTGACGCTCGCGCTCAAACGTGCGCCCGAGTGCCAACGTTCCTGAAAAAGCAATGCCGACCCAGAGGATGCCGGCCGCAGCATCGGTCAACGGCGCACCATCCACAACAAAGCTGAACGAAAACACCAACACAACCGAGACCGCAAAAAACAACGTCGTGTATGCCAACTCTCGACTGCGAGCTTCCACGACGAGGTCTTTGCGTGCGATGGTCCATACGGTGCCCAGAAAACCCATCAGTGGCCCGCCGTGCCCTTCTCCAGCCGCGCCTGGTCCCTCTCCTGCAACGTCCTGCGATAGCGATCCCTTAGCGACCCGCCCGTCACCGTGACCGGCCACGCGCGCCCTCGATCGATACAGATCGCTCGATCGACCACGGCCTCCGCCGTGTCGAAGTCATGGGTCGCCATCACGACAATTTGTCCCGCCTCGCGCAGCATGCGCAAGCGCGCAATCAACACCAGCGCTGATTCGTCATCAAGGCCGGTGAACGGCTCATCGAGCAGCAGCAGTCGTGGCTGGTGGAGCAGCGCCCGTTCCAGCGCCAGTCGCTGGCGCAGTCCTCTGGAAAATGAGCCGGCGCGGTCGTCGGCCCGCTCCGTCAGGCGCGCAAACGCCAACGACTGATTCACCAGGTGCTCAAGGCCCGATCCACCACGGGTATCGAGCCCATAGAGCCGACCAAAGAAAGTGAGGTTCTCTCGGGCAGACAGGTCTGGGTACAAGAAAAGGTCGTGGCCCAGAACCCCAATTTGCCCTCGGAGCGCGTCGCCCGCTTCGTCGGAGAGGTGCGCTCCATACCGGACGCGCCCGGTGCTGGGTCGCAATAGGGTGGAGAGGACCGACAGGAGTGTGGACTTGCCAGCGCCGTTCGGGCCGAACAGGCCGAGGATTTCACCCCGGCCAACACTGAGTGAGACGTGCGCCAGAGCGCGTCGCCGCCCGTAGTGCCGAGAGACGTCCTCGACGTCGACGGCGTCGAAGTCGACGGTCTGGCGCTCTGCTGCGGCCTCAGCCACGAGATCAGCGGCGTCAACCACGGCGTCTGAATAGCGGCGGAGTCATCGCCGCCCAGAGGCCGGCGCCGACAAGACCGAGGGCGAGTGTTAGAGCAATCCAGCGGGGCCACACCGGGTGGTGTGGCAAGCCCGATAAATCGAGGGTCAGCGCTTGACCGGCTGCAATCGCCGGTCCCGTCGCAAAAATCAGGGGCTGCCCCTGGTTCGTCATGATGTTGCGCGCAGAAATCTGTGCCGACGCAATATCAAGGGCGCCGTGCTGCTCCACCAGCAGCGTCAATTGCTGGAGAGTGGCGGGCCAGACCTGGCGCAGATGCACAGTGTCAGACCGATAGGGCACCTCGAATGCACCCTCCAGTTTCGTGATGCCCGGTGCAAACGGCCCAGTCACGATGAATCGAGGACCGTTCGCGCTCGCCTGCGACGACGAATCCTCCAGGATGGTCGTCCCCCTGGCCCCTTGCGGTAACTCGAAAATCAGCGGACCACCGATGTCCACAGGCGTCCGCGCAGAATTGAGAATGTCCATCAGGTAGAACACCCGAAGACCGGCCTCGTCGAGCTCCACGATGACTCTCGACTCGGGTCCAAGAACCACGATGCCTTTTGCGGCCTCGGTGGTTGCCAGGACCCTGTCTTCTTCAGCACGCGCCACATCCTCGGGGTCGGTTGCCACCAGAGCCATCTGCATGGCCGTGCCCCCCATGGTGAACGCCAGTGATTCAAGCCGCTCACCATCCACAATGGCCACCGCCTGCACTTGCGACCCGGAGCGAATGCCGCTCACCACCGCTCGCCCTTCGGCGTCCGTGTTGACCACGCGCGCCTGACCATCGATCGTGAATTCGACCGGCTGGCCAGGAATGTCTTTGTCGAATCCACCACGCACGACCCGGACTGACACGGTGCCGACGGGGAGATCCGCGGTCGCCAGCGGACGTCCAGACATCTCGCTCGCGTTGGGCATCTGCACCTGGTCCGCCGCAAACACCGGGGCCAGCGCGATACCGCAGCACACAGCGGCAACTCTAAGTCGACGACGCATCACGGGGCCTCTCACGCGTTCACACTCCCCATACGGTCGCCGCACTGTTTGCAGAACTTCGCATCGGCCTCATTGGTCGTGCTGCACCGTGGGCATGACTGTCCGGCCTTCGCCTTCGGCTGGCTGACCGCCGCCTTGGCTGGCGCGGCCTTGGGCACGCGCTCCAACTGATCCATGCTGAGCAGCGCACGCGCGCGCAGTCGGCCCTGCATGTCCTGAAAGTCTGCCTCGCTGACTTTCTTCATGCCAAAGTCAAACTCGAGGTCCTTGATAGCGCGCAAGACAAGGGCCTTTTCCTGCTCGAGGAGTTCGCGTTGCCGATCGCCCAATGGCGCCACATCTCCAGGGCCAGACCACAGGCCGGTCAGTGCCTGGTGCAGGGCGTACGCCGTGTAGCCCGTTGCCAGGACCGCGGCGCTGATCAGCAGTAATGCGACGGGGTGCGTATGCCGCGACACGACGACGGCCGCGGTGGCGGCGATCATCGACGACATGACGTAGAAGTGTGCGGCCGTAAACGGGGCCGCCTGTTCAGTCGAGGTCTCGGAGCTCATCGTCAAGTCTTTCTTCGCGCTGTCGAGTCACTGCCGTGTCGGCCGTCGGGCCCGTGCCCGTCGGTGCACCGGAGGATGGAGACTGGCGGGACCACTTGACGGCCACGCCGCCGAGCACCATGACGCCAACCAGGCCAATGGCATAGGGGAAGAACCACGCGAGCCGATTGAATCCCTCATCGATCGGCGATGAGAGGACTTCCTGACTTCCGTATTTAGCGATGTAGTAGTCGACCACCTCGTCGTAGCTCTTCCCCTCAGCAACCAAGGCCGCAATCTCAATCCGCATGGCTTCGGCGGTGCCGCATGTGCACTCACCCACTCGCTTGCGTCCGCAGGTGCCGCACATACAGACGATTTCGTCCCGAAGTTTCTTTTCGACTGGTGACCGTGGCACCAGCAGGACCATCTGCGCGTTTTCAACGTGTTGTGCGTGCGCCGGTGCGGGCCACCCGACCAGCAGCGCCAACAGCACTGATGTGGTGACGGCTCCCTGCGGCACGCGGGCCGAGGCAAACGCCATCGCCCGTTCGGGAAGCAGCGACAGAATCGTCCCGATGCCGATGATGCCAAACCCAAACCATATCCAGTTGACCAATGGATTCACCGTGACCTCCAGAGTTGATTGCTGTGTCGCCGGATCATACGCCGCCAGGACGATATACAAGTCGTCGGCGAAGCCGCGTCGGATGGCAACCTCGGTTGTCGGTTCCTCTTCACGATTCCGGAAGAACCACCGCGCCGGATACATGCCGCCTAGCGCGGCCCCGTCGCGATCGACGTTGACGTGCGCCGTGACCATCTGTTTCTGGCCGTCGTCGGTGATCTTGAGCGCGTCGTACTTCACCACATACGAGCCGATCGCCACCTGCTGGCCAGGGTTGAGCACCACCTGTTCTTCGAGCTTGAACCCATTGCCACCGAATCCAAGAAAGATCAGAACAATGCCGAGGTGGACGATGTACCCCGCGTAGCGCCGGCGTGATCGAGCGAAGAGTCCGATGAGAGCCGTCAGTCGGTCAGTGCCTGTGGCACGTTGCCGCACACCCGACCCACGCCAGAATTCCTGCGTAATCGTCGCCAGGACCAAGCCGCACAGGGCAAAGCACAAGCCGGCCGCCCAGAACTGCACGCCCAAGGCGGCCATGGTCACGCCCGCCACAATTGCGGTCGAGATCGGCCACAGGAACTGGTGGCGCATGTTCTCCACGGCAGACTTACGCCACGCCAGCAAGGGGCCGACGCCTGTCAGTACGAGCAACATCAGCCCGATGGGCAACATCCATTTATCAAAGAACGGCGGTCCCACGGTGAGACGCTCTCCGCGCAGGGCTTCACTGATCGTCGGAAACATTGTGGCGAACAACACGAAAAACGCAGAGAACAGCAGAATCCAGTTGTTGGCCAGAAACGCCGCCTCCCGCGAGGCCCACGAATCCAGCTCATTGCGGGAACGCAGCATGGGCATGCGCCAAATCACGAGGCCAAAACTGACGACCAGAATCAGGACCATGAAGACCGTGAACATCCACGCCAGGTCGCGGTCCTCGCCAAAGGCGTGCACCGATTGAACGATGCCGGACCGGGTCATGAACGTCCCGAAAATCGTCAAGAAGAACGTCATGATCACGAGCGAGACGTTCCAGACCTTCAGCATGCCGCGCCGCTCTTGCACCATCACGGAATGCAGAAACGCGGTCGCCGTGAACCACGGTAAGAGGGCCGCATTTTCGACCGGGTCCCAACCCCAATATCCGCCCCATCCGAGTTCCTCGTACGCCCACAAGCCGCCCAGCGCGAGTCCGATCGTCAGAAACAGCCATGCCACCATCGTCCAGCGGCGCACCGCGCGCAGCCATGAATCATCGAGATGTCCAGTGATGAGGGCCGACAAGCAGAACGCAAAGGGAATCGTCATCCCCACAAACCCCAGGTACAGCAGTGGGGGGTGGATAACCATGTAGAAGTTCTGCAGCAACGGGCTCAGGCCTCGTCCTGCGTCGGGGGCGACCAGGAGGTGCGTCTCGAAGGGGTTGTTGTGCACCACCATCAGAAACAGAAAGAACATCTGCACCACCGAGATGACGGCAACCACCCAGGGCACCAACAGGCGATGCCGTTCGCGGTTGACGTGGACGGCCGCGCTGCCAAAGATCGCCAGGAGGGTGACCCAGAACATCAGCGAGCCATCAAGGCCGCCCCAATACGACGTGAGTTTGTAAAACAGGGGCTGCGCCGAATCGGAATAGCGCTGCACGTATTTGATGCTGAAGTCTTCAGTGACAAACGCGTGGACGATAATGGCCGACGCCACCAGCATCAGGCCGGTCAGCACATGGAAGAGCCCGACCGCTCCGTCCACCAGTGACCGCCGGCCCCGCCGCCCACCCGCCACGCCGGCGGCAAACGCAGCCGACGCCACGACAAAGGCGGTGAGAATCAAGAAAGTGCCAAGTGATGCCATGGGAACCGCCTACACGTCGAGCATGTTAATGAAGTCCCCGATCGGTGTGACCGGGGAGAGGACTGGACCGTGCGAAGGAACCGCCGTGCGAGTCAGCGGATAGAAGGCCCGCCGCCTTCTGCCTCATACTTCGATGGGCACTTGGCCATGATGCCGTCTCGTTCGATGTGAATCACACCGTCCTCGCCCAGGCGCCCCTTGACCACGACTTCTGCATCTTCCTTGAACGTGTCGGGCACCAGACCGGTATACACCGCGCTGATGACTTGTCCGTTGTTGTGCATCTGGAAGCGATACTCCAGTGTCTTGGGGTTGACGCTCGGGACGCCCCGAACGTAGCCATGCACCTGCAGACGTTTGCCCTGCAAGGCCTCAGGCGCCGCTACGACTTCGTCCACCATCTTGTAGTACTCAGCACCCTCAGAAATCGTCGTGAACATTAGCCACGACAATGCACTCAAAAGCACCACGACGGACACGCTGACTCGGACTGATTTCTTTGACATTCTGATTAGGCCTCGTCTCACTGTCTATATTAGCCTTTCGGGCCCGCGCGAATCAATCGGTCGACCGCCTCAACCGGCAGTCCCACGACCGTGGCATAGGCGCCATCAATTCGGACGATCCAGCGGGAGGCAAGCCCCTGAATGGCGTAAGCTCCCGCCTTGTCGTCCGGCTCCCCAGAGGCCACTGCCGCGGCGATTTCCTCGGGAAAAATCGTCCGCATCCAGACGCGGGTGCGTTCGACCGCCACGCTGGGCGCCGATTGGCCCGGCCACCACAGAGCAATGGCGGTCACCACGTCATGGGACTGGCCCGACAGCAACGTCAGCATTCGCAGCGCGTCCGCATCATCGACGGGCTTGCCGAGTATTTCGCTATTAATGATCACAATCGTGTCTGCCCCCAGCACAGGCCGTGTCCCAGCCTGTGCCTTGACAGCCCCTGCCTTCTCTCCAGCGAGTCGAAGCGCATAGTCTTCAGGCGCTTCGCCCGCGCGCGTCCGCTCATCGACGTTCGCCGGGATGACATCGCAGTCAATGCCGGCGGCTAACAGAAGTTCTCGGCGCCGAGGAGATGCAGACGCCAGCACGAGTCGCATGATCGCGATGATACACTCCGATGTTGGATGGAATCGCTCCAGCAGACGGCCGCGCGTGTTCTCGGGCCCCTGCTCCATGCGCAGCCACTCTCGCCGGGCAAAGTCGCGTTTGCCTGGACGGTGGCCGCCGGAGCCGCCTTGGGCCGCGCCGGCATTCCCACCTGGACCCCCGACGGCATTCTGCGCATCAAGGCGCGCGATGCCGCGTGGCGTACCGAACTTGAACGCGCCCGGCCGATGGTCGCCAAACGGCTGAACCAACTGCTGGGTCCAGATGCGGTCCGCCGCATCATCATTGCGGAGTAACCCCATGCGTGAATCAGTTATCGTCAGCGCCGTCCGCACACCGACCGGCAAGTTTCTGGGCGCCCTCAAGGATTTTCGGGCACCAGACCTGGGTGCGCTCGCGGTTCGTGAAGCCGTCGTTCGCGCCGGCATCGATCCAGCCTCAGTCGACGAGTGCATCATGGGCAACGTCGTCAGCGCAGGGCTCGGCCAGGCCCCGGCGCGTCAGGCCGCCTTGCGCGGGGGCCTGCCCAATAGCGTGGGTGCACTGACGATCAATAAAGTGTGCGGATCAGGCCTCAAGGCCGTCATGCTGGCCGCACAAGGCATCGCCACCGGGGACATCGACATTGCGGTCGCTGGCGGCATGGAATCGATGAGTAATTGCCCCTACCTGTTGTCGAAGGTGCGCGAGGGACTCCGCATGGGCGACAGCAAGATGGTCGATTCCATGATCCATGACGGACTCTGGGACGCGTTCGACGACGTGCACATGGGGATGACCGGGGAACTGGTCTCTGAGCGCTATCACGTCAGTCGCGAGGAGCAGGATGCCTATGCGGTCGAGAGCCATAGAAAGGCCTGGCAGGCGACCAAGGATGGCGCGTTCACGGCAGAGATGCTCCCAATTTCGATCAAACAGCGAAAAGGCGATCCCATCGTCTTGAGCACTGACGAACCGATTCGCGAAGACACGTCCATGGAGTCGCTCGGTCGGCTCAAGCCCGCCTTCAGGAAGGACGGGACGGTCACGGCCGGCAACGCACCTGGCGTCAACGATGCCGCAGCGGCGCTCGTGGTGATGGGAGCCGATGTCGCGGCCAGGCTGAACCTCACGCCACTGGCTCGCATTATTGGCCAGGCCACGGCAGGGCTTGAGCCAAAACTTGTCATGATGACGCCCGTCGAGGCAGTCAGAAAGCTCATGACGAAGACCGGCTGGGCGCTCAGCGATGTGGATCTCTTTGAGCTCAACGAGGCGTTTGCCGTTCAGGGCGTGGCCGTCGTGCGCGAACTGGGCATCGACCCGGCCACGGTCAATGTGCATGGCGGCGCGGTGGCGCTCGGGCATCCGATCGGGGCCAGTGGTGCACGGGTGCTGACCACCCTGCTCTACGCACTCGCCCGGCACGGCAAGAAACGGGGTGTGGCGACGTTGTGCCTCGGTGGCGGCAACGGCGTGGCGCTGGCGGTGGAGTTGACATGATCAAGACAGTGGGCGTCATCGGCGCCGGGACCATGGGCAATGGGATTGCGCAGGTGTTTGCGCAGTCTGGGTTTTCCGTCAAGTTGCATGATGCGGCTGCACCTGCAATTGACCGAGCGCTCAAGACCATCGAGAAAAGCCTTGGCAGATTTGTCGAGAAGGGCAAGTTGACGGCTCAAGCGCGCGATGCGGCGCTGGGCCGACTGTCCGCGGCCCCGTCGATTGACGCCTTCGGCGACGTCGACTACGTCGTTGAAGCGGTGGTCGAGAGTCTCGAGGTCAAGCGCAGCATTTTTGGTGCACTCGATTCCATTACCCGCCCCGACGTCATCCTGACCTCAAACACGTCGTCTATCTCGATTACGACGATCGGTGCGTCTACGGGGCGTCCACAGCAAGTGCTGGGCATGCACTTCATGAACCCGGTGCCTCTGATGACGCTGGTCGAGCTGATTCGCGGTCAAGCCACGTCCGACGCGGCGATGCAGACCGCATCTGAACTGTGTCGGACGCTGGGCAAGACCCCCGTCGAGGCGGCGGACTATCCAGGATTCATCGCGAATCGCATCTTGATGCCCATGATCAACGAGGCGATTTTTGCGGTCATGGAAGGCGTGGGGACCGCCGAAGCGATCGACTCGGTCATGAAACTTGGCATGAATCACCCGATGGGTCCGCTGACGCTGGCCGACTTTATCGGTCTGGACGTTTGCCTGGCCATCATGGAAGTGCTGCACAGCGGCCTGGGCGACCCGAAGTACCGACCGTGTCCGTTGCTGCGGCGCATGGTGGCTGCGGGTTATCTGGGCAAAAAGTCAGGTCGCGGCTTCTATTCCTATTAGTTACGTTCGCGGCCGGCGTCCCCACCAGACGAGTGTCGCGATGGGCAACAGAATAGCGACCTCCCTGACGAGCGACGTCAGATTGATGTACCAGAAGTTGTCGAGCCAGTATCGCCTTGAAATAGGCCCAAATACGTCCCAACCGGTGTAGATCTCCCCTGAGGACACAGGCCAGAGTGCCATTACTCCGTAGGGAGAAGAGGTATCGATGCTCAATGCATCTGCCAATGGATGTGACAGCCACGCCAGGGCGACAGCCGTCCAGATAACCCTTCGAGAAGTGGCCACGGGCCACCGCTGCCACGCCGCAACGCTGGCGACCAGCACTGCGGCGCCCACGCTATGGGTTTCCAAGCTGTGGCGGCCAATCAACAGGTCCAAGTCGGGTGCGACACCGACGGCCGCCAGAATGGCCGCCTGCCGAAGGGCGCCCGAGCGCCCAGTCGCGACACCGGCAACGCCCCAGCCAACAGCAAGGGCAGCGAGGCTATGGCCGATTGGAGATGGCATGCTCAGACACGATATCGCAGGGCGGTGTCTCTCGGAGCGGGCCTGACCTGCCCTGTCAGGCCAGTCAGGAACAATTCGCCACAGTGATCGGGGTGGAATCGGGCAGAATCTGCAACCACCGGATGCATGGGGCGAAAGTCCGTATGCCTCTAACTGATTGTTGACACATAAGATAGAGGAACAGAACAATGGATTTTCGCTTGACTCGCTCTTGGCCCGCTTCTAGAATGACCTACGCACCAGCCGTGGTCGCCCCAATTAGAGGCGCCGGCCCGAGGAGACATATGGCATCAGTAGAAAAAGCACGCAAAGAAGACCGACCCGTTGAATCTGATCGCGCCAAAGCCGTCGAACTGGCCTTCGGACAGATCGAGAAGCAGTTTGGTCGGGGCTCGATCATGCGACTGGGCGGAAAAGACGCGATTCCTCCAATTCCAGTCATTTCCACCGGGTCCATCAGTCTGGACTGGGCGCTGGGCGTTGGCGGGTTTCCGCGCGGCCGGGTGATTGAAATCTTCGGACCTGAGTCGTCTGGCAAGACCACGCTGGCCCTCCACACCATTGCTGAGGCGCAGAAACTTGGCGGTGTGGTGGCCTTTGTGGACGCTGAGCATGCGCTTGACGCCAAATACGCTCAGAAACTCGGCGTTGACCTCGACAACTTGCTGGTTTCACAGCCCGACAACGGCGAACAGGCGCTGGAGATCACTGAAGTCCTCATTCGCTCCAACGGCGTGGACGTTGTCGTGGTCGACTCGGTGGCTGCCCTGGTGCCGCGCGCAGAAATTGAAGGCGAGATGGGAGATGCGCAGATGGGCCTGCAGGCCCGTCTGATGTCGCAGGCGCTTCGCAAATTGACCGGCATCGTGTCGAAGTCTAAGACGTCGCTGATCTTCATCAATCAGCTACGGGAAAAGATTGGCGTCATGTTCGGCAATCCCGAGACGACGACCGGTGGGCGGGCTCTCAAGTTCTACTCCTCGGTCCGCGTCGACATTCGACGCATCGGCGCCATCAAGGATGGGGACAAGGTGGTTGGCGGTCGCACTCGCGTCAAGGTGGTCAAAAACAAGGTCGCACCGCCCTTCCGGGAGGCCGAGTTCGACATCATGTACGGCGAGGGCATTTCGAAGATGGGCGACGTGCTCGACAGAGGTGTGGAATTCAACATCATCGACAAGTCGGGAACCTGGTTTTCTTACGGCGGCGAGCGTTTGGGGCAGGGACGCGAAAACTCGAAGAACTTCCTCCGCGATAACCCGGAGATGGCCGCCGGGATTGAAGTCAAACTCCGCGAAGCGATGGGCCTGACCGCGCCGACCGTGCCGACCGAGGTGCCGTCAAGCTAGCTGTCAGAATCGACGTTTCGAGCCGCTTCGGCCCGGTGTTTCCGGGGTGCTTGTGTTAATATCACTCGTTCACTGGCACCCGCCGGGCCGAGGTAGCTCAGTTGGTAGAGCACACGACTGAAAATCGTGGTGTCGGCAGTTCAATTCTGCCCCTCGGCACCATCTAAACCAAACTCCTTGGTCTACTGGACCGTTCGTCCGTTGTGCCGGAGCCAGCCTGCCGCAGGTGGTCCTTCGGGATCACGGTGCGTCCAGTGCACGACGCCGCCCTGCGCGTTCCATTCGTAGATTCCGGCAAATGCCACGACGTCCCCTGTCTTCAGAGGTGCGAGGCGCGGTGCAAGATCGATGCTATGGGCGATCAGCACCGTGTGGTCAGCGCCGATCCGAAGGATGAATCGCTGGTGACGACTCCCGTCATTGTCATCGGCCAGGATCCGGGCCACGACACCCTCTCCAATAACTGAGACGTTGCTCTGCTTATCGCCGAAGGCGCGCAGGATCGTCTCGTTGCTGGCGGTTGGAGGTTCAACTGCTGGAGGGCCGCTGGCCTGGTCGCAACCCAGCGCGAGGAGCGCGACCAGCAGCACAATGGCGTGCAACACGAGTGAAAGACGAGACCTCTTGTGGGTCAGCATCGGGCTGTGACGACCCGCCAGGCTACGTGGTCGAGAACAGGGTCATCGCGACGCGCATGAACGCCTGCACCCAAGGCTCTGGGTAGACGCCCATGACGATGATGCCCGCCATGCAGGCGCCGATGGCCACCATCAGTACGCCAGGCACCTTAATCGGATGTGGAGACTCCGGCTCGTCGATATACATGTGCCGGGCCACCACCAGGTAGTAGTACAAGGCCACCACCGTGAGCACCGCACCAAGGAACGCCAGGAAGTACATCCCCTGCTCCACCACCGCCCAGAAGATAAACAGTTTGGCCCAGAAACCCGCCACGAATGGGATCCCTCCCAGTGACAGCAGGAACAGCAGCAGGCACAAGGCAAGCCCTGGAGACCGGCGGGCCAATCCCCGGTACGTGGAGATGTCGTCGCTGCCCTCACTTCCAGCAACCGCCTGCACGACAAAAAAGGCCCCCATGTTTCCGAAGAGATAGGCCACCAGATAAAACATCACCATGGCGGCACCCGACACTGACATCGCGGTCAATCCCAGCAACAAGTAGCCGATGTGCGCCACACCGGAGTAGGCGAGCAGACGCTTGATGTTCGTCTGCGGAATGGCCATCAGGTTGCCAGCAACGATGGACACGGCGGCCAAAGTGCCGAACAGGGGCACCCAGAAGAGCGCCCCGGTTCCAACTCCCTCGACGTAGAGCCGGAAGATCGCGAGAAAACCCGCGGTCTTGGGCGCAATGGAGAGCCACGCCACAAAAGGGGAATTGGCCGCCTCATAGGTGTCCGGCACCCACATGTGGAAGGGAACCGCAGCGATCTTGAAACCAAGCCCGCCTGCCATCAACGCCAGGCCGAGCAGTACCAGAGGGTCCGCCACGGCCACAGCCGCAGGAATGGCGGCCATGTCGGTGGTGCCCACGGCACCATACACAAACGACAGTCCGTACAAGATGACGGCCGACGAGATGCTCCCGATCAGAAAAAACTTCATCGCGCCTTCAGGCGCCGCGTCTTCGCCCTTGAGGAATCCCGTCAGGAAATACAACGGAATGGACATCAGTTCGAACGCGACAAACAGCAGGATCAGATCCCGAGCCGACGCCAGCACGAGCATGCCGAGCAGTGACGCGAGAAATACGACGTAGTATTCCGTCCCGCGTTTCCGAAACGATGGGTGGGACAGGCCCAACGTGGCCAGGACGCTTAGCGTGGCCGAGATCAGGAACAGACGCTTGCCGAAGAGCGACAGTTCATCGACGACAAAACTGCCCTCCAGGGCCACTCGGCCCGGCTCTGCCTGCCAGGCGGCCAGAGACAGCCCCACAAGACCGGCCAGGGTGAGCCAGCCTGCGACGTGATCCGTGGCCCCGCGCCGAAAGAGGCCGACCACGAGAACGGCGAGCAGCAGTACGCCCAGGGTAGATTCGAGCACGAGGGGATACGACGGATGTAGCACCAGTTCCCCCATCACATCACCCCCAAACGCACCAGGAGCGGCACGGTACTCGTGTCAATGGGCCCAAGCGCGAGACCTGGCAGAACTCCGAAGAGCACGATCACACCGACAAGAATCACGATGGCGACCCATTCGGTCCCCTGCGCATCCGGCAGGTTCTGGAAACGCGGATCGGAACTCTTTGGTCCCCAGAAAATTGCACGCACGGCGCGCAGGACATAAAGGGAGGTCAAGAATGCGCCGACCACCGCGGGGAATAACCACCACGAGTGCGCCGACGACCATGCGCCGATGAACGTGAGGAACTCCGCGACGAAGCCAGCCGTAGCCGGCAACCCCAACGAGGATAATCCGCCGATGGTAAAGGCCACGGCAATACCAGGCATCATCGTCGCGAAGCCGCCCATCTTGAAGATTTCCCGCGAGTGCGACTTCTCGTACACCAGGCCAACCAAGGCGAAGAACAGTCCGGTCATGATGCCGTGCGCAAACATCTGGAAGACGGATCCGTTGAGACCGCTCTCGGTCAGTGTCGCGGCTCCCAGCATGACGACGCCCATGTGGGAGACGGACGAATACGCCACCACGTACTTCAGATCCTTCTGCGCCATCGCGCTCAGGGCGCCGTAGACGATGTTGATGCAGGCGATACCGCCCACCAGCCAGACCCACTGCGTCGTGGCTTCAGGCAGAAGTCCCATGCCCAGACGGATGACGCCATACGCACCGAGTTTCATCAGGACGCCCGCGTGCAGCATCGAGACGGCGGTGGGAGCGGAGGCATGTCCGTCGGGCGACCACGTATGGAACGGGAAGATGGCGGCCAGAATGCCGAACCCGATGTAGAACGCGAGGAACACCCACGACTGCAGGCCTGGATCGAAATCCACGGCTTCGAGGGCCAGCAGGGAAAACGAGGTCGAACCGGCGGCGACATACAGCGCCAGCATGCCGATCAGAATGAACGCCGACCCAAAGAGCAGGTACAGCGTGAGCTTCATCGCGGCGTATTCCTTCGTGCCCACGCCGGTCCGGCCAAACGCCCAGCCGAACAGGCCCTGGGGCCTGACTTCCCCACTCGATCCCCAGATGCCGATCAGCAAGTACATCGGCAACACGGCAATCTCGTAGAACAGGAAAAATATGAAGAGATCGAGCGAGACAAACACGCCGAAGACACCGGTCACCAGCAGCAGGAGCAGCGCATAGAACTCCTGATCGCGTGTCTTGACCGTCCACGACGCAAACACGCCCGCCAAGATGATGATGGCCGTGAGCAACACCATCACGAGGCTCATACCATCAATGGCTAATTCGTACGCAATGCCGAGCGACGGGACCAGCGAGACCCTTTCGTAGAACTGGAAGCCGGCGGCCACGGTGTCGTAGGTGGCGTACAGCCACAACGCGACAGCCATCGAGACCGAGGCCCCCGCCAACGCGGTCCACCGCACCAGTCGGGGCCGCGATCGGCCAAAGGCCATGATCACCAGGGCGCTCAAGAACGGCGCCCACGTCACAAGGGAAAGCACAGGCCAGCCGTTCACAGTGCCCCCTGCAGCCACAGCAGCACCACAGTCACGCCGACCGCCACCGCCAGCACGTAGTCCTGCACGTGCCCGGTCTGAATTTTTCGAAGTCCATCACCGCCAGCAACGGTCCAGGCACTGACCACATTGAGCACCCCGTCGACCAGATAGCGATCAATCCAACCGACCGTCGTCGCCAGCACCATGAGGACACCACGATAGATACCCAGAAAGGCTTCATCAATCCAGAATCCATGCGCCGCAGCCCTCCGAAGGGGGCCGGTCGCTCGAGCGAGAGACTCGGCATTAATCAGCTCTCGCTGATAGGTAGCCCACGCGAGCACGATGCCTGCGGTCGCCACACCAGTGGCCGTGAACGCCAGCCACCCGGGCGCGACAAACTCGACCTCTGGATGGTGAATCGTGAAGTAGATACCGATGGCCATCGCCGCCAAGGCGAGAATCCACAGCGGCCCAGACATCGCGATCGGGGGGTCATGCGCTCCACGGTGTTCACCATGTTCGTGCGCACTGCCAGCCGCATTTTCAACTGATGTGCCGAAGAATGTCAGGAAGACGACGCGGAACATGTAGAACGCTGTAAGGAACGCGCCCAGCAGCAGCATCACAAACGGCCCGGTGAGTCCGCTCGCCCAGACGGCGCCAAGCACCTCTTCCTTGGAGAGGAACCCGGCAAACAACGGCACGCCTGCAAGCGACAATGTCCCCACGAGAAAGATGATCATCGTTTGCGGCATCCGTCGGCCCAGGCCGCCCATTCTGGTGATGTCATTGGTGCCCACCGCATGGATCACGGCACCGGCGCCAAGGAACAGCAGGGCCTTGAACACACCATGCGTCAGCAGGTGAAGAAATCCAGCTGAGGCGAAGCCGGCCCCGATGGCGGCCATCATGTAGCCCAACTGCGAGACGGTGGAATACGCGAGCACACGCTTGATGTCGTTCTGCGCGCACGCCAGAATCGCTGCCATCAACGCCGTGCCGGCACCAACCCAGGCCACCAGGTGCAGGATGTCTGGCGTCAGCGCAAACAGAAATGCCATGCGTGTCAGCAGGTAGACGCCGGCCGTCACCATCGTGGCAGCGTGAATCAACGCGGAAACCGGCGTGGGCCCCTCCATCGCATCCGGCAACCAGATGTGCAGAGGAAACTGAGCAGACTTGCCGGCTGCGCCGAGATAGATACAGAAGGTGATCACGCTGAGTCCCTGCACGCCCACCATGCCACCTTCGACCATCGCTCGCATTTCGCCAAAGTCGAACGTGCCGGTCTGCCTCCACAGCAGCACAATCCCGATCAGCAGGCCAACGTCTCCGGCCTTGGTCGTCCAGAAGGCCTTCATCGCTGCTCTGGCTGCCGACGGCTTCTTGTACCAGAAGCCGATCAGCAGGTAAGAACAGAGTCCGACCAGTTCCCAGCAGATGAACAACTGAACAAGGTTCGGCGCCAGAACAAGGCCGAGCATCGAAAACGCAAACAGTGACTGATAGGCGTAATACCGTCCGAGTGCAGCGGCCGGTTCATCGCTGAGGTAACCCAGGGAATAGACCTGCACGAGCAGTGACACCAGCGTGACCAGCTGCAGCATGATGCTCGACTGCTCGTCTGCCAGAATTCCGACACTGGCCAGCGCGCCCTGTGCCTCGGGCAGCCACGCCCATACGCGCTGCACCGGCGCGTCGAGACGACTCCAGAGCAAGACAGCCGAGCCAAACGCCGTGACGGCTCCCGCGATGGAAAGAAGCGCCGCCGGTCGTCCCGACCGACGCAGTGGCCCCACTAACGCCAGCACCACAAACACGGCCGCCGGGGTGAGCAACGTGATCAGCGCGAAAGGAACAAGTGCCTGGTCCATGCCTTATCCCTTCAACCAGTCCACATGGTCGGCCATTGCCGTTCGACGAGTGCGGAACAGCAGGATGACGATGGCCAATCCGAGCGCCACCTCGGCCACCGTAATGCAAATCGCAAACACGGTCAGGACCATGCCGGTCACTTCCCCATTGAACCGACTGAACGCCACCAGGTTGATGTTCACGGCGTTGAGCATTAACTCGATGCCGAGCAGAATACCGACCATGTTCCGGCGTGTGATGACGCCGAACAGTCCGATGGCAAACACCACAGCAGCCAGTGCGAGATACGCATGCAGTCCCATGGCTATTCCTCCGGCCTCGCAAAGTAACTCGCGGCCAGCAAAGACACCAGTAACACCACCGCAAGCAATTCAAAGGGCAGCAGAAACCGCGTCAGCACCGCAGATCCAATCAGCCTCGTGGGATCAGACTCCATGGGAATCTTCAGAGGCGACAGCGGCACGCGCGCTAACTGGCTGAGCATCACGGCCAGGAACATCGCCGCGACGCCCCCCCCCAGCCACGCCCGACGACTGGTATGCGAGAGTTTGGTTCCGACCAGACGCTCGGTCACGACGATGGCAAACACGACTACGGTCACCACCCCTCCGGCGTAGAGCAAAATCTGAACACCGGCGAGAAACTCGGCATCAAGCATCAGAAAGATGCCGGCGGTGCCAGTCAGCGCAAGCGCCAGCCATAACACCGAATGAAACAGGTTCTTGGTCAGCACGACCGCCAGCGCCGACCCCACCAGCACGACGGCCAGCGCCCAGAATCCGAAGACTTCGAGTGTCATGACTCGCCTCCGGCCTCGACGGGATCAGGAGTGGGAGCCGTATCAGCGGGCTTTGGCTTCTTGGGAGGCGCCTGCGCATCGCGGAGGCGGTTGCCCGTCGCCCACGAAGCATCGAATTGTTCACCAATCGCGTGCAACCGATCCTTGTCGAGCAACAATTCCCGACGATCAGCCGTGGCCATATCGAACGACTTCATCATGACGATGGCGTCGGTCGGACATACTTGCACACACAACTCACAAAACTCGCAGGCGTAGAGTTCAAGCGTGAACGTCTTCGCATAGTTGCGCGGCTTGCCCTTGAGCATCTCCACCTTGATCACGGCCGGTGGGCAGATGAATTCGCACAGACGACAGCCGATGCAGTTCTCTTCCTTTGTCTCAGGGTGGTACGTCAGCGCCAACAACCCCCGGTACCGATCGGGATACACCCTTGGCCGGTCGGGATAGTGCACGGTGACGGGTTTACGGACGAAATTGATAAACGTCACCCGCATGGCGCGATACACCGCGCGCACGAGCAGACCGGTCTCGCTCAAGAAACCCCGTGGTTGCGCGTCAGACACCAGCGCTCCTCCACACAACCGTAATGGCCGTTGCGATCACCAGCAGCATCGTCAGGGGCATGAGCAGCTTCCATGAGATTTGCAGAATCTGGTCAACGCGAATTCGCACGAAACTCCATCGAATCCACGTGATCACAAGGAAGACCCCCAGCGCCTTGAGGAGGAACCACACAGGTCCTAGCCACTCGGGGCCAGGCCCGGACCACGCGCCCAAGAACAGCAGCGCCCCCAAGAAGGATGTACCCAGCACATGGGCATACTCGCCCAGTTGAATCAGCGCGAATTTCATTCCGGAGTACTCAACTCGGAAGCCCGCAACGAGCTCTGACTCCGCTTCGAGAATATCGAACGGCACTCGGTTCTCTGCGGCGACACTGGCGATAACGAACGCCAGAAAACCCAACTGGCCGATCACGGGATAGGCGATGAACCACATGAAGACTGAGCCGCTTTGGGCGTTCGCGATATCCGACAGACGCAGCGACCCCGCCAGGAGCACCGGAATCAGCGCGGCGAAGAGGAACGGCAAGTCATACGAAATGATCTGGTTGACCGCGCGCATGGCCGAGATGAGCGCGTACTTGTTGTTGGAACTCCACCCAGCCATAAACAGGCCGACGATTTCCATCGAGGAGACCGCGAGGAAAAACAAGATGCCGATGTTCAGGTCTGCCACACCCAGGCCGGGCGCGAACGGAATGGTGGCAAAAATCAACAGGCAGGGAATCAGAAAGACAATCGGCGCGAGATTAAAGACGCGACGATCCGCATCGCGCGGGACGATGTCTTCTTTCATCATCAACTTCAGCGCATCCGCGATCGGCTGCAAGATGCCGTGCCACCCCACCCGATAGGGCCCAATGCGTGACTGCATCCGGGCAGCAAATTTTCGCTCCAGCAACGTCACGTATGTCACGACGCCAATGACACTGAGCAGCAGGATGACTCCAGCGATCGCGGCGACAGCGCTTTCAGGAAGTGCCATCATCGGTCCACCTCACCAAATACGGGATCGACCGACCCCATAATTGCGACGACGTCTGCCACGCTGTGTCCGGGAATGATGTGCGGCAATACGGCGAGGTTGGAAAACGAGGCCCCGCGCCACTTCATGCGGTAGGGGCGTGGCCCCCCATCACCGATGAGGTAACAGCCCACCTCTCCACGAGGCCCCTCCACGCGGGCATACATCTCGCCCTTGGGCACACGCACCTGCGCCAGCGCCTTGACGCCGGGGCGCGAGGAAATCGGTCCCTCCGGAAGTCCATCCAGAACCTGCCGCACAATGCGGATCGACTCTCGGAACTCCACCATCCGCACCTTGTAGCGGGCATAACAATCGCCATCGGTTTCCACGGGCACGCGGAACTCGAAGTCTTCGTACGAACTGTAGGGTTCCGCGCGCCGAAGGTCGTAGGCCACGCCCGAGGCCCTCAGCAGCGGCCCACTGATCCCCACTTCCTGTGCCAACTCGCGGGAAATCACGCCCACGCCCTGCGTGCGCATCATGAAGAATGCGTTGCCTTCGAGCATCTCTTCGTACTCGAAGAGCCGCTGTTCGATCACCTCCAC
>JABMNV010000028.1 GCA_013203475.1 Acidobacteriota bacterium
GGCTACAAAGGCATCACGGCCTTCGTGGTGGAACGAGGCACGCCTGGGTTTTCGGTGGGCAAGAAGGAAGACAAGCTCGGCATTCGGGCGTCCAGCACATGCGAGTTGATCTTTGAAGACTGCGCGGTCAGCACTGACGACATCCTGGGTGAGGTGGGAAAAGGCTACAAGGTGGCCATCGAGACCCTGAACGAGGGTCGCATCGGCATTGGCGCACAGATGCTGGGGTTGGCCCAGGGCGCGCTTGACCACACCATCCGCTACACCAGGGAGCGGAAACAATTCGGCAAAGCCATTGCAGATTATCAGGGCGTGCAGTTTCAGCTCGCCCGCGCCGCCATGGACGTGGAGCTGTCGCGATTGTCGGTCTATAACGCGGCCCGGCTGCGAGACGCGGGCCAGCCGTTTCTGACCGAGGCCGCCATGTGCAAACTGTTTGCGTCAGAAGCCGCGGAGCGCACGGCGTCGTTGGCGATCAACCTGTACGGAGGCTACGGTTTCGTGAAGGACTATCCAGTGGAGAAACTGTACCGGGATGCCAAGATTGGACAAATTTACGAGGGCACGTCGAATCTGCAACTGCAGACGATTGCGAAGAATATTCTCAGCTAGTGGCCGTCCCTCGCGCCACCGGGCACTACGCCAGCACATGCTCCGCGATGATCATGCGCTGGACCTCAGACGTGCCTTGATAGATCTCGGAGGCGCGCACGTCACGGAACAACCGCTCGATAGTTGAGCCCCGCCGATACCCTTTCGACGCCAGGATCTGCATCGCCCGATCCGCCGCCCGATGGGCGGCCTCCGACGCTTGCAACTTGGCCATCGCGGCCTCGGCTGTCGCCCGAGGCGCACGGTCTCGCGTGTCCGCGGCCTTCCACGTCAGCATCCGGGCGGCCTCCAGATCCGTGGCCAGATCGGCCAACTGAAACTGAATGGCCTGGAAATTTCCGATCGGCTGCCCGAAGGCCTCGCGCCGAAGTGCGTACGCCACCGCCTCATCAAGCGCGGCCTGCCCGACACCAAGC
The DNA here is from genome assembly GCA_013203475.1 of Acidobacteriota bacterium. Taxonomy (GTDB): domain Bacteria; phylum Acidobacteriota; class Vicinamibacteria; order Vicinamibacterales; family SCN-69-37; genus SYFT01. The sequence goes on from JABMNV010000028.1 coordinate 1,029, forward strand.
GACTGCGCGGCGATCGCGATACGTCCTCCCTCCAGCGCGCGCATGGCGAGGCGAAATCCATGCCCGGGCTCACCCAACAGCGCATCGGCGTCCACCCGCACGTCATCAAAACGGAGATCCACACAACCAAGTCCACGCACGCCCAGCGAATCCGGCGCCGACTCACGGACAATTCCAGGGCTGTCGAGTGGCACCAGAAACGCCGAAATCCCTCGCCCACGCACGCCGGGGTGGGTCACCGCAAAGACGATCGCGACGTCAGCCACTTCGGCATTGGCCACCCAGACCTTGTGGCCGGAAATCACGTAACCCTGTTCATCGAGCCGAGCCGCGGTTTGCTGATTGCCGGCGTCCGAACCCGCCTGCACTTCCGACAACGCAAACGCACCCAATGCCGCACCGGAGGCAAGTCGGCGAAGCCACGTCGCCTTCTGGACGTCGCTGCCACACTCATGAAGCGGCTCAGCGACGAGCGAGTTGTTCACCGACAAGATGACAGCCAGCGTCGCACTGGCACCAGAGACGATTTCCAATGCGGCCGCATACGTCGCGTAGCTCTGGCCCTGTCCTCCAGCTGCCACCGGCAGCGTCATTCCCATCAACCCGAGCGCCGACGCTTCCTGAGTCAGATCCGTCGGAAACGCGCCGGACGCATCGATCTCGGCCGCCCGAGGTGCGACGCGCTCGCGGGCAAACGTGCGTACGGTGTCCAGGAACGCGTCCTGCTCGCTGCTGCGGGAAAACTCCATGCCCTATCGTATGCCAGCGACAAGGCGTCTGAGGATGGGCCGAAGTCGTTCCGCCGTCTTCGCCAGATCTTCAGGGAGCACCCGCGTCTCGCCGACCACGGTCATGAAGTTCGTGTCGCCATTCCACCGCGGCACCACATGCATGTGCAGGTGGTCCAGGACTCCGGCACCAGCAGACTGGCCCAGGTTGAGGCCCATGTTGAATCCGTGGGGTTGATACATCTCCTGGAGCGCCATCTCGACAACCCGTGTCAGTTGCATGAGTTCGCCCAACTCACCAGGTGTCAGGTCCGCCAGACGACCGACATGACGCACTGGCACGACCATCAGATGGCCGTTGTTGTACGGATAGAGATTCAGAATGACCACACACGCCGTGCCACGAAACACCACCAGCGGATCATCGGTGCGGGCGAAGGCATCGCAAAAGACGCACGCCGCGCTCTTGGCGGCCGCGGTCGTCACGTACTCAAGCCTCCAAGGCGTCCAGAGCCGATCCATCGCATGGCGCTACGCGCCCTGATCCTCGTCCGAACCGTCCGCGACCAGGGGTGTCCGATTGATCAGGTCCTTCAACTCTTTCCCGGGCTTGAAATACGGCACCTTCTTCGGAGGCACGTCCACCTTGTCACCGGTTTTTGGATTCCGCCCCTTCCTCGGTTCACGCTGCCGTAGCCGGAAACTGCCAAAACCGCGCAATTCGATCTTCTCCCCTCGATGGAGGGCGTCGATGATGGTCTGAAACACGCCATCTACGATGACCTCAGAATGTTTCTTGGTGAGGTCAGAGGCCCGGGAGACTTCTTCGACGAGTTCGGCTTTGGTCATGTCTTGGCAGGCCCACGAATCGTGCTAACCACAGGATTATCTGATACTTACAGGCACGGGTCAACCCGGCGAACGTCAGCGGCGAATCACCAGAATAAGGTCGATTCCGGCCATCTCCGTCCGAACGGAAGGACTGACCGACTGCGCGCCAGGCGTGATGTTCGACACAATGCGGAGAAACTCGGTCAGGCGGTATTCGAACGACACGCGCTGGGCGCCGGTGGGACCGAACTCGTGACGAAACCCTACGAACAGCCGGTCGCTCACCTGACGGCCGACCACAACAGTCGTGCCGGAGGTCAGCCCGTCGCCCGCCTGGATCTCAAACACATCCAGGTCAAGAGCCCGCGCCACCGAGTTGGCGAGCGGAGCAGCGAGTGCGCCGGCGGCGATGGATCCGGTCCGCGCGGCCAACGACACCTTCTGGGCGTCTGCAAGCTGGCCAATCGGTCGGCCAAACGTCACCAGCGCCAGAATGTCACCCTGGTCCAGGGGCGGCTGACTCGACAAGGTCAACGACGGCTCATGCGCTGTCCCCCTCAGTCACGTCCACGCCTGAGATTTCCAGCTCGGCAGTAATATCGAGCACGGGGTTGGTCATGTCATCACTGCGGAACCGAAGAACGCTGCCTCTGACGATGGCAAAACGTCGGCCCTGAAAATCGTAAGTTCCGCGGACCGCAGACACTTCGCCGAGCAGCGCCGCCTCCTGGCCCGCAGCCTTCGAAATCTTGAGCTGCCCTCCCAAGGTGAGGTTGATGTCACCAAGACCAATAATCCCTTCTTCGGTCTGGATGCCCCGGCCACGAACGACGACGTCGTCAGGCAAACTCACCTCAACACTCATCGCAGAACCGCTGAACACATCCGGAAGTGGCACCGAGGTCCTCGGGGCGGCGGCCGCGGTCCCGGCCGCCTCATAGCCGCGCGTCACAACAAATTCGCGCAGCAGGCGATCCACTTCGAAGCGCCCTCGTTCGACGCGCACCGTGCCCAACACATTGGGTGCCACGATATCGCCGCCTATCGTCAAGTCTGCGTTGACGATGAGTTCGCCGTATTCGTTGTTGAGCACATGGAAGCCCTGGGCCCGGGCGCGGACATTCACGGCCCGCGACGCGCCCTGTGCCCAAATATCCAGGCTTCCGTCCATTCGCATCTGGTGCCCGTCCTCGTCCAGCATGCCGAACCGTTCGATCACCATCACGGTGTCTTCAAATCGCACCGCAGCGTCCAGTCCTCGGTAGGCCACACCGGTGTCAGGCACACGGAACCCCGCGTTCACGAGCGTGGCGTGCCCTGCGACGGATGGCTGGTCCAGCGAGTCGGTCAGGGCAACATCAACGTCCGCAGCTCCGACAAGATTCGTCACCCACGGCACCGCAGGTCCCATGACGCCAACATCAGGGAGTTGCCCCGTCACCTGCAATCGCACCGGCGGGGCCGGCTGCCCTTCCAATACCGTGCCGATAGGGATCGCCCCTTTGAACGTGAGGAACCCGGACACACCCGAGTCCAACCGTGCGTCGACAGTCACGGTGTCCGCCGCGTAGCCCGCCGACCCCGCCAGCGATGTAAACGCCACACCGTCGGCGGTGCCATCCGTCATCGCAAACTGTCCCGCCACGACCGGTGCGTCCCACGATCCGGTGACCGTGGCATCGCCGTTGAGGTTGCCGCGCACCCGGTTCTGGCCGGTCAGGAGCAGCGATAGAGCCCCCACTGCTATCCCTTCCGCATGCACACGAAGCGGGTCGTCTGACGGCATCGACGCGTCGGCGCCCAACCCGCCATCGACCATGACTCGTTCTTCGCCACTGGAAAAGCCCAGGGTCTGAACGGTCACGAGATCGTCGGCGAATCGAATCCGGCTGTCCGTATCTGGCGTCAACTGCCAGGCTTGCCCGGATCCACTCAGTTGTGCCCGTTCGACAACCAGTTCGGTGGCCCCCCCTTGCACGGTCACCTGTCCGCCGACATCGACATGTCGATCCTGTTGATCAAGCGACACGTCGACGTAGGTCACAGCCTCGTCAAACGTGGCGCTGACAACGGCCCGGTCGATCGCCTGCCCCGCGTTGACAGCCCCCGTGGCCTCAATGCCTGCCTGCCCCCGCATCAGGGCAAGGTCCCAGTCCGGTAGCGTCAGGTGAAATGTGCCCATCGCGCCCTGGGCCTGGCTGGCACCGTACACGACCTGACCGACAGTCAGTCGTCCATCCAGAACCGGTTCAACGACAGACCCGGTGAGGGTGCCTGCGACGTGGCCAACTCCGCCAACGCCAGGAGCCTCCATCCCGAGTAGACCAGTGAGGGTCGACAGGTCGCTGGCGTCCGCCACAAATCGCAGACTCGACGTGGCCGTGTCCCCTACCGCAACGTCGCCAACGAGTGTGCTGGTGACGCCGTGGGCACGAACCCGTGCGTCTTCAATGACGACCGTGTCACCTGTCCAAGTAGCGGTGGCCTCAACCTCATCCACGTCGACACCGAACAGCTTCGATGGCCCGAGGACCAGATGTCCATTCGCCCGGACCGATTCCAACAGGAGGGGCTCGGTGACGTCGGGCACCACGACCGCCGCGGAGAGGCGTCCATCCGGATACAGTTCCGCTTCTGGACGAAGCAGCACTCGATCCCAGAATCCAGAAACGCCGCCAGTTGCGGACACCGTCAGCCGCGCTGACGCCAACGTCCCAGTGCCTTGCACGTCGTTCACCTGGGCACCGTCCACGTCCGCCCGAAGTTCACTGAACTCAAACGTCGCGTCCTGAGCCTTGAGGCCACCTCGCCCGGTGCCCGTGATCTCGCCGGTGCCTTTGATCTCGAATGTCGAGTCAATCGTCAATGGCGTCTCGCGCACCCACGCCGACGTGCCCTCCAGCTTGTTCGCCAGGCGCGGCACATCAAGGTTGGACAGCCGTCCGGCGAAACGATAGTCCAACACCTCACCTCGGGTCTGCAGGTTCACCGTACTCCCGCCAGACACGATTGCGCCCTCCACGAC
>JABMNV010000246.1 GCA_013203475.1 Acidobacteriota bacterium
GGAACTGCGCGCCTACCTCGAGTGTGGTATTTTGGCGCACGGGTTCCTGCGGGTTCGGTGTGAAGACTGCGCTCACGAGCGTGTGGTCGCGTTTTCGTGCCAGCGACGCTCATTCTGTCCCAGTTGCATGGGACGGCGAATGGTGGACACCGCCGCCCGCCTGATCGACGAGGTTCTACCGCCGGTGCCCGTGCGCCAGTGGGTGCTGAGTCTACCTTTCGAGATTCGCTATCGCCTGGCCTGGGACGGAGAGCTGGTGAGCGCGGTACTGGCGGTCTTCCTCCGCGTCGTCTACGGCTGGTATCGGCGGCAAGCCAAAGGGCAGGGCCACGCCGACGGACGCTGTGGCTCGGTGAGCTTCGTGCAGAGGTTTGGCTCAGCGCTCAATCTGATGAAGCGTTCATGATACCTGGGTCTGCTCCTGTCTGTGTGGTGCTTCGAAAAGGCTCTGCTGGCCGACCGAACGGACGCCCTGCAGATCGAGCTTGCCGGTCTCTCGGACGCGGCGCAGCAGACTGAGTACCGGCTCTGACTCCAGATCCTGGCGTCTGATTTCCCACGGCGCCCAAGGCACGACCTGGGCGTACTCGAGGATTCCGGCCTCGGTCAGACGGCGAATGGTGGTGTCGCTGACCTCGCCGTGGGCGGCGGCCTGCGCCAACGTCAGGAGTTGCGGATCAGAGGTGGCGTGTCGTCGCCCGGAGATCCCGTAGCGCTGCCGGACCGACGCCACGCGCACGACATTCCAGCGCTTTCCGGTCGCGGTGTGGCGCTTGTGTTTGGTCAACACTCGTGCGATCTCGTCGTCGCCATAACGCACGGCCATGCGCCGGATGATATCGACATCCTCCAGCGCGGTCTTGCGGCCAACACCCGACGGCGGCTTGGGCATCTCGAAGCGTGTGTGCGTGCCCCCCTTCCAGTGGATGGTGAAGAGCAGATTCTCTTCCGCTTCGTCCGGGGCGACGATGACTTCCTCCACCACGGCGCGCACGATCTTCTTCTGCAAGTCCTTCGGGCAGTCATCGGCGTGCCAGACCGCGGCAAAATCCTCGCCAAGCGACAGGATCGCCTCCCTGTCCGCCGGCTGCAGTGCCGCTGGCTCCGCCAGTGCTTCCAGCGCTTCCGTCAGCCGTTCCACCGCCTGCAGCTTCGTGTTCCAACGCTGTTCCAGTTCGGTCGCCACCAGGCGGTTGCGAGGATCGACCTCGTCGTATTGCTCGAAGGCCCGTCGCGCCGCGTACTCCGCTTCCTGGTGCTGCCGCGCCAGTGCCTGGCGTTCGTCGGAGACGGTCTCCGAGCAACGCTCGATGGCGGCCAGGCTGGCCGTCATCCCCAACGGCGAGAGCACCCGCAAAAGCTCCGCGGAAAAGCGCCGATCCACGGTGCTACCACCGAACACCAGGCAGTAGCTGCCGCCTTCGTCGTAGTCGCCCATACAGCCGTACCGGGCCGCGGTCCCGGCACGGCCCCAGTAGCGCACGTGAAGCTTGCGGCCGCAGCGGCCGCAACGCAGCAGACGCGTCAGCAAACCGTGACCTGAGCGCACGGCCGCCACCGACGCGTCCGCGTCGATCTGCAAGTTGTTGCCACGCATGGTTCGGCGATTCTCCTCATACTGCGCCCAGCAAATATAGCCCTCGTGATGGTCGCGGATGAAGACCTCGCAGTCCTCGGGCTCCCGGTAGCCAGCGCTGACCTTCACCAGGGCGCCGTCGATCCATCGGATCTCGGTGGGACGCTGTCCATAGACATACGCGCCGGCGTAGAAAGGGTTGCGCAGGACGTAACTCACGAACGAGTACGATGGCAACTTCCAGGCGATCTGCATGCCGTCCCCCTGCGGCTTGTTGACCGGTAGTTCCACGCCTTGGTGATGAAACCACAAATACGTCTGCCGCACGCTCTGCATTTCACGAAACTTGCCGAATACCAGGGCTATGGCCTCGGCCACGCGGGCGTCCGGATCCTTTACGACTTGACCCTGGCCATCACGTACGTAGCCGGGCGCCAGGATCCGGAACAGCTCACCCCGTCGCGCTTTCGCTTGCATGCCCTCCATCAGCCGCATCTTCAGCACCTTGAGTTCGACCACACTCATCGTCCCTTTGATCCCAAGGACCAGCTGATCGTCCATCGAACTCAGGTCATACACTCGCTCGGCATCGGCCAGCAGCACACCGAACACCTGGCACACCTCCTGTAGCTGGCACCAGTCCTTGTCGGTGCGTGACAAGCGCGACACTTCACGGCTTAGCACCATGCCCACCTGCCCCAAGGCGATCGCTGCGATCAGCTGCTGAAACCCCTTGCGCTCCTTGGCGCCCAACGCCGCGCTGGCGCCCAGGTCCTCATCGATGACGTCGATCTGTTGGAAGCCCAGCTCGCGGGCTCGATCGACCAGACTGTACTGGAGACGCTGGCTCTCGGTGTTCCTCCGGACCTGTTGCTCCGACGACTGTCGCAGATACACCACCGCCTTGCGGCTCAGGTGCTCAGCCGTCAGCTTGTCGCTCTTGTTCGTGTGCCTCATCTGCAGGCTCCGTTGTATGGCGGCCAACAGCCAGGATCGCCGTGGCCATGAGTTGAGTGACCTCGATCAAGATCTCCGGATCGAGCTGTACCAGTGGCTTCCTGGTCGCCCCTGGCACGAAGTCGAACAGTTGCTGTTGCATGCCATCGCCTCCTCGTCATCGCGACGATGTTGACAGTAGGCATCCTCAGCTTTTCGGGGTATGGGACTCGAGGTGGCATCGCACCAGAGCCGCCAGCGCCAGCAGCGCCGGGGATGAGATGGTGGCCTGTTGGCTGCGTTCGAAGCGCGCCGCCTGCGGCTCCGTCATCCACGCAGGGATCTTCAGATGCGCACCGACTGGATCGACGACCGTGACAGATCCGTCGGCCCGTCGTGGCCAACGGACGGCCGCAGCGTTTGCCCATGATGCGGATGAAACGGGTAGTGGATCGTGACCGTCAAACGAATGGGATCACGCGTGAGGCTGGCTCAATCCGCACTGTCATGTGCTGATGCTCGACGGTGTTTACGTCCTCGGCGTGGATGGCCTACCGACCTTCGTACCGGCGCCGCCGCTGACCGATGAGGATGTGCGCCAGATCGTGGAGACCACGGCCAGGCGGGTCATCCGTCTGTGTCAGCGCCGGGCTTGTTCGAGGACGGTTCCACCGACCCACTGTGGGAGCAGGAGCCCCTGCTGGCGCAGATCTCGGCGGCCTCGGTGCAGGGCATGGTGGCCACGGGCGACCGTGCCGGCCGTCGTGTGCGCCGGCGGTTGAGCGACCCCGAGGATGGCTTCCGTGCCGGGGCGTTGTGCTACGCCTCAAGGGGATTCTCGCTACATGCGGCCACTCGTGTGGAGGCCACGGACCGGCGCCGGCTGGAGCAGCTGTGCCGGTACGTCGTACGTCCACCGGTGGCCTCGGGTCGACTGCGGTTCGTCCATGCACAGACGCTGGAGTTTACCCTGAAGACGCCGTGGGCGGACGGTAC
>JABMNV010000247.1 GCA_013203475.1 Acidobacteriota bacterium
CACTACTACAGTCAGCATGCGGCGGCGCTGCGCGCCGAGCTTGGTCGCGCGATCACGCGCGACCAGATGCGCGCGCTGCACGCCAAGCAGCCTTTGCGACATTTCGTCGTGGCCGCGAGACAGTTTCTGATACTTGGTCTCTCGACGTGGGCGCTGATCCGTTTCGATACCCCCTGGATCTGGCTGCCGGTCGCGCTGGTTCAAGGTTTTACCGTGTTCAATTTCACGGTGTTGCTCCACGAAGTCCTGCACCACAATGTGTTTCAGCAGCGCCGCCCGCTGCTCGATCGGGCGCTGGGGTTCCTGTATGCCGTCCCGAGCGGCATTTCACCAAGTCAGTTCACGCGCTGGCATCTGGATCATCACGCCGAGTTGGGTTCGGACGACGACGACCCGAAACGGCATCATTTGTCACCCAAGCGCAACGCCCGCTGGTACAAGATGCTGTACGCCACGCCAGCGCTGTTTCCGATCTACTTCCGCGCCGCGCACCTGGAAACTTCCACCTATCCTGTCCCCCTGCAGCGAACGATTGGCTGGGAGCGCAAGATTTCGATCGTGTTCCACCTCGGCGTACTCGCCGGAATTTGGTGGCTATCGGGAGGAGCGGCGGCGTTCCGGGCGCACGCCTTCCCGGTGTTCTTCGTCTTTCCGATCGCGTTCACGCTGAACCGGTTGGGGCAACATTACGACATCGATCCGAGTGACCCTGCCAAGTGGGGCACCCTCATGCGCAGCAACTGGTTGTGGAATTTTGTGTTCCTGACCTCGAACCTGCACCTCGAGCATCACTACTTCCCTGGCGTGCCGTTCTACCATCTTCCGGAACTACAGCGCGCGCTCGGTCCCTTCTATCAGTCGAAGGACATGCGCTGGCAGACGTATCGAGGGTTGCTGTACGGATGGCTCGTACAAAACAAACACCCGCATACCGATTGGTCGATGGTCTGAACGCGTCTCGTCTACTCGTAGTGCAGGCTCTGCAGGAACCCTTCGAACTCACGATCCCACCTCGATACGGTTTTCGTGGGTCCCACCAGTGTGATGAATTACGGTCCACCTTTGGTCTCGATGACCGCAGCGCGCATCCGAAATGCCGGCTTGTTGAACCGCTCGGCTGAGCCCGGCGTGACTTCCGCAACGTAGGTGCCCGTCGCATCAAAGGTGGTCACCGACAAGCCGTTGATGAGCCGCCTGGATGTCGTGGCGACATCCTTGGTGGCCCGCCCGTTGCGCTGTGCGATCTGGCCGAGCCAGCGGTCGATGTTGGCCTGAACGGTTCCACCCGTGCCGCCAAAGAAGTAGATCGCCAGAGACGCGTCTTCCCGTGACCCCTCCGCCCGTGGCAGGACGAACTCGCCGACACGCATCATCGACGTCACGACTTGTGGTTGCCACGCAGACGGCGCGACATACGTCAGCGTCGCAGGCACGGTCGCCGCCGTGAGAGCGATGAGCGACAGCAGCAGTGGCACGGCGCCATTCTACGATACGTATTGTCGCCGTAGTTCTTCGAGCGGGTCCTCAGCGCAGCCGTTCGTCTGGTCGACTTGCGTTGTCGGGGCGCCTCTAAGCCTTTGTCGCCCAGTCTTGATGAGCCGTCGCACGATAGCCGACACAGACTCCCGTGTCTCGGCCGACTGTTCGCGCAGCATGAGGTAGTCGCTCTCCGTAATCCACACATGAATTTGCCGATGTTGATGCACTGCTTCGCCTCCCAGGTGTGACATGAGCAACCTTCATGCCAGTCGGAGACGCGCCAGCCGAAAGCTACGCCCGTTTCCAGGTTCCGTCGGAGGCCGAACCGTGGGCAGGTATCTGCCCATTAATCATAGATAGTGGGCAAGAGACTACCCACGCGCCGCAGTCACGCCAGCGCACGGAGTCTGATTTGAGCCAGCGTCGCTGCTACCACGACGCCGCACACCGAAACGACGGCCCACGCCATGAACTGGCCGTACGCCGCCCGTCCCATCAGGTCAAAGAGCGACAGGCCCATCAGGCCGAGGGCAAGCCCACTGGCCATTCGCCATGGCGTCTGCAACTCACGCCAGCGATCGATGAGGCAGATGACCGCCGGCGTGCCCAGCAGCAGCACGTAGTCCCAGCCTTGCGGAGAGACCAATGGAATCAGAAGCATCAGGAAGGCGAACTCCAGGTAGTCAGGCTCGGCCACGCGCTTGCGCTGGCGCCACATGGTCACGGCCACCGCCAGCAGGAGCAGAACCGATCCAGCCGCCAGGGCACTGGCGAGCGTTCCGGGCCCCAGCCATTTGGCCCACATCGAGGCGACCGAGACGTTGTCAGCACCGAGCAGATTTGGCGCAGTGGAACTCGACACGATGTTCCACCAGCCCGACAGTTGCACCACGTTTCCGACCCATCCGTAGAGCAGGGCCGGCAGCAGCAATCCCCCCACAAGTACTCCGGCGGCGATGAGTCCCGCCGCGATGCCGTAGGTCGCCACCAGCCACGGCAGCAGGATGAGCGCATAGGGCTTGATGAAGACGGCGATGGCCAGGGTCACGGCCGCGATCCTGGGGGCCTCCAGCTGCAAGGCACCAAGCGCTGCCATGAGCAGGACGCCAAGGAGCAAATTCGACTGTCCGAGCGTGAGTTCGTGCGCATAGAACTTCGCGAGCAGGACGAGCGCGACGAGAATCAAGGATCGTTCAGACCACCGTCGTTGAGGCAGCGCGACAACAGACCAGCGCAGCAGGAGCACCAGGCAGGCGCACGACAGTGCGTACCAGGTCACTCGTGCGGCGTCTCCACCCAGGACGGCCAACGGCGTCATCGCGACGGCAAATGCGGGCAAGTACTTGAACGCAAAGTGCCCGTCGCCAGCCTGGTAGAGGGGCGCCGCGACGAGGGCACGCTGACCGGCCGTGCGGTAGACCTTGAAGTCGGCCATCTCGCCGTTGATCCGCAGGTTGAAGGCGGTCAGCGCCAGCAGCGCCAGGAACACCGGCAGCAGCAGCGGGCGAAAGGCTGCAAGCCGGTCCATGGTTCAGCGCTCTCGGCGGGGCCGCATGTTGGCGGCCAGCACACGCTTCCGCATGCGCAGGTTGTGCGGCGTCACCTCCACGAGTTCATCGTCATTGATGAACTCGATGGCCTGTTCAAGGCTGTGCAGGCGGGGGGGAATCAGGCGGATGGCCTCGTCGGCACCGGACGCCCGCATGTTCGACATCTTCTTCTCACGAACGATGTTGACGTCCAAGTCGTTGTCACGCGAGTTTTCGCCGACAATCATGCCTTCGTAGACGACCGTGGATGGCGAGACGAACATCTCACCTCGGTCCTGCATGTTCGCGATGGCGTACGCCGTGACGACCCCGGCCCGGTCAGAGACCAGTGCGCCCGCGGGGCGTGAGGCGATTGGGCCCGACCATGGCGCCCAGCCCGAGAAAATGTGGTTCATCATGCCGGTGCCTCGCGTTTCTGTCAGGAACTGCGAACGGAAGCCGATGAGCCCGCGTGCGGGGATGTTGAATTCGAGGCGCACACGACCACTCCCATGATTGACCATCTTGGTCATGGTGCCGCGACGAATGCCGCACTGCGCGATGACCACCCCCTGAAACTCCTCGGCCACGTCAATGACCAGGTCTTCCACTGGTTCCAGCCGCACCCCGTCGGTGACACGCGTCACAATTTCCGGCCGAGAGACCTGCATCTCAAATCCCTCGCGCCGCATCATCTCGATCAGAATCGAGAGCTGCAGCTCGCCACGGCCAAACACCTTCATCATCTCGGGAGACTCGGTCGGCTCCACACGGATGGACACGTTGCCGATGAGCTCGCGGTCGAGTCGGTCTTTCAACTGGCGGGATGTGACGTACTGGCCGTCGCGACCTGCCAGTGGGGAGGTGTTGATCCCGAAGACCATAGACACGGTTGGTTCGTCGATCGCGATCGTCTTAATCGCGATCGGGTTTTCTGCGCTGGCGATGGTCTCGCCGATCATGATATCGGCGATGCCGGCCAGGCCGATGATATCGCCGGCGGCGGCCTCGGTCGCATCCACGTGCTTGAGGCCCTCAAACGTGAAGAGCTTGGTGACGGATGTCCGCTGAATGGTCCCGTTGAGCTTGCAGACGGCGATGGGGTCACCCACCTTGACCTGGCCGTTGAAAATTCTACCGATGGCGATGCGGCCCAGGTATTCGCTCGCTTCCAGATTCGCAACCAGGGCTTGCAGCGGTGCGTTCTTGTCTCCTCTGGGTGCCGGCGTGTGCTCGAGAATGGCGTCGAAGAGCGGACGAAGGTCTTCGCCCTCCACGGCGAGGTCGGTCGTAGCCGTGCCCGCTCGGGCGTTCGTGTAGAGCACCGGGAAGTCGAGCTGGTCCTCGGTGGCGTCGAGGTCGATGAACAAGTCGTACACTTCGTTGAGCACTTCACTCACCCGGGCATCCGGGCGGTCAATCTTGTTGATGACCACGATGGGC
>JABMNV010000248.1 GCA_013203475.1 Acidobacteriota bacterium
CGCGCGTGCGGGCTCTCCATAGGCTCCGCCGCTGGCCCTCGACCAGCGCGTGGGTTTCATGTTGTTCGGTCAGTGATCGCCTCCTCTGGATCTCGTCGTACGGTGAATGCCATCCGGGCCTCGCTATCCCGGTCTCAGCGTCAGGGCGTCAGCATCGCCGGAGGTCGCGCAGGTGATCGAAGCCGCGCAGTAACACCACCTGCCAGGGATTCCACGCGAGCAACCGAAAGATCGTCCGACGGCTCGTGCGCACCGGTTGGACCGGCACGCGCATGAAGCCATTCAGGAACGCGCGGAATTCCATCCGTAGGACCGCGCGTTTGTCGGCCGCGTAGCGCGCCGCCCAGCGGCCGGTCTCCGGCAACAGCAACGCAAACCACGCCTTCAGCGACCAGGCCAGGGCCGCCATGATCAGGTAGGCGCCGTTGCTGCGCAGGGTGTCGACGGGCATCCGGGTGGCACCCACCCCGTGCTTGAGCTGATCGATCAGGTTTTCCTGATGGCACCGGTCATTCGCGAGAAAGACGATCGCCTCGGCGGATGACTCGCGATCATTCGTGAGATAGAAAAAGTAGCGCACCTCGTCAAAGAGCCGCAGGGCGCCCAGTCCCACGCCGATGGTCTTGCGGAGCACGACCATCCGGTAGGCGTGATCACACGCCGTGGGCTGATACTCGAACGACGCAACGGCTTCCGCTTCCAACCGCAGATTCTCAAACTCACGGGCGGCGACGATCGCGCCCTTGACGTTCGCGGGCCGCGCGCGGGCAGTGGTCGCCACCGTGTACTGGGGCGGCCGCGCCAACGGCGCCCACGCGGCGGCGGGCAGCGCGTCGGCCAGCCGCAGGACATTCGCGCGCGCATCGGCGCCAAACACAAAGCGAATGCCTGCGGCGTCCCAGCGATCCAGTTCGGTCGTCTGCGTGAAATCCGTGTCGCCGCGGAACGTGATCCGCCGGAAGCCCGCGTCGCGACACAGCGCGGCGGCCTGATCGAAGCGAGCCGCCGCCCCCTCCGACGACGGGCGATTGCCACGCCGGTTCTCGAGAAATAGCGGCTCCTGGATGTGGGCCAGCGACACGACCAACGGGTGATACCCCCAGACCCCGTTGTAGGCGATGTCCATCCCCTCTTTACACTGGCCCTTGGTTTCCACCAGCGTGCCGTCGGCGTCGAGGATCGCCTCGTCGAAGAACGCCGCCGGCTGTGCCTGCCACACCCGCACGCGGGTCTCGTTGATGGCCGCCTGCAACGCCTCGAGATCCGCGTCGCCAAACCGCCGGCAGAAATCGCCGGCGGTCGTCGGATCGGGGCTCCGCTGCGCCCCCAGCGCGTCGAGGTAGACCTCGTCCTGCCGGCGTCGCTCGATATCCTGCAGGCACGTCCCGCCAGAGAGCACGTTGTAGGCAATGCCTAGCACATGATCCGATTCGTGGTACGGCAGATGCACCTTCAACACCTCCACGTGGCGATTGATCGCCTCCACCAACCCCGTGTGTTGGGCTAGTCGATGCATCGCCCCGATGCCACCGTTGTCGAGGCCCCGGATACGATCGCTGTACTCGTACTGCAGATTGCTCGCTCGAAACATCGGCGTCGCCTGCGCCGACCACGGCCTCGGTCGCAGCCGCGCTACGATCCGGCGCTTGCGACGCCCCTCGTTTTGATGTCTACTCGTCTTCACTCGAAATGTCCTTCCGTGGTCAGAGCGATTTGGTGTGGTCGCCGAAAACTCTGCTCTGGGGTACGGATATTTCGAGTCTTTCATTTACTGACAAGCCGCAAACGCGCTTGTACTGGGGCTAGAATCATCAGCACGTGCACTTCCCCACACCCGACACCCGGACGGTCTCCGTCTGCTGGACCGATGCGTCCCTGGTCACCCCCCGCGACGCCGACCCGTGGCTGGCCCAGTTGCCCTCCGATGAACAGCAGCGGTTTCGTCGGTACCGTCGCCCACTCGACGCCCACCAGTTCCTGGTAGGCCGCCTGCTCGTCAGGCGTTGGCTCGCCGACCTGACAGGCCAGTCGGCCGCGGCCTGGCGGTTTTCAGAAGGGGCGCGCGGTCGGCCCGGCGTGGCGTCGCCGCACACCGACTGGTCGTTTAACCTCGCGCACTCGGGCGGACTTGTGGCGTGCGCGATCGCGCACGCGGTTGACGTGGGCGTTGACCTCGAAGACATGGATCGACGCCCGATGACCCGCGACCTGGCACAGCGGTTCTGTGCGCCCGCTGAATTCGCCGACATCGAGCGCCAGCCCGAGGCAGAACGCACACAGCGGTTCCTGACGTACTGGACCCTCAAGGAGGCGTATCTCAAGGCCAGAGGCCTCGGAATCGCCGTGCATCTTGCCGACGTGGCCTTCTCGCTCGACGGGCCGCATCCGACCATCACGTTCCTGGGGTCGCTCATTGGGACCAGCGCCGATTGGGCATTCGAGTTGTTTCAGCCCACGCCCCGCTACGTGCTCTCAGTGGCGGCGCCGCTCGGCGTCGATCACACACGCCCCCTCATCACCGT
The DNA here is from genome assembly GCA_013203475.1 of Acidobacteriota bacterium. GTDB lineage: Bacteria > Acidobacteriota > Vicinamibacteria > Vicinamibacterales > SCN-69-37 > SYFT01. The sequence continues at coordinate 2,523 of JABMNV010000248.1, forward strand.
GACGCCACTGCCACTGACGACACTGATGCCTGGGGGGGCCGGGGACTGATGCGCCTGCTCGCGATCAGCGACCTGCACCTCAATCACGCACGGAATCGCGCAGGCCTTGAGACGATGGGCCACTACCCTGACGACTGGCTGATTCTGGCCGGTGACATCGGAGAGCACACCGACCATCTGCGCCTGGCCCTCGATACGGTGATGCCGCGGTTCGCTCGCGTACTCTGGACACCGGGCAATCACGACCTGTGGTGTCCGCCCGATGCCACCGACCGCACGCGTGGTCAGGCTCGATACGACGAACTCGTCGCACTCTGCCGCAGCTACGGCGTCCTGACACCAGAAGATCCGTATGTGCAGTGGCCGGGCGACGCCAACAGTCAGACCGCACCGACGTTTCTCTGCCCCTTGTTCTTGCTCTACGACTATTCGTTTCGGCCCGCCGACATTTCCCGCGATGATGCGATCCCGTGGGCGCGCGAGAGCGGCGTGGTGTGTGGTGACGAGCAGATGCTCAGTCCCGAACCGTGGCCGTCGCGAGACGCATGGTGCAACGCGCGGTGCGCGATGACAGAAACGCGACTCCAGGCATTACCGCCCGACGCACAGACGGTGCTCATCACCCACTGGCCCATGCGGTACGACCTGGCACGGCCGCCACG
>JABMNV010000029.1 GCA_013203475.1 Acidobacteriota bacterium
ATAAAGAAGAGCGGCCGGGCGACCTGCACCAGAATGTCGTTGACGCAATGATTGACGAGGGCGACGCCAATGCTGTCGTGCACGCCAGTCATGAACGCCACCTTCAGCTTCGTTCCAACTCCATCAGCGGAAGCGACGAGCACGGGCTCGGGCGTGGACGGGTCGAGTGCGAACAGTCCGCCAAATGCCCCGACACCCGAGAGGACCCCGGCTGTGTACGTTCCCTGCGCCATGTGTTTGATGCGCCGCACCACTTCGTTGCCCGCATCGATGTCCACGCCGGACTGTCGGTAGTCCACCACGTTAAAACTCCAGTTTGTCGATCAGGGCCTGTGCGACGCGCCGCCTGGCCGACCCTTCAGGTGCCGCCCAGTACGCTTTACGAATCTGGACAAAAAAGCCCTCTTCTTCAAAATCTTCGGACAACATGTCGAACCCATCGAGCAGCAGGTCGCCGGCTGACTCCACTGATGTCCGCGTCTCAAGGACGTCCAAGATGATGCCGGCATTGCGCAAGGCGACATGGCCAACGGCCAGTCCGATCGCTGCGCGGGCAGGGTCGCCCGCAGGCTCTCCCACGGTCAGCAATATTGCCAGCGCCCGGCGTTCTCCTCGGCGAGCGAGCGCACCGAGCGCAAACGCGGTGCTTCTCAGAAGAGGCTGGTGCTGAGGATCGTCAGCGGCAAATGCCAAGGTCTTGGCAAGATAGTCGAGAGCCGCGTCGCACTCCCTGGTAATCAGGCACGACGCCGCCGCCAGCGACGTCTGCGTCTCCGGGCCCGCGGTCTTCTGCAGGACTGCCAGCCCGGGTAGCGAGGCCCGGTCACCGATCTTGCCCAGCGCGAGAATGGAATCGTCCTGCAGCGGACCGTCGAGTTTCGCAACATCCGCAATCGCGGCGCGCGCCCACGAGACCTGATAGTCACCCAACGCATCGATCACCGAGCCACGAAAATAGTCTTCTCCCGCGAGGATCAATGGCTCCACGGCGGCCCGCGCCGCCGGCTCACGATGGGCGGCGACCAGAGCCCGGGTCAGCGCCGGCCGGACGAACTCCGACTGCTCGCGATCCAGAGCCGCGACAAGGGTGGGCAGCATCTCTCGGCTGGGGTGATGCTCAAACCAGCCGTAGATCACGGCCCGCAGTCGATCGTTGGGATCGCCCATCAACAGACGCATCGTGCTCTCCGCCGAGGCGTCGCCGAATCCTGCGAGCAACACCAAGGCGAGGTACCGGACGTAGCTGTCGGAATGCTGTCGAGCCGCGCCGGCCAGGGCGGGAACGACGTCGCCGGCCGGTGCTCGGCGCAGGGTCCGAGCGGCCTCGGTTCTGATGGCGAAATCGAACGAGACCAGCTGATCGATCGCTGTGGCTATTGGCGACACCGGGACCTGCTGCGCGGTCATCACCACACTGGAAATCGCGGTGACGACCAGGGCCGCCGCCATGCGCACCCTGATCATTTAGCCACCTTGAGCGCCAGTTGGAGATACGCGGCTTCGTTGCGTGGAAATGCCACGGGGTAGTCGCCGGTGTAACAGGACGTGCAGTAGGACGACCGTTCCGGACCAACCGCGGTCAATAATCCGTCAAGCGACAGGTAACCCAGGCTATCGGCGCCGATATACTTGCGCACTTCCTCGAGCGAATGCGTGGCGGCAATCAGTTGCGACCGCTGCGGCGTGTCCACACCATAAAAACACGGCGATATCGTCGGTGGACAACTAATCCTCAAGTGCACTTCGGTCGCGCCCGCAGCCCTCACCATCTTGATGATCTTTCGACTTGTCGTGCCGCGCACGATCGAATCGTCCACGAGCACAACCCGCTTGCCAGCGAGGATGCTCTTGACCGGATTCAGCTTGACGCGCACACCGAAATGGCGAATGGACTGCTCTGGTTCGATAAATGTCCGTCCGACATAGTGATTGCGGATCAGACCCATCTGGAGCGGCAACCCTGCCGCGGCGGCGTACCCCATGGCTGCACACATTCCGGAGTCTGGAATCGGCACCACCACGTCCACGTCGGCTGGTTGCTCCTCTGCCAGGCGCCGACCGAAGGCGGTCCGCACCTCGTTCACACTCTGCCCGAACACGTACGAGTCAGGCCTGGAAAAATACACGTGCTCGAAAATGCAATGCGCGCGCTTCGCCTCTGCGAAGGGCTTGATCGACTGCACCCCGTCAGCACTGACAATCAGCACTTCTCCGGGTTCGATGTCGCGCACCCATGTCGCGTCAATCAAGTCCAGGGCACAAGTCTCGGAGCACACGATGTACGCGTCACCCAACCGCCCCAGGGTCAGTGGTCTGAAACCATGAGGATCACGCACCGCAATGAGCCGGTCCTTAGTGAGCCACACCAGGGAAAACGCGCCCTGTGCCTGGGAAATTGCTTCCACCAGTGCCTGGTCAGGCGCGGCCTTGGACCGTGCGTACAGGTGCAATAACACCTCGGTATCGCTGGTGGTTTGAAAGATCGACCCCTGCTTAACCAGCGAGTCTCGAAGTTCATCCGCGTTCACCAGGTTGCCGTTGTGGCCAACCGCAACCTCTCCATGCGCGCATTCGATTTGAATGGGCTGCGCATTCTTCAGACCACTCTCGCCAGCCGTTGAGTACCGGACGTGACCGATCGCACTCGTCCCCATCAGGCGTTTCAGCGTCGCTTCATCAAATGCATCCGCCACGTATCCCATCGCTCTGTGAGCGCTGAGACGATGCCCATCAGACGTACTGATGCCAGCACTCTCCTGCCCTCGATGCTGCAACGCATACAGCCCGAGGTACGTCAGGTTCGCGGCCTCAGGATGGCCGAAGATTCCGAAGACGCCGCACTCTTCGCGGAACTTGTCGTTCATGGATCCCTTCTGTCTCATCCCCGTCGCTGGGGAGGGCTCTCGAGCCACTGCGAAAACCCGTTCGTCCACCGATCTTCGGCTTCGCTCACCGGGCACTCGATGGCGACAACCCCATCGATCGCCACCCGAATCTGCGTGCCGCCGGTCGCCCCCACCCGCTGAGCCGCCACGCCGGCCGAACGCGCTCGTTCAAGCAGGGCCGTGCTGGCCTCAGGTTTCACACCGAGAATGACCCGCGTGGCGGATTCGCCAAACAACGTGGCGGCGGCCATGCCGACCTCGCCATCACCGGAGGCTGCGGGCACGTCAACATCGGCGCCAATGCCACCGCTGTCAAAACAGCACTCCGCCAGCGCTACCACGAACCCACCATCCGAACAATCGTGAGCGGAGGTGATTGCTCCAAGGCCGGCCTCCGCGACCAGGAAGCGCTGGAGCGCGCCCTCAGCCGCCAGATTCAATGCCGGCGGCACTCCACTGATTGTCCCCAGGAAAGTCGTGAGATACGCGGACCCCCCAAGTTCACCGTGGTTCTCACCCAGCAGAACAATGTCGAGCCCCGCGTCCTGAAACACCCGCGAGCGCACGTGAGACGCATCTTCAAGCACGCCGACCACACCGATCACGGGAGTCGGCAAAATCGGCGCGCCTGCCGTTTCGTTGTAGAGACTGACGTTGCCACCCGTGATCGGTGTGCCCAACGCGACACACGCCTCGCCGATGCCTGCCACCGCCTCGGCGAACTGCCACATGATTTCAGGCCGTTCAGGATTCCCGAAATTCAAGCAGTTTGTCGCACCGATGGGCTCGGCACCCGCGCAGGCGACGTTGCGCGCGGATTCAGCCACGGCCAGCCGGGCCCCTTGTCGTGGGTCCAACTGACAGAACCGGCCGTTTCCGTCCAGGGACATGGCCAGCGCTCGGTTGGTCCCCTTCACGCGCACGACGCCCGCTCCGAGCCCCGTCAGGACGATCGTATTTGTGCGAACCATGTGGTCGAACTGGCGATAAATCCAGCGCTTGCTGGCGATTCCGGGCGACGCCAGAAGCCTCAGCAGCGCGTCCAACGTCACCGGCAATTGCGTGGCGTCCACGCTCGGCATCCGCTGCCGGGCGGCCATGTCTGCTGGTGGAGCGAACGGCCGCCGATACACCGGACCTTCATCAGTCAGTGCGCGATTGGGGACTTCCGCGACCAGCGTGCCGTGGTCCCGAATGCGTAACATCTTGTCGGCGGTGACCTCACCGATGCGCACGGCATGCAGGTCCCACTTCTCGAAGATCCGCTCCACCTCAGCTTCGCGCCCCTTGTGGACGATCAGCAGCATGCGCTCCTGTGATTCCGAGAGCATGATTTCGTACGGCGTCATGCCCGCCTCGCGCTGGGGCACGTGCATCACGTCAATCTCGACGCCTACCTCGCCGCGCGACCCGGTCTCAGATGTCGCGCAGGTCAATCCAGCGGCCCCCATGTCCTGCACGCCGACACACGCATCGGTCTGCATGACCTCGAGACACGCCTCGAGCAACAGCTTCTCCATGAACGGATCGCCGACCTGCACGGCGGGGCGCTTGTCGGCGGACGTCTCATCAAACTCTGCCGAGGCCATCGTCGCGCCATGAATACCATCGCGTCCGGTCTTGGCACCCACGTAGTACACGGGATTACCGACGCCGGAGGCCTGACCTTTGACAAGCGCATCATGTCTGGCAATTCCCAGACAAAACACATTGACCAGTGGATTGCCGCTGTAGGTTTCGTCGAACATGACTTCCCCGCCAATCGTCGGAATGCCCATGCTGTTGCCATAGCCACCGATACCGGCCACCACGCCTCGTACGACGCGCCGATTCGCGGGGTCCTCGACCGGACCGAACCGCAACGAATCAAGCAACGCGATCGGCCGCGCGCCCATCGTGAAAATGTCGCGAATAATTCCGCCCACACCGGTCGCGGCGCCTTGGTAGGGCTCGATGAAAGACGGGTGATTATGCGACTCAATCTTGAACACGGCTGCCAGGCCATCTCCGATGTCTACGGCTCCGGCATTCTCACCGGGCCCCTGGACCACGCGCGCGCCTTCGGTCGGCAGGGTCTTGAGGTGCACACGAGAACTCTTGTAGCTGCAGTGCTCTGACCACATCACCGAGAACAAGCCAAGTTCCAGAAGGTTCGGCTCACGGCCGACCAGCTCGACAATGCGCGCGTACTCGTCTGGAGTGACGCCGTGTCGTTGCAGCGTTGCGGAATCAAACACCATGCTGAATCACCGATTCAAACACCACACGACCATCGGCGCTGCCGGTCACCAGTTCGACCGCGCGTTCCGGGTGTGGCATCAGGCCCACGACGTTCCGGCCTTCGTTACAAATGCCCGCGATGTTATGCACCGACCCGTTTGGGTTGGCGGCGTCTGTCACCTCGCCATCGGCGGAGGCATACCTGAAGATCACCCGGCGATGCGCCTCCAACTCCGCGATCACCTCTGGCGGGGCGAAATAGTTACCTTCTCCGTGAGCGATGGGGATCCGCAGCATCTGTCCCACGGACGCCTTCCCGGTAAACGGGGTGTCCGCCTGCTCGATGCGAACCCCCACGTGTTCGCAGTGAAACTGCACGTCGCGGTTACGCAGCATCGCGCCCGGCAATAACCCGCACTCCATCAGAATCTGAAATCCGTTGCAGATCCCGATCACGGGCTTGCCCGCCTCGGCAAACGCGCGGACCGAAGCCATGATGGGTGAAAACCGCGCAATCGCTCCGGTGCGCAGGTAGTCACCGTGCGAAAACCCTCCGGGCAGAATCACCACGTCCGCGTCGCCCAGTGAGGTTTCCTTGTGCCAGACGAACTCGGCCGACTGGCCGAACACGTGTTTGACGGCGTGATACGCGTCGTGGTCACAGTTCGATCCCGGAAAGACGACGACGGCGAAATTCACGAGCGCCCCGCCTTGGACTCCGAATCAACCTCCAGACGAAAGCTCTCGATCACCGGATTGGCCAGCACCTGCTGTGAGACCTCGGTGGCGAGCGCCTCAGCAGCAGCCGCCGACTCCACGTTCAGATCGAGCTCGAAGTACTTACCTTGGCGCACATCACCAACCTCGGTGTGCCCCAGCGAGTGCAGGGCCTCGACGATGGTGCGTCCCTGGGGATCGAACACCGAGGGTTTCAGGGTCACAAACACGCGCGCTCTCATGCAGTCTCCTTGGGGCCAAATACTCTGGCAAAAATCGTGTCCACATGCCTCAGTTGGGCGTTCAGATCAAACGCCTCGTCGATCACGGACGCAGGCAACACGGCGGCAATGTCGGTATCGGCGAGCAACAGTGGCTTGAACGGCACAGCGTCGGCGAACGACTGCATGGCGTTGCGTTGCACCCACGCATAGGCCTCTTCGCGGGACACACCGCGCCGCGCCAACTCCAGCAGCACATTTCCCGAGAACACGACACCCCGGGACCGCTGCAGGTTCTCCATCATTCGAGCCGGATACACCACCAGCCCGGCCACGATGCGGGTAAACCGCCGCAACATATGGTCGAGGGCGATAAAGCTATCGGGCAAGATCACGCGCTCCACCGAGGAGTGTGAGATATCGCGCTCGTGCCACAGCGCCACATTTTCCAAGGCGGCCATCGCGTTCGACCGCACCAATCTCGCCAATCCAGTGATCTGCTCGCACCCAATAGGGTTCCGTTTATGCGGCATCGCGGAGGAGCCCTTTTGCCCCTTGGCAAACGGCTCCTCGACCTCGCCGATTTCAGTCTTCTGCAGGCCACGCACTTCCACCGCAAACTTTTCGAGGGACGCCGCCAGAAGCGCCATCGCCGTCATCAACTCGGCATGACGATCGCGCTGAATGACTTGCGACGAGACCGGAGCCGGCGTCAGGCCGAGCCGCGCACACACGGCCGATTCCACTGACGGGTCCAGATGGGAAAACACGCCGACTGCGCCCGACAATTTGCCGACCGACACCGCCTCGCGCGCACGGACAAGGCGCTCCCGCCCACGCCCCACTTCGGCGTACCACAGCGCCAACTTCACCCCGAACGTCATCAGTTCGGCGTGTACGCCATGGGTCCGCCCAATCATGGGTGTGTGCTGATGCTCCAGAGCCCGGGCACGAATCGCCTCTGACAACGCGTCCACACGAGTGAGCAACAGGTCACACGCCTGACGCATCTGCAACGCCAATGCGGTGTCGAGCACGTCTGACGAGGTGAGACCAAAATGGAGCCAGCGGGCTGCCGGGCCGACCTTCTCTGCAACCGCCGTCGTGAAGGCAATGACATCATGCTGCGTCGTCTTCTCGATTTCTTCAATGCGAGCCACCTCAAACGACGCCCGCTCTCGCAGGGCACGCGCATCTTCAACAGGCACGACCCCGGACGCTGCCAGCGCATCCGTTGCCGCCAGTTCTACTTCCAACCATGCGTCGTATCGACGCTGTTCCGTCCAGATCGCCCCCATCTCGGGATGGGTATACCTCGCTATCATGCGCTCGCCTCTCCTCCACCCAGCCACAATTGATCGGGCGCCAATGACTTCGACCGTTTGGGGCCCACCACACTGGCGACCATGCCGCCATCGCGAAACAGATCCCGGGCGACGCGCTTGACAGCCACGGCGGTCACACCCTCGATCTGAGCCAACATTTCATCAAGCGTGATGTGGCGTCCAAAGACCATTTCCTGCCGGGCCAGGTGTGACATCCGGCTCGACGTGTTCTCCAGCCCCAGCATCACACTGCCCTTGAGGTGGTCCTTGGCGCGACGCAATTCCTCTTCGGGCACGTCGCGGTCACGCAGGTCGGCCAATTCCCGCAACGAAAGAGTGACGACGTCGTCCACTTTGTCTGCCGCGCACCCCGCATAAATCGAGATCATTCCGGCGTCGGTGTAGGTCGAGAGATTGCTAAACACCGAATACGCCAAGCCCCGATCTTCGCGGATGTGCTGAAACAGCCGCGAGCTCATCGAGCCACCGAGAATCGTATTGAGCACGAACACGGCATGGCGATCATCATGCCCTTGGGGGTAGGCCGTCGTGCCGAGACAGATGTGACTCTGCTCAATGTCTTTCACGCGCTCGACGACTCCGGGCGACACCGCAGGCGGAGCATCGGCCGACACGCGTCCCGTCGCCGAGAGCGGCGCAAACGCCTCGGCCACGGCATCGCGGAAACGGTCGTGTTCGAGATGTCCGGCAGCGGCCACAACCAGATTGGGAGCAACATACGTGCGCTGAAAGTAGTTCCGGAGTCGATCGGAAGAAAACGACGACACCGTGTCAGCGGTGCCAAGAATCGGCCGCCCAAGCGCATGGCGGGACCAAAACTTCTGAACGAATTCTTCGTGCACCAAATCGTCCGGCGCGTCCTCAACCATCTTGATTTCCTCGAGTACCACGCCCTGTTCTCGCTCCACATCGTCGGCCGCCAGAGCGGGATACAGCAACATGTCGCTCAGGAGGTCGAGGGCAATGGGCAGATGCTCGTCGAGCACCTTGATGTAGTAGCCGGCGTACTCCTTGGCCGTGAAGGCGTCCATCTGCCCTCCAACCGAGTCGATGGCCTGGGCGAGGTCGCGGGCCGTGCGGCGATGCGTGCCCTTGAAAAGCATGTGCTCCACAAAGTGGGCAATGCCGCTCTCTTCATCTGATTCATGACGTGAACCGCGAGTGAGCCATACCCCAATAGCCGCCGAACGCACATGCGGCAGCGATTCGGTGACAAGCCTCAAGCCAGACGGCAACGTCTCGGTCTTCACCATCTCGCGGGCCTGCAATCCTGTAAGTTGTTTAATGACTTGAGTTTAGACGTGTGAATCAAGTTGAGAATGATACCATGCCATTAACCGTGGAACAAGGCTCACCGCTCCCTCTTTTACTGGATTTTGCCGGGCTCGAACGCGCTGACCTTGAGCAGGCTGCGGTCGGCCTTGGTTTACCGTCGTTTCGTGGTCGACAGATCTTCCAGTGGATTCACCAGCGAGGTGTGTCTGACTTTGCGGCGATGACAAACCTGCCGCGCCTGCTGCGGGACACCTTGGCCAAGCAGGCAGCTATCTCTGAGCCGCAGTTGGACACCCGGCAGGTCTCGAGCGACGGCACCACGAAATTTCTACTCAAGCTCGGCGACGGGCGCCGGATTGAGGCGGTCTACATTCCGGACACTCCGGGCCAGACTTTCTGCATTTCCACCCAGGTGGGCTGCGCGATGGCCTGCGGCTTCTGTTTGACCGGCAAAATGGGTCTGCTCCGCCATTTGACGACGGCCGAGATCGTTGGGCAGGTGCGAGTGATGGCGCGAGAAACCGGACTGGCTGGCACGCCCTTCAACATCGTGCTCATGGGCATGGGCGAACCCCTGCATAACTACGATGCCACAATGCGCGCATTGCGCATCCTCACTGACGATAAGGGGGCGGCCTTACCCGCTCGCCGCATCACGCTGTCCACTGTGGGCGTCCTGCCAGGCCTGCAGCGACTGGCCACCGAATCGCTCATGCCCAATCTGGCCATCTCGTTGCACGCCACAACCGACGACCAGCGCGACGCCCTGGTGCCGGTCAATCGAAAATACAAGCTGCAGGAACTCATGGACGTGTGCCGCGCATTCCCCCTGCGGCGTCGCGCCCGCATCACGTTTGAATACGTGCTGCTCGCCGAGGTGAATGACACACCCGACGATGCGCGCCGGTTGGTGCACCTCCTTGCCGGCATTCAGGCCAAGGTCAACCTACTGCCGCTCAACGAGGCCGACGGCATCGAATATCACCGCCCCTCGGAGGCGCGCGTCAACGCCTTTGCAAAGATTCTCGCGGATCGAGGCGTCACGGTCTCCGTTCGCAAGAGCCGCGGCCGCGACATCCGCGCCGCCTGCGGCCAACTCCTGGTGGAAACTCCGCTCACCCACTAGCCGCGCCGCCCTATTTCGAGGCCTGGGTTGCGTCCAGTCGGGCCGCCAGACGGGCAGCGGCCGCGTCGACCTTTGTCTCAAGCGACTTCTTGTAAGCGACAACCCGCTGCGCCACGGACTCGTCGCCCAGTGCGATCATCTGCGCGGCGAGCACCCCGGCGTTGGTGGCGCCGGGCTTGCCGATAGCCACGGTCGCCACCGGGACACCGGGCGGCATCTGGACCGTCGACAGCAGCGCATCCATCCCCTTGAGCGCCGACGAATCAATGGGCACACCAATCACCGGGCGCGCGGTATGCGCCGCCACCACGCCCGCCAAGTGCGCCGCGGCGCCAGCCCCGACGATAAACACTTTCACGCCACGACTATGTGCGTCATCAATCAAACGCAACACCCGGGCAGGCGACCGATGAGCGGAGGCCACAGTCATTTCCCAGGCCAAATCGAATTCATTCAACGCCGCGCCGACCGCGACCATGACGTCGGCGTCGGAATCGGACCCCATCAGAATAAGCACATCCAAAGACATAGAAAACTTTCAAATCGATTGTGGCGAATTGGTTAACGCTCAGTGGTCGGCGGCCGACGATTCGCGTCGTCGGCCTTGGACCCGATGTCGCGCCTGAACTGCATGCCCTCAAATTGTACTTCGGAGACTACAGCGTAGGCGCGCTCCATGGCTGAGGCGTGAGTGGGGCCTTGAGCCACCACGGTCAGTACGCGACCGCCCGCAGTCATGAGTTGGCCTGCCTGACGCGCGGTGCCAGCATGAAAGATCATCACGCCAGCCGGTTGCGGAGTCTCAAGTCCGTAAATGGGCACGGCCGCAGCCGAGCGCCCTGGATATCCCGCAGACGCCAACACAACGCCGACAGCGGCCCCCTCGGAGATATGCACGTCTCCTGCTGGCAACCGCCCCTCTGCCGCCGCCAGCAGCAGCTCGGCAAAGCGACCCTCGATAAGGGGCAGAACGACCTGAGCCTCAGGATCGCCAAAACGCACGTTGAACTCAATGACCTTCGGCCCGTCAGGAGTCAACATCAGGCTGACATACAAGAAGCCTCGGTAGCCCCCATCGGCGTGCAACTGGTCGATGACCGGTTGCACGATGGTGCGCATCACGGTGGTTTCAAGCGCTGGCGTCATCAGCGGACTGGGAGCAAAGGCCCCCATCCCGCCGGTATTGGGCCCACGGTCGCCGTCAAAAATCCGCTTGTGGTCCTCTGCGCTCCCGAGGGCAATCGCACGCTGGCCATCCGCCAGAACGAAAAACGACACCTCTGGGCCGGTCAGGCACTCTTCAATGACCAGCGTGGCGCCGGCCGCGCCAAAGGCACGGTCCACCATCGCGGTGCGGACGGCCGCTTCGGCCTCCAATCGATCGACCGCGACCACGACTCCCTTGCCCCCTGCCAATCCGTCGGCTTTGACGACGACGGGGAAGCCAAATTGATCACCTGACACGGCAGCCAGCGCGGCGTCTGCCGTGTCGCACACGACATAGCGGGCCGTCGGAATTGACGCCATTGCCATGAAGTGTTTGGAAAACACCTTGGAGGTCTCGAGCGCGGCGGCTCGCTTTGGGGGCCCGAGAATTGGATGTCCCTGCGCACGAAACAGGTCCGCCATGCCCCTCTCGAGGGCGGCCTCGGGGCCAACGACGGTCAAATCGATGCCCTCGCGCTTGACCAAGGCCAGCATTCCGTCCGGGTCGGTGGCAGCCACCGCCACACACTCGGCCACCTGCGAGATGCCTGGGTTTCCGGGTGCGCACACCACGCGGGTCACCTCGGGATCGAGCGACAATCGCCAAGCCAGGGCGTGTTCCCGGCCACCTCCTCCCACGACAAGGACCTTCATCACAGGGATTCTATGCGCGGCCGGGGCTCTGCGCAGCAGATTGCAGGCACTAAGTGCCCCCGTGATACCCTGTCTTGTTGTTCCGCTGACCAGGCAACTGGCCTGAGCGTCAGGCGTCTGGCCCGGAGCGCACATTTGACTAGGAAAGGGGGTGTTCAGCCATGGCAGAAGTTCGAATTCAGGAGGGTGAGTCTATCGAGAGTGCACTACGCCGCTTCAAGCGCAAAGTGCAGCAAGAAGACATCATCAAAGACATCAAGAAACACTCCTTCTACCTCAAACCCGGCGACAAGCGCCGCGTCAAGAGTGCGCTGGCGCGTAAGCGTTCGCGTAAGAAGCAGCGTCGCGACGTCGAGTAACGACGAAACCGACCCCTACTGGACGGCCCCAGACGACGCACGATGTGCGAGTCTGGGGCACTCTTTGCCTCAGAAAAAAGTCGACCCGAGCAAAAAATGGCCGACAGGCCTTGTCAAATTGCCGGATCACCCCCTAGACTTACTCGGAAAGCTTGTGGTCCCCGGCGAATACATAGGGAGTGCTGTGCGCCATGGGCGCACGGCTCCTTTCGGGGGCGTGTCGGATGCGCCGCCGTCGGCGGCAGCAACAGGAGTTGGTATGCAAATCGAGGAGCGACTGGTAGGCGAAGTCATGATTCTGGATCTCAAGGGCAAGATCACCCTCAACGAGGGCGATGAAGTTCTGAAGGACAAGATCAATTCGCTCATCCTCCAGGAGCGCAAGCGCATTTTGCTGAATTTGGCAGATGTCCCGTACATCGACAGCGCGGGCCTGGGCGAAATTGTCAGAACGTACACGACGGTCAGTCGCCAGGGCGGCCAGTTGAAGCTGGTCAATCTGACCAAACGCATCACCGAACTCTTGATGATCACGAAACTGCTCACCGTCTTCGAAACGTTCGACGAAGAGCAGGACGCGCTCAAGAGCTTCTCGTAACCGATTTTTCAGAGTCGATTGACGAAGGGCCCTTGCCGGACTCTTCGTCGTCGCGCTGTATGGCGCGAGACACTCTTCGTCAAAATCGCGAAGCGACGACCGCGCCGACTGCGGTCGTTCGGGTACAGCCTCAGTCTGTCGCCCTGTTGGTATCGCTTCGCCCGGCTCAATGGACCAAGAACCTCATCCTGTTCGCGGGACTGATATTTGGCGGCCAACTCCTTGATACCGCATCGGTCGGAAGAGCGTCTCTCGGCTTTGCCGTGTTCTGCTTGCTGTCGGGCGTGGTCTACCTGATCAACGACGTTCAAGATGTGGAGGCGGACCGGCAACACCCCACCAAGTCTCGGCGGCCGATTGCGGCTGGCACCCTGACGCCAACGACTGCGCTGGTGTCGGCGCTTGTCATAGGCTCGGTCGCCCTGGGGTGCGCCTGGCTGCTGAGTGTCTCGTTTTTTCTGGTCGCGGCGGCATACGTCGCCTTGCTCTCGGCCTACTCTGTCGCCTTGAAGCACATCGTCATCCTCGACGTGCTGACGATCGCGGCTGGCTTTGTGTTGCGTGCGGCTGCAGGTGCGGTCGTCATCGGCGTTGCCATCAGCCACTGGCTCCTGCTCGTCACACTGTTGGGCGCCCTATTTTTGGCGCTGGGCAAACGCCGCGGTGAATTGGTCACCCTGGCGCACGGCGCTACCGGCCATCGTCGTATTCTGGCAGAGTACAGTGCGCCACTGCTCGACCAACTGATCACGATTGTCGTGTCGGTCACGCTGCTTGCCTATTCGTTTTACACCATCAGTCCCGACACCGTGGCCAATTTCGGCACGCAACGTCTGTTCTTCACATTCCCGTTCCTGCTCTACGGATTCTTTCGTTATCTCTACCTTATTCACCAGCGCCAGGGCGGAGCCAACCCGTCCGAAACGCTGATCTCCGACCGCCCCATTCTCGTGTGCGTTGTCCTCTGGGCCTGCGCGGTGGCTGTGGTCATTTACGGCCCGTGGCGCTAACGCCAGGCCAAAGGATTCAGGTGTGTTGTTATGAGCGAGTTTCAGGTTAAGTCCGACGCGGTGGACGTGGATGCGATCATGCGGCAGATTCGCGCGCGCGTTCAGGAAAAACGCGGGGCCGATTACACAGAAACCGAAGTGCAGGAACTGGCCAAGGTCAAACTCGAGCAGTTCCTCGATCCCAAGGGAGTGCGCTCAGATTTGGTGGCACAGTTTCGGAAACATCGCACCGTCACGTCAGCGCCGCCCAACTACGAATTCGAAGACAGCACCATCTACGAGACACACCGCGGGTTGTTGCGTACGATTCGACGCGTGCTGAATCCCCTCCTCAAGTTGTTCTTCAATCCCAATCGCATTTCTGGGGCTCTGCATATTCAGTCGAAGGTCAACAACGATTCACACCAGCGCTTTCTTCGACGCGAAGACATGGACGCGCTCTACTACGAACTCATCCACAATCTTGCGCTTGAGGTCACGCGACTCGGAATCGAAGTGCACAATATGAAGATGCGCGTCGAGTCGGTGTCGAGTCGGGTCGACTTTGACGAGCGCCGTGGCCGAGCCCTCGAACAGGTCGTGCAGTACAAACCAGCTCGGAGCGGCAGTCAGCGCCCACCAGCGCCGCGGCCCCAGACGGCCGCGGCACCGACGTCGCCGTCGACGTCGACGGAGCCTCTCTCGACCGCCGCTGCGACCGACACGTCCGAAGCTGTGACGTCGGGCGTATCAGGCGACAGTCCTGTCAGCGAGGCCGACGGCGAGCGTCGTCGGCGACGCCGTCGCCGCCGACGCCGCCCAGGCCAGACAAGGGACGAGCAGGTCACGGACGAGCAAGTCACGGGTGAGCAAGTCGCGGCGCCACACGCGGTGAATGCTCCCAGTGTGTCGGACATCGGTGACGGGCCCGTTCAGGGCGGTGCCACAGTTGACTCTCCTGCCGATGTGGGCAGCGACGAGAAGTGAAGATCGCCATCGTTGTCCAACGGTACGGCGCCGAGATCAACGGCGGCGCCGAGTTACACGCGCGCTACATCGCGGAACGACTGTCACGCCACACGTCGGTCGAAGTGCTCACGACCTGCGCGAAGGACTATCTGACGTGGAAGAACGAGTGGCCCGCAGGTGAAGAGACCATTCACGGAATCAAGGTCAGACGCTTTCCGGTCTCTCGGCCGCGCAACACGGATGACTTTGGCCGTCGGTCTCTTCAGGTCTTCGACCGTCAGCACTCTCTGGCGGACGAACTCGCGTGGCTCGACAGCGAAGGTCCCCGAAGTCCGGCCCTGATTCGGCACATTGGTCGCGTGCGAGACGAGTTTGATTTCTTTCTCTTTTTTTCCGCGCGCTACTACCACGCGTGGCACGGCGTACGAGCGGTGGCGGACAAGGCGATTCTTGTGCCCACAGTCGAGCGCGACCCCGCCGTCGGACTCAGCCTGTTTGGCACGGCGCTCAGAGGGGCACGCGCCCTGATGTACAACTCGTACGAAGAGCGCGCGCTCATCCAGAATGTAAGCCAGAATCAGGCAGTGCCGAGCGTGGTGGTCGGTGTCGGCTCGGCGATTCCTGACCGGACACAGCCGTGGCGCTTCCGCAAGAAGTTCAAAGTCAAGCGCCCGTTTGCGATCTACATCGGGCGCATCGACGAGAACAAGGGTTGCCCGGCGCTCTTTGAGTACTTCATCAATTACGCGGCCAACTATCCACGAGGACTCGACCTGGTGTTGCTCGGAAATGCCGTCATTCCCGTGCCGAAACATCCGCGCATACGCGCTCTTGGGTTCGTTTCTGACGAAGACAAGTTCGACGCTCTCGCTGCCGCCGACCTCCTGGTGATGCCGTCTCCGTATGAGAGCTTGTCGATGGTCGCGCTGGAGGCATGGGCGCTCGGCAAGCCCATACTGGTCAACGGTGCGTGTGACGTGCTTCGCGGTCAGACACTGCGAGCAAACGGCGGACTGTCGTACGACACGTTCGAGGAATTCGCCGAAACGTTGTACTGTTTGGAGGCCAGCGGCCCGATCGGCGCGATTCTCGGCCGTCAGGGCCGTGATTTTTTCAGGAAGCACTACGCTTGGCCCGTGATCGAACGCAAATACCTGGATATGTTTGATCGACTTAAGCGAGAGCCGTCCGCGCGCAACGCCGAGGCGTGGCCGGGGTGGTGGGCACGGCGGCAACGAACGCTGCCGCCCGCCCGGCAGATCGTTGACGCGGTGCCATCTGGACCGGTGCGCCGATAAGCCATGGCTCCGCAGGTCCACCAAATCCTGGCGACTTTGGGCTATGGCGATGCCATCGGCAATGAAGTCCTCGGTATTAACCGCGCCCTGCGCGCGGCGGGATATACCTCAGAGATCATCGTCGAGACCGCAGACCCCAGGCTCGAACACTTGACTGTGGACTACCGCGACGTCGTAGGCGATATCGGCGAAGACGATCTCCTGATCCACCATTTTTCTCTGGGCTCTCGGGCGTCACGGACCGCATTCGCGCTCCCGGCCCGCATGGCACTCATCTATCACAACATCACGCCGCCCGAGTACTTTCTCGGTGTGCATCCGCAGCTCGTCCGGCAGTGCTACCACGGTCGTCGTGAACTCACGGCCTATCGCACACGCTGTGATCTGGCTCTGGGCGACTCGGAATTTAACCGGCAGGAACTTGAGGCTCTCGGATTTGCCCCCACGGGTGTCCTGCATGTCGTGCCGGACTTCGCCCATCTCGACGTCACACCGGATGCTCGCACGCTCAACGCCTACGACGATGAGTGGACAAATATCCTGTTCGTCGGCCGCGTGATTCCGAACAAACGGCCAGACGATCTTATCCGGGCGTTTCATGCCTACAAGACACACTGCAATCCTCGGTCGCGATTGATTCTGGCGGGGTCGTCTGGAGGGTTTGAGACATACGTGGCCCAACTACACGCCCTGATCGCGGCGCTGGGCCTCGAGGATGTGCACCTGCTGGGCCAAGTGACCAATGAGGCCCTGACCGCGCTCTACGACTGCGCGGACGTCTTTCTGTGCGCCAGCGAACACGAAGGGTTCTGTGTGCCGCTCATTGAGGCGTTTTACAAGCGCGTACCTGTCCTTGCCTATGCCGCGACGGCTGTGCCGGCGACCATGGACGGAGGTGGGGTGTTGTACACCGATAAACATCCCGCAAGAGTCGCGGCACTCGTGCAGTCACTGACCGATGATACGGCACGCGTAGAACGAGTCTTGCGCGCCCAGGATGCCGCGTTGGATCGCCTTCTTGCCAGGGACTTTGGCGGCACACTGCTTCAATTTGTCGATCAGATACTGGGCACGACACGGTGCCAGAGACCGCCAGTGGCCTACGATTTCTGGCGCCAGTTCAAACTGGCCGACGAACTGGAAGAAATTCGCCAGTATCGTCCCGCTGCGTTCAAGGCGCTCCCCTTGGATTCTGAGGC
This sequence comes from Acidobacteriota bacterium, assembly GCA_013203475.1. Lineage (GTDB taxonomy): Bacteria > Acidobacteriota > Vicinamibacteria > Vicinamibacterales > SCN-69-37 > SYFT01. The sequence continues at coordinate 17,063 of JABMNV010000029.1, forward strand.
CGGCCCAGGGGCAGACCTGGGGCATGAGTCGTGATTATCAATCAATGGATCCCGGCCGCCCATCGTGGTGATGCCGTCGGAGACAACGCTCGCGTTATGCGGGACATCTTCCGGGTGTGGGGCCACGAATCGGAGATCTACGCTCTTTCCATCGACGCTGACCTCACCTCGGAGATTCACCCCTGGCAGAACACGAACTCCCGCCAGGGGGACGTCACGATTTTCCACTTCGCCATTCCGTCACCGATGACCCAGGCATTCTGTACGTTGCCGGGAGCACGGGTACTTCACTACCACAACGTCACGCCGGCGCACTTCTTCGCGCCCTATGACGAAGGTATCTGCCGGATGGCGGCCGCAGGCAGGCGTGAATTGGCGACCTTGGTCGGACACACCGACCTCGCCCTGGGCGTCTCTGACTACAACCGGCGCGAACTGGTCGAGTTGGGTTTCGAGCCAACCGGTGTCCTTCCGATCGTGGTGGATACCAGTCGCTTGACGAACGCGGTACCGGTCCCCGCGTTGGAGGCCATGCTCCAGGATGGATTGGCCAATATTTTGTTCGTGGGCCGGATCGCCCCCAACAAGAAAATCGAGGACCACATCCGCCTCGCCGAGCAGTACAAACGGTATGTGGACATCTACTACCGATTTATTTTCGTCGGCAATCAGAACGCGGTGCCCGGGTACTACGCAACCGTGCGAGCCCTGATTGCTGAGTACAAAATGCTGCCAGACCGCTTTTGGTTCACCGGGCCGGTGCCTGACCAGGAACTGGCCGCGTACTATCGGCATGCGCATGCCTATGTCTCCCTCAGCGAGCACGAGGGGTTCTGTGTCCCGCTGGTTGAAGCCATGGCCATGGATGTGCCGGTCTTGGCCTACGGTGCGGCGGCCGTCCCGGAAACATTAGGAGGGGCCGGCGTCTCGTTTGCCCCCAAGGATCTTGAACTGGCCGCCGAATGGCTCGGCGCGCTCGTGTACGACGAACCACTGCGGCGACAAGTCATCGCTGGCCAGCGCCGGCGTCTTGCCGCGTTCAGCCGGGATCAACTCGAACCGCGGCTTCAAACCCTCCTGGCGGCCGTTGCATGACCGCCTCACCTGAAGAGTTCCTGTGAAGATTGCTTTTATCGTCCAACGCTACGGCACCGACATCCTCGGCGGGTCCGAATACCACTGCCGTTTGGTGGCAGAACGCCTCGCCAGTCAGCATCAAGTGGAGGTGCTCACTACCTGCGCTCGGGATTACATCACGTGGGAGAATACCTATCCTGAGGGGACCGACCGCATCCGTGGCGTCACCGTCCGACGATTCGCCAACGCGTGCACCAGAGACCTCGAGGCGTTTAACCAATACTCCGACTGGATCTTTCACAACCGGCATACACGCGAAGACGAGACGGAGTGGCTCAAACAACAGGGCCCGTGGTCGCCAGCACTCATCGAGTACCTGGAACGGCAACATCAGAACTACGACATCCTCGTGTTCTTCACCTACTTGTACGCCCCCACGGTGCTGGGCTTGCGCATTGCGCCGTCCAAAAGCCTGCTCGTCCCGACAGCCCACGATGAACCCGCCATCCGCCTGGGAATCTACGAAGACGTCTTTTCGAGCGCTGCGGGAATCGTGTGGAACACCGACGCCGAGCGCCGATTCGTCAGCGAGCGATTTCGTCTCCGAACGTTGGTTGAGGATGTCGTGGGCTGCGGCGTCGACGTTCCGGAATCCAGATTCTCAGGAACCGAGGCGATTCCAGACCTGGCGCCAGTGCGCCCGACAGCCCTTGAACGGCTACCGCCCCATATCGATGGCCCGGCGAACACCTTTCGACGACGACATCGCCTGCACGAGCCGTTCGCGTTGTACGGCGGACGGATCGACCCGGGGAAAGGCTGCGAGGAACTGTTTGAGTACTTCCAGGCGTTCCGCGCCGACGGCGGCGACGCGGCACTGTTGCTGATGGGCGTCAAGTTGATGCCGCTTCCCGATGATCCGCATGTGCGGTTTGCCGGTATCCTGCCCGACGAGGAACGGCTACATGCCCTCGAGGCCGCCACGGTGGTGGTCGTCCCATCTCCGCACGAAAGCCTGTCACTGCTGGCCCAGGAGGCGTTTGCCGTGGGAACACCGGTTCTGGCGAACGGTCGCTCCGAAGTGCTCGTCGACCACTGCCGGCGGAGTCACGCTGGACTGTATTACGAGGACCGTCTTGAGTTTGTGGAGGCCCTGAAACTCCTGACGAACGATACGGCGCTCCGTTCGGCGATGGGTCGAAACGGCCAAGCCTACGTTAACAGCAACTATCGGTGGGACATCATTCTGTCGAAGTACGAGCGCATGATCGCGCGCTTGCGGCCAACGCTGAGCGAGGGCCGCGGCAGTCGCGGGCAGGTCGAATCTGGTGAAGGAGATCGGCGGTCCCAGCATCCCACAGGCCCGCAGCGAGATCGGCGCCCCTCCGCAAAATCCGGTGGCAGTCCTAGCGGCAAGTCTGGCGGCAGTCCCAGGGCCAAATCCGGTGCCGAGCCCAGCGCCAAGGGCGGCGTCAAATCCAACGCCAAGACGGGTGGACGTCAGGGAGGCCTGGCCAGTGGCCGATCTGGCCGCCCTGGAGAGCGGCGTCCACGCTCGCGCTGACGCGGCCTCTCCGACCTCGTCAGCTATCCGACATCGTCTCCGGGCGGCGCACCCGACGCCGATCCGTTGTCGAACTCAGGTTTTCTACGGCGTGGCCGAATGTCGTATCGCTTGATCATTTCATTCAGCGTCGTCGGCTTGATGAAGAGCAACTCGGCAGCTTTCTTCTGCACCCCGCCGGCCGCTTCCAGGGCCGACTCGATCCATCGGCGCTCTGCGTTGGACAACACTTCGCGTAAAGGAATTCCCTCGGGCGGCACCACGAAGTCTGTCTCCTTGAACTCGCGGTTAAAGCGCACCTGATCAGGCACCAGGTCAATCCCGATTTCTCGACTTGGAGACAGAACGACAGCGCGCTCAATGACATTCTCCAGCTCACGCACATTGCCTGGCCAGTCGTAGGCCGTCAGCAAGTCAAGTGCGTCGGGCGTCACAAACCAGCCGGACTTGCGGCTTTCCTCGCTATGCTTCTCGAGGAAATGCTGCACGAGCAGTGGAATGTCGTCCTTGCGGTCACGCAAGGCAGGCATCTGCACCGGAATCACGTTCAGACGATAAAACAAGTCTTCGCGAAACCGTCCTTCGGCCACACTCTTGCGAAGCTCCACATTGGTCGCGGCGATGATTCGCACGTCGACCTTGATGGTATCCACGCCACCCAGCCTCATGAATTCACGCTCCTGGATGACGCGCAGGAGTTTGGCCTGTGTTTCCAGCGGCACATTCCCGATCTCGTCGAAGAAGATCGTGCCTCGGTCGGCCATCTCAAACAGGCCCTTCTTCGTGGCCACCGCGCCGGTGAAGGCGCCCTTGACGTGACCAAACAGCAGCGACTCCAGGAGGTCGGGCGGCAGGTTGCCGGAGTTGACCGTGACAAAGGCCTTGTCGCTGCGGGCCGAGTGTCGATGACAGGCCTGGGCGACCAATTCCTTGCCCGTGCCGCTCTCTCCCTGGATCAGCATTGTCGTCCGGCTTGGCGCTGCGCGAGAGATCAAGTCGAAGAGTGTTTTCATTCGCGCGCTGCCGCCGATCAGTTGATCAAAGCGATGACTGCCAGACTTCAGCCGGTTGCGCAGCTCAAGGTTCTCGCGTTCAAGGCGTCGACGTTCGACGGCGTTGCGTAAGACCACCAACACCTCATCGTTCTTGAACGGCTTGGTGAAGTAGTGAAAGGCGCCTTGTTTGGTGGCGCGCACGGCCGTATCGATCGTGCCGAACGCCGTGATCATGACAACGGGAAGCCCTTCGTCTCCTTTCCGAATTTCATCAAGCACCTCCAGACCTGAGCGGTCCGGAAGCATCAAATCGAGCAAGACTGTGTCGAAATCTTCCTCTGCCAGCAGAGCCAGACCTTCTGCGCCGGTCGCAGCGGTGCGCACGACACATCCGTCCATCGTCAGCAGGGCGTCGAGTGCCTCTCGAATAATTTCTTCGTCGTCAATTACCAGGATGTGCGCGGGGGAGTGTGTCATTAATTGGCCAGAGCTTTTTCAGCATCAGAGCGGAGTGCCGGTAACGTCAGGGTGAAGCGTGTCCCCTGCCCGACCGAACTGTCACACGTCAACGTGCCACCGTGTTCCTGAACAATCCCATAGGTAACCGACAGCCCCAAACCTGTGCCACGACCATCGACCTTGGTCGTGAAGAATGGATCATAGATTCGAGAAATGTGCTCAGAGGGAATGCCGGAGCCGGTGTCGGCGATCTCGACGGTCACGACACTGGCCGAGATCGTGGTCGAGACTGACAACCAGCCGCCCTTGGGCATGGCATCTCGCGCGTTGAGGAACACGTTCAGAAACACTTGCTGGAGTTTGTACTCAAAGCCGCGAATCGACGCCATCGGCGCCAGGTCGCGACGCACCTGGATGCGACTGCCCCTGAATTGATGCTCGAGGAGCAGCAACACGTCGTTGATCACGGCATTGACATCGAGCGGGGCGGCATCGCCATCGGACGGCCGAGCCAGGTTCAGGAGACTGTTGACGATCTTCGCGGCACGGAACGTCTGCCGTTCGATCTTCTCGAGAAGCTGGGTCTTGGGATCGTCGGGATCGGCTTTGTCGAGCAACATCTGAGTAAAACTCGAGATACCGGTCAGCGGCGTATTCACTTCGTGGGCGACGCCGGCTGCCAACAAGCCGACGGCCGCCATCTTCTCGGACAGGCGAAGTTGTTCTTCGAGACTGGCGCGATCGGTGACGTCCTCGATCACGACGATCCAGCCAGCCTTGACACCATCCGCCGTCTGAAACGGCGCGATGCCCGTGTTCACCAGGAGGGGCCGATCGAGATCAGCAGGACCTGAGTGAAGGGCGACGCGTAGGAGTGTGGCCCCGTCGGGCGTGTCCGTCCTGGCCGCCATCAGCAATTCGACAAACGACTCGGGAAAGAGGGCGGAGAGACGCCGACCGATGGCTCGGGTTCGATCGAACTGGAATAACTGCTCCAGCCGACGGTTCCAGCGCAGGACTCGGTCGTCGAGGTCGATCACAAACAACCCGTCACTGAGTGACTCGACCACGCTGTCACTGAACTGGCGCAGGCGTTCGATTTCGTCGGCCTTGACACGAAGCTGGCCATAGAGGCGCGCGTTCTCCAACGCGGTCGCGGCCTGGCTGGCGACAGCGCCGAGCAGGGCCATGTCTTCGCTCGACAGTGGCTCGAGTCGGGCACGGCGTCCGACGGCCAGGACACCGATCGTCACGTCCTGTGTCACACACGGCACAAACGCGTGCCAGCCCGCATCGCGCCAGACCGCCGCCTCGTCACCCACCAAGCGGCGACGCGCGGGCTGCGGATCATCCAGACTCACGATCTGGCCGGACAGCAGTCGCTGCCCAAGCGCCGACTCGCGAGTGATGCTCATCGGCTCGCCGCTCCCTTCACCGGTGGCGGCAACTGCCAGAAACTCTCCGCCAGCCTCATCTGGGTCGGCAAGCAACAGCGCCATGCGATCGACGGCCAGCGTCTCCCCGACCCGATCAACCAGCTTCGTGCTGAGGCGCTGCAGATCGAGGTCGCTGTTCAGCTCTCTCGCGAACGTGACCAAGGCCCGGCGATAATCGTAGCGATCGCGGTAGTAGAGGCGATCCAGCCCGCCCTGAATCGCATTCCATAGCCAGGGAGCCACCAGGACCACCACCAGCGTGGCGAACAGCGCCCAGAAGTCGTTGTCCCCCGAATGCGGTCCGGGAATCAGATCCACGAGCGCCAGCGTGCCCTGGTAAATGACTACCAGCACCAAGCCCACCGCAGAAACGACCAGCGCACGCTTGATGATTACTTCGATGTCCATCAACCTGTAGCGGACGATGGCGGACGCAAACGCGAGCGGGATACAGCCAAGGAGCAACGCGGAATACTCGCCCTTCGGCACTTCCCAGCCGAGCAGGAACGGAATGGCATACGTGGACACGAACGGGACGGCGCCTATGCCAGAGCCCCAGACGATCCACCGGAGTTGACGCCGTGCTGTCACGGAACGCAGCCGACCCAGCGCTCGAATCATCAACGTCAGTCCACCGAGCAGACACGCCGACAGGTAGACCAGCTCAATATCCTGGATTCGCGCCAGACGCTGCGCCATCAACTGCAGCGAGTTGACGGAAGGGTCGGTCGGCAACCACGTCAGGGCGTACACGCGCGCCAGTCCCAACAGCAACGCGGGAGCGTAGAGCACGGGGGTCAGGCGCCGACCCAACTCCGTGCGGACCCACGCCAGTGGGCGGTCCGGAAACACGAGGGCGAAGTGCAAAAACAACGGCGGCAGCAAGACCGTTGCGATGTCGTTCGCCCAGGAAAACAAATAGTCCGTCCGCGTGTACTCACCTGTCGGCGTGAACGTGAAGACACCGAAAAATGCGACCGCCAACCAGAAAAAATGGAGCGTCGCCTGATCGTTCGGCCGTCGGAGTCTGACCGACGCGCCAACAAGAAGACCAAAAATACCGACCGCGGCGAGTGGGTAATACAGATCGTATCGGGGCCCTGGGCCGAGCGCGAGCCTGACTTCAACCAGATCGTCAACCGACCCCCGTGAGACCGAGTACGTCACCGACCCACCAGCGCTGACACCGGACAACGCCTGGGTGACATCGCTTCGGGACGCCACTGGTCGACCGTTTATCGCCATCAGCGTGTCATTGCGGTGGACGCCAGACAGGTCGGCTGGCGACCCAGGCACCACCTCCATCGCGCGAACTGCCGCGCCCCCATCGTTCATCCACAACACGCCATCGTCGACAACGGCTGAGCGTTGGTAGTTGAGGACGACCACAACATTGATGAACGCGAGCGCCACCAACGCGGAGGCGACGGCCACCGGGACCCCGACGCGAATCAACGGTCGTGCTTGTGCAGTAAGGCGAGACATCTTCAGGGAGCTTCAGTGAGTCACTGGAATCGGCAGCAATGTGTGTGCCGTTCGCCAGGAACCATGTGTGGGAGGGAAGCTACGAACAGACAGACACGGTCTTCCAACAGAACTTCCCTGGAATCCAAAACATTGGATTCAACTAAAAACGGACCTGGACGCCGCCAAGCACTCGGCGAGGGGCGCGGACGGCCAGAAGTTCATCGTAGAAGGAGCCCGTCGACTGGCGGTCACGGAAGAGATTGCTGACGCTGACCAGAAACTCAATACTTCCGCCGCGGATGGGCTGGATAGGGAGCACCTGGCGCAGTTGCACGCGAAAACGGCCGGCGAAGATCGGAAGGGCTTCGTTCGCCTCGTCACGCGCAAAGGCGCTATTGAGTCGATAGGCGACAGACACGCGGGTCGATGTCTCCGGAATCGAGGCCTCGAGGGTGCTGGTCAAGTCGTGGAGCCGTTCGTTTTCAGGCCGCACCGCGGACGGCACAACGGCGGCAATCAAGTCGGCCTGATCACTAAACTCCCAGCGCGCGCGACTGACTGAATAGTCCATGGACGCCTGCACCCGGGTCGTGAAATGACCAGACGCGCGGAGGGACCATCCATCCAGTGTGACGCTGCCTGGCGTAGCGACGTAGTAGTGGCCCACTGCACCGCCGTCGCCGAGGCCAAACATCGTGGCCAACTGGTCTCGCGACGACTCATGAAACCATCGGACACCCACCGTCTTGAGTTGGCCAATCACGCCGAATTCATGCTCGGCCCCTACGTCAAATCGTCGCACACGCTCGGAACGGAACGGCGCTCCAGACACCAGGGAGGCAAACGTTCGCTCAGGCGGCAACCATGGACCCGAGGAGGGGGGCGGAAGAAATTCGTCCACGCCGGGGACAACAACCGCGCTCAAAGCCGAACCGGTCACGTAGGTCTTGGGAGCCACGGCAATCCTGACGCCGAACTCAGGGCTCATGAAATCTTCGCCCTCGACGTAGTCGTAGCGATCAAGGCGAAGACCGTAGTCGATCTCGAAGCCGGGTCTAACCCTCCAACGGTCCTGTCCATAGACGCTGGCGGCGGTGCGACCATCGCCGGCCGCCTTGAGGATCGCGGCTCCCCGGTCATCGACCGCGCGTTGGGTACCGTAGGACATCCCCACGTGAAACGCGTGCGTCTGCACGTCCCTGGCTTCGTACTCACCCAGCACGACCCACGACGCCAGGCCGGCCGTACTCATGGCCCCGCGCAGGCGCCAATCGCCGTGCACGCCGACGGGTGCGCCAACGGCCAGATAGGCGATGCCGCGGGGTAATTGATCAGGCAGCCACCCCTGCGACGACGACACCGCGTTCGTCGTGAGGAAGTTCACCTGTCCGCTGAAATCGGTCTCGGAAAAAAACGAGGTCGTGGCATGCGCGGACCCAGACACCGCCCAATCGAGAAACGACAGTCCTCCGCGAAAATCGTCCGGCCGGTCGGCTGGCTCGCCTGCGCCAGAGCCGGAACCGTCTCGAAGCACGGTGCGTGGCAGATGGCGCAAGTACCACGCCCGAAGGCTTTCATCAAGATCCGTACTCTTCGTCAGGTCTCTCCCCACCGAATCGAGGCCAGTGAGGCCTACTGACGCGAGCAGTACTCTGCGCTCGGGGAGACCGACTTGTTTCGTGATGGTGATGTTCCGCTCGATCCGTGCACTCCCGCCGATGCGCACCCACTCTTTGTACGGCGACACGTAGCCGTCGCGGGTGGCGCGGAGCACGTAGTCCCCGGGCACCAACGGCAGTCGAAACATTCCATTGGAGTCTGTGCGTGCCTGCGCCTGCGTCGTGCCAATCGCGGTGACGGCCACGCCCGACACTCCTGTGCCCAGATCATCGCGAACCACTCCAAGCACGACCCCCGATCGCGCCGAGGCTTCGACGGCCCCAACCGATACGGGCTGGCGAATAGACTGGCGGAGAGGCTGAGCCAGCGCTGGCGTCCCCGCCATGACGCTGGCGGCGGCAGCCACGAGTACGAATGCGACGGGTCGGGACACATACCCTCCCAAATGGCTCCGCTGAGCCACGGCTGTCCGGCGATGAACAAAGACTCGTGTCAACACTGTTTGGAACGAAACGTCTATGGTCATGGTAGGCCAGTGGTGGGGGCATGTCAACGCACGCGTGTTACACTTCGGCGGCCCAATTCAGCGGCACAAGGAGCGGTCCTTTTTTGCTGATCCACACCATTCACGCGCGCCAGATTCTGGACTCGAGAGGCAACCCCACGGTCGAGGTGGACGTCGTCCTTGAGGGCGGCGCGCGTGGCCGTGCCGCAGTCCCGTCCGGTGCCTCGACAGGGACACGGGAAGCCCTGGAGATGAGGGATCACGACCAGACTCGATACGGCGGCAAGGGCGTCCTCCGCGCAATCGGTCACGTCAACGGAGAGATCGCCGCAGCCCTGGTCGGGCAGGCCCCCGACCAGCGGGCTATCGACGCGGCGCTCATCGCGCTAGACGGCACCCCAAACAAGGCCCGACTCGGCGCCAATGCGCTCCTGGGCGTATCGATGGCGGTCGCCCATGCGGCAGCCGCCGGCCGGGGAGAACCGCTCTACACATATCTGGTGGCCCAACTCGACGAACCGGTCGACGGGGCCGGTACGCGGTTGCCTGTGCCGATGATGAATATCCTCAATGGCGGCACCCACGCAGACACCAACGTCGACTTTCAGGAATTTATGGTGATGCCGGTGGGCCTGTCGTCGTTCGCCGAGGCACTGCAGGCAGGAACCGAGACGTTTCACGCGCTGCGCGGCCTGCTGAAGGCGCGGGGACTGGCGACGGGTGTTGGCGACGAGGGCGGCTTCGCCCCAAGTCTCGCCTCCAATCGCGAGGCGGTGGAATTGGTGCTTGAGGCGATTCACCGTGCAGGATACACACCCGGGCGCGATCTGTTCGTCTCTCTTGATGTGGCCTCCAGTGAATTTTGGAACGAGGACAGTCAGTCATACATCCTGAGCAAATCGGGCGAGGGCGAGCGTTCGTCTGACGATCTGATTGCCGTCTATGACGACTGGACACGCCAGTATCCGATTGCGTCCATTGAAGACGGTCTCGCGGAATCCGACTGGCCAGGTTGGGCGCGGCTCACCGCGGCGCTCGGCGATCGGGTTCAGTTGGTCGGCGACGATATTTTCGTCACGAATCCGGCCATTCTCCAACGGGGGATCGACGATCACATTGGGAATGCGCTGCTCGTGAAGCTCAACCAAATCGGCACCGTCTCCGAGACGCTCGACGCCGTCTCCCTCGCGCGCCGCGCCGGATACGCCAGCGTCATTTCTCACCGCTCGGGTGAAACCGAAGACGTCACCATTGCAGACTTGGCGGTGGCCACCGCAGCAGGACAGATCAAGACGGGGTCGGCCAGTCGCTCGGATCGCACCGCAAAATACAACCAACTGCTGCGCATCGAAGAGGCCCTCGGCCCCCGCGCCTCTTTCGCGGGGCGAGCGGCCCTGGCACACCTGGGAGCCGCCTAATGCCGCGACTGGTCTTGCTGCGTCATGGGCAAAGCACCTGGAATCAAGAGAACCGGTTCACAGGCTGGACCGATGTCGACCTGACCGCTCAAGGGTGCGCCGAAGCGAAGGCGGCCGGACAGTTGCTGCGCGACGATGGGCACGTCTTCGATGTGGCCTACACGTCCGTCCTCAAGCGGGCCATCCGCACATGTTGGATGGTGCTCGACGAGTTAGACCTGCTGTGGATTCCGGTTGAACGCAACTGGCGCCTCAATGAGCGCCACTACGGCGCCCTTCAGGGTCTCAACAAGGCAGAAACGACTGCGCTTCATGGTGACGCACAAACCCACATTTGGCGGCGCAGCTTCGACATTCCACCACCACCGCTGCCGGACGATGATCCGCGCCATCCCGGGCACGACGCGCGCTACGCGTCGCTCACGGCACGTGAGGTTCCGGCCACTGAATCACTCAAAGACACCGTCGCGCGTTTCCTGCCGTACTGGGACGCGACCATTGCGCCGGCCATCCAATGCGGCCAGTGCGTCCTGATCGCTGCCCACGGCAATAGCCTCCGCGCTCTGGTGAAGTACCTCGACGGCATCTCAGACGACGCCATCGAGAACCTCAACATCCCCACGGGTATTCCGCTGGTCTATGAACTGGACGACGCGCTGAAACCGATCAGCCACCACTATCTAGGCGACCCGGAGGAAGCCAAGCGCGCCGCCGAGGCGGTCGCCCAACAAAGCCGTCGGAAGACCTGATCGGCTAATCGACTTTTTTTTCGGCAGTCTCGTCGGCCGAGATCCGCAGCGACTTGAGAAACCGGCGGTCGTTGGCCGTCATCTCCACAGGCGCCGGCGCCGACGGCACCTGTGCCAACGCTTGGGTGGTCGTCCCCTGTCCCCAGTTGACAAATCCGATCGCCGCCTCAAGGGACAACGTCAGATCAAAGCCGGCGTCACGCGCCTTCTCGCGGCAGGTTTCCACACGCCCATCACCGCCAACGGCTGCGGAAATCGCTTCCACAAGATCGCGCGCCAGTTGGTTTATTACCGGATCCATAAAACCTCCCCAGCCGCCCCGAGCGGGAAAAGTGTGGGGATTGTACCAAAAACGCTAGAATGCGGCGAGTGCCTGCGGCTGAATTTCCCGGTGTTTTTCCGTTCACACGCGGTATTCAACCCACGATGTACCGTGGCCGCCTGTGGACCATGCGGCAGTACGCCGGTTTTGGAACAGCCGCCGAGTCCAATGCCCGCTACCGCTACCTGCTCGAACAAGGCGTCAGCGGCCTGAGTGTGGCCTTCGATCTCCCTACGCAGATGGGCTACGACTCGGACCATCCGTTGGCCGCAGGCGAGGTGGGCCGCGTCGGCGTCGCGATCGACTCGGTCGACGACATGGCCACACTTTTTGACGGCATCCCCCTGGGCGATGTGTCCACGTCGATGACAATTAACGCCACAGCCATCATCCTGCTGGCTATGTACGTGGCGGTCGCACGACAACAAGGTGTGCCGCTCGCCCGCCTCTCAGGCACGATCCAGAACGACATCCTGAAGGAGTACATCGCGCGAGGCACGTACATCTACCCACCGCGCCACTCGCTCCGGATCGTCACTGACATTTTTGCCTGGTGCGAACGTGAACTGCCGCACTGGAACACGATCTCGATCAGCGGCTACCACATTCGTGAGGCCGGCTCGACCGCCGTCCAGGAAGTGGCGTTCACGCTGGCCAACGCAATTGCGTACGTGGAATCGGCGGTGGCTGCGGGCCTCGACGTGGACCAGTTCGGCCAGCGACTGTCGTTCTTCTTCGCAGCCCACAACAATTTCCTCGAAGAGATCGCAAAGTTTCGTGCCGCCCGTCGCCTTTGGGCCAGACTCATGCGCGAACGATTCGGCGCGACCAATCCACGGGCGCTGCACCTGCGATTTCATACTCAGACGGGCGGGTCCACCTTGACCGCTCAGCAACCAGACAACAACGTCGTCCGCGTCGCCCTGCAGGCGCTGGCAGCGATTCTCGGCGGTACGCAGTCGCTCCACTGCAATGGGCGAGACGAGGCATTGGCGCTCCCCACTGAGGACGCCGCACGGCTCGCCCTGCGAACCCAGCAAGTCATCGCCGCCGAAACCGGAGTGACCAATACCGTGGACCCGGTCGGCGGAGCCTGGGCCATTGAGGAACAAACCGATGCGATCGAAAGGGAGGCGCTCGCCCTCATCACTCGCATCGACGAAGCCGGTGGCACGATCGCGGCGATCGAGGCCGGCCAGATTCAGCGGCACATTCAAGACGCCGCCTACGCCGCGCAACTCGCTATCGACCGCGAAGAGACCATCGTCGTCGGTGTCAACCGTTTCGACACAGACGAAGCGTCACCGATCGAGGTCCTGCAGGTGGATCCCGACGGCGAACACCAACAAGCCGCCAGGCTCAAGACCATGCGGGCCCGGCGGGACGGCCACGCGTGCCACGCCGCGCTCACGGCGCTGACGGTCGCCGCACAAGGCACAACCAACCTCGTCCCCCTCGTGCTGGCTGCTGTGGAGGCCCACGCAACCCTTGGCGAGATTTCAGACACGCTCCGCAGCGTGTTCGGCGAGCACCGTGAACTCCACGTCTAAGCCCCCTCTGCTTCGTGTGGACGGACTCCGCACGGTCTTCGCACTCCCCGATGGCCGGGAGGTCGCCGCCGTCTCTGATGTCTCGCTCGCCCTGAATGCAGGAGAAACGCTGGGCCTGGTCGGTGAGTCTGGCAGCGGAAAGTCCGTGACGGCCCTGTCGATCTTGCGACTGGTCATGCCCCCAGGACGTATCGCGGCGGGCCGCATCCACTTCGACGGACAGGACATTCTGGCGCTCGACGAGGCGGCACTGCGGACCATTCGTGGGCGGAAGATTGGGTTCATCTTTCAGGAGCCCATGGTGGCCCTCAACCCGGTCTACACGATCGGGCAGCAAATCGCTGAGACGCTGGCCGTCCACAGGATTGCACGCGGTGCCGCCGCGCGCGCAAAGGCTATCCAGTGGCTCGAGGCCGCACGTGTTCCTGACGCGGCGCGTCGCGCGACCGAATATCCACACCAGTTGAGCGGTGGACTCAGACAGCGCGCCATGATCGCGCTGGCCCTGTGCGCCGAGCCGTCACTGGTGATTGCCGATGAACCCACCACGGCGCTCGACGTCACGGTGCAAGCGGAAATTCTTGACCTGCTTCGAGAGTTGCGGGCGTCGTTGGGCCTGGCACTGCTCCTCATCACCCACGACCTGGGTGTGGTGGCGGAAATGGCCGACCGAGTCGCCGTCATGTACGGCGGGCGCATCGTCGAGGACGGCCCCGTCGGCGACGTCTTCCGCACACCGGCGCACCCCTACACACAGGGGCTGTTGGCCTGCCTGCCGGGCACCAGCGACGGTCGGCGTCTGACGGTCATTCCAGGGACGGTTCCGTCGCTCGGTCAGTTCCCGGCAGGCTGTGCGTTTGCGCCACGGTGTCCTCACCGACTTGGCGCCTGCGACGTCGCGCCCCCAGCGACGACGTCGATTGGCGCGGATCGTCGTGTCCGATGCGTCCTCCACGAGTCAGCGACCGGAGTCACCTCATGACGCCACTCCTCCGGGTGTCGCACCTCGTGAAGGAATTCGGAGGCAGCGGCTGGCTCCGCCAGCGCACCACTGTGCGGGCGGTCAACGACGTCTCCTTCGACGTCAGAGCTGGAGAGACGTTTGGTCTGGTCGGTGAATCAGGCTGCGGAAAGACCACCACAGGTCGGTGCATCCTCCGTTTGATCGAGCCGACGTCAGGTGAGGTGACGTTCAAAGGCACGAACCTGGCCACACTCAATTCGCACGACTTGCGCCTGGCACGGCGAGACCTGCAGATTGTATTTCAGGATCCGTATTCGTCACTCAATCCGCGCATGCGTGTGGGGGCGATCGTCGAAGAACCGCTGATTATCCATAAGATCGGCAACAAGAGCGAACGGGCGACTCGAGTAGCGGAGCTCTTCACCCTGGTCGGACTCGATCCCGCGCACGGGTCCAAGTTTCCACATGAGTTCAGTGGAGGCCAGCGTCAACGTATCGGCCTGGCCCGAGCCCTGGCCCTCAATCCTTCACTCATCATTGCCGACGAACCCGTGTCGGCCCTCGACGTGTCGGTACAGGCCCAGGTCGTCAATCTCCTTCAGGAACTGCAGGCACGACTCGGCCTCACCTACTTGTTCATCGCGCACGACCTCCGCCTTGTCCGACAGGTGTGCGACCGCGTGGCAGTGATGTACAGAGGTCGAATCGTGGAGGTGGCACCGGCGGATGAGCTCTTTCTGGACCCGGCTCACGCCTACACTCAGGCGCTGCTCTCGGCCGTCCCACGTGTTGATCCGGCAGATCGAACAGTACGGGTGGTGTTTGACCACGAGGCGTATCAGGCAGAACCCCTGCGGGAAATCAGCCCGGGCCATCTAGCGGCCCTGCGCTGACACGACAGGCCGATTCACGGTCAAGAAACACCAAGAGCGCTGGGGAGCCCCAATACCGTCCATCCCACACTGTGAGACAGACCGACCACTTTCGCAACCGTCGTCGCGGAGGGGCCGCTACGGACGCTACCGCGATGACTTCGACTTCGATGACTTTGCCGAGGTCGACGACTTGCTGCTGCTCTTTGCCGACTTCGTGCTCTGCTTAGTGACGTCGTCACACGACGTTCCGCCGTCCTTGGACGACTTGCCCGAGGCTTTAGCCGACGTCTTCGTGCTTGAACCGTCGTCGTTCACGTCGCAGGGGTCTGTCGGCGGGGGTGGCGGACCGCTCGGATCACAGCTCCACACGGTGAGCGGTTAGGTTTCGCGGCCCGTCTTGCTCGGGCTCGCGTGCATCGTCACGATGCGCGGATAACCGAACCCAGAGGTACCAAAGGGGATGTCCCGTCGGCTGTTGAAATTCAGCGGCGGCTCGGTTGACGGTGGCTTTTATGCGACATTCTTCTCGGCGCTGACAAGTCCGAGCTGACG
>JABMNV010000249.1 GCA_013203475.1 Acidobacteriota bacterium
ACGTCCTTGAGGATCTTGTTGAGCGCGTGGCCGATGTGCAGGTGGCCGTTCGCGTAAGGGGGCCCGTCATGCAGGATGAACTTCTCGCGCCCCTTCGCGTCGGCACGGAGCTGGCCATAGAGGTCGTTGGCCTCCCAGCGCGCCAGCATCTCCGGCTCGCGCTGGGGCAGCCCGGCGCGCATGGGAAACTCGGTTTCGGGCAGGAACAGGGTCGACTTGTAGTCGGCGGTCATGGACGACGATTCCGATGGTCGTGGTGCAGGGGGGAGCGGCAGAACGGACGATCCCGGCCCTCAGACGAGGACCGGGCCCGTAATTCGCAGGCTCACCGCCGCTTTGCAAGGATCGCACGACATGGTGGCGCTGATTATCACCGGGGGATGGAGGGAGTCGAGGGGGAGTCTGCAAGCATGGACGTGAGCAAAATTGGGAATTCGCGCTTAGAGCCGCGGCATGGAATGATCTCGAACGCGAAACAAACCTTAAGCTGCTAGTGGATAAAATCCGACATTAGAGTCCCGGAAAGGATTCCGGCTCGGATGCGGTCGTGCGAGTCTGCCGGATGCGCACCGGGATCAGCTTTACCGTCAGCCCCGACGACCGAGCCCGCCTCGAGTCGATCGTCGCGGACCGCAACAGACCGCAGAAGCACGTCTGGCGCTGCCGGATCGTGCTGCTCACCGCCGCGGGCCTGGGCACCAACGCCATCATGCGCGAGGCCGGCGTCGCCAAGACGGCGGTCTGGCGCTGGCAGCAACGCTTCGCCGAGGAAGGCGTCGAGGGGCTGCTGCGCGACAAGACCCGGCCGTCGCGCGTGCCACCGCTGGCCGACGCGGTCGTCGAGCAAGTGGTCGCCCTGACGCTGGGTGAACCGCCCGGCGAGGCGACCCACTGGACCGGTGCCGCCATGGCCGGGGCGGCCGGCATCAGCGTCTCCTCGGTGCAGCGCATCTGGCGGGCGCACGGCCTGGCACCCCACCGCTTCCGCCGCTTCAAGCTGTCCAACGACCCGCAGTTTGCCGCCAAGCTCAGAGACATCGTCGGTCTCTATGTCGATCCGCCGTCCCATGCCGTCGTGCTGTCGTTCGACGAGAAGAGCCAGATCCAGGCCCTCGATCGCACCCAGCCCGGCCTGCCGATCAAGAAGGGTCGGCTCGCCACCATGACCCACGACTACAAGCGCCATGGCACCACCACCTTGTTCGCCGCGCTGGACGTGCTCGACGGCAAGGTCATCGGCCGCTGCATGCAGCGCCACCGCCACCAGGAGTTCATACGCTTCCTCAACCTCATCGAGGCCGAGGTCCCCGCCGGCAAGATTGTCCACGTCATCCTCGACAACTACGCCGCCCACAAGCATCCCAAGGTGCACGCCTGGCTCGGTCGCCATCCCCGCTTCGTCTTCCATTTCACACCGACCTCGGCGAGCTGGCTCAACGCCGTCGAAGGCTATTTTGCCAAGCTCACCAGCCGGCGCCTCAAACGTGGCGTCTTCCGATCCATCGTCGACCTCCAGGCCGCCATCAACCGCTTCCTCGCCGAGACAAACGTCAACCCCAGGCCCTTCGTCTGGACCGCCGACCCAGACAAGATCATCGCTGCCGTCAAACGTGGGCACCAAATGTTGGATTCTATCCACTAGAACCGCGAGGCGAAACGCCAGAAATTCGTCGAGATCGCGGAGCGACGTACCACCAAGGCGATCGAAGCAATCCAGGTCATCGGCAAATTGGCAAACCCTTCAGCCTACGAGTACACCGATAACGATGTCGCCAATATCGTCAGCGCCCTCAAGGACGAGATTGACGCACTTGAACTTCGCCTCACCACGAGGCGGTCGCCCAGCACCGTCGGGTTCAAGCTTCAGGATTAGGTCTCGGCTCATCAGCTTCGACCGACAACCAGACGCGCCGGTTCAATGCACGGGCCCGATCACACCGAGAGTTGACGCTTCCGGGCATCCCGATTTGAGCTTGTCCGGACCATTCGCTGAGAGGAAGGGAAGCAAGATCAAAAGTTGTCTGATATCAGCAGGTCGCTCTGGAACTGCGTTGTTTGTGAACTATCCACTCGCAGGCCCTACGTTTGGGATCAGCAAAATCTCAGACCAGGAGACCGGCCTATGAACCGTTGGCGCATGCGAGGAGAGATCGGCATCGAGTGCCTTCTTTAGGCGTTCAACTGTTGGCTCCGCCTCCAGATCGACGGTTGCTTCACCCGCAGAACTCTTGGGCAAATAGGTATTGAGCACCTGAAGAAGCTCCCAATCGCGAAACACTTCAGCCTTACCCCCCTTCTCCGTCACGCCAAAGATCAATCGATGGACGAGCGCCCCTGTCCCGGTGACCTCATCCTCAACCGTTACGACAAGCAAAGGAGCGGCGAGACCGTCCACGTAGGCGAGGTTCGATGAGAGGTTTCGCGCCTCTTCAAGCGCTGTGTCGAAGAGGAGATGGCCGACGCCTAGAACACGAGCCGCCGCATTGGCTCCACGTAGGCTGCGATCGAAGACTAGCCCTTCGTATTTGTCTCGGAGCGCATAGCTGCGTGCTTTCCACTCATCGGGAGTCTTGATCTCCAAGCCCTCGTCGCGTCGGAAGATCCGGCGCCCATGTCGGCTGACGGTTTGAGTGAAGAACCTCTCGAGATCCGGAAGATCTACCTTCGGCAGGTCCTTACCCACCTGCTGAAAGTCGAACCTTGATACGTTGCCAAGGAGTTCGCGAACCGTCTCGACGACGTCGCGCCCACCGAGTGTCGCGGTCGCTTGATCAAACCATGCCCCTAAGCGTTCGTTGGAAAGCCCCTGCCCCCCTGAGAACAGTTCGTTGAAAAGCGAATTGCCGGCCATCCCAACGACCAGTTGCGAGATGTCCTCCTGCTCCTCCATCACTGAGGAAAGGGCCAGCTGAATTCGCTCAAGTTTCTCGTTCAGAAGATCCCAGATACGAGCCTCTACCGTTTGGGGATTCCGCAGAATGTAGACGGAAACCGGACGTTTCTGGCCGTAGCGAGACAGACGTCCAACCCGCTGGTGAAGGCGCATCGGATTCCAAGGCATATCTACGTGGACCAGCACGGCACAGCGTTCTTGAAGGTCGATGCCTTCGCCGCCAGCCTCCGTCGACACAAGAAAACGAACCTTGCCCGCGTTGAAAGCGTCCGCGGCATGCTCACGCGGCTGGCTGATCGTCTTTGTCGCCCCCGACGCCTGCTCTAGCCCATCAAGACGCTCGTCACCGTTGATAAATGTAGCTGAACCAAAACCGAACTGCCGATGGAGAGAGTTCACGACCAATGCTTGAGTCGCCTTGTACTCCGTGAAAAGAAGGACTGGCTCTTCCGCGGAAAAATCCTCGCGAATCATATCCAGAAGGCGCTCTA
Source organism: Acidobacteriota bacterium (assembly GCA_013203475.1). Lineage (GTDB taxonomy): Bacteria > Acidobacteriota > Vicinamibacteria > Vicinamibacterales > SCN-69-37 > SYFT01. The sequence goes on from JABMNV010000249.1 coordinate 3,385, forward strand.
TCTTCGTTTCGTTGGCGATCCCCTCACTGAGCGCGACCAGTTCGTCAAGCCGCTGTATCTCATCTTCCATCAGCATGACTGCCGCGGAACTGGGAAGGGCCTCCTCCGCCTCAGCCACGTCGTCCAACGTCACCTCTTCTTCGTCAGGTAGGACAATCGACGCGTCACCATTTGAACGGCTGACGGCGTCCGCCAGCATTACCCGACGTTTACGAAGGGCGTTTCGGATCGCTGCAATCGAGCTAGCAGCCAACTTTTGAAGCGTGACGAGCACAAGCATTCGAGCTGTCTGCGCACGGCCATCAAGGGTTCCTGCGTACGCGCGACCGTCCAGAATGAATTCGCTAAGCGTCCGATAGAAAAATTTCTCTTCGGTGCTGTATATGTACTCTCGGCTGTAGACACTGACTGGTTTGAAAAGCCGTTGTCCTTGAAGATCCGTGACCGCTGCCTTGTTGTTTCGGATCATAACCTTCGGAAGCTGAGAGAGTTGCTCATTTCTGTCGCCATCAGGATCGAAAAGATCGGGCCGCACAAGATGCATTAGACCAAAAAACCCGTAGTCCTTCCCTCGATGCGGGGTTCCTGTGAAGAAAAGTAGGGAGTTAATCTTGCTCCGCTCCTCGAGGTCTGAGACGAGGCTATAAG
>JABMNV010000250.1 GCA_013203475.1 Acidobacteriota bacterium
CGTGCCGACCAGAATGTCGACATCACCGCGGGCAACGTCGGCCAGAATCTTCGCAATTGCCCCTCGCCGACGGATGGTGTCGCGATCGACGCGGACAACCCGGGCACTCGGGAACCGAGAACGCACCTCCGCCTCGATTCGTTCAGTCCCAAACCCAGACTGCTCGAGAAACTCGCCGCCACACGTCCCGCAGACCTTGGGAATGGCAGATGCGTAGTTGCAATAGTGGCAGCGCATCCGTCGAGCCGTGCGATGAAACGTGAGCGTGACAGAACAATGTGGACACTCCAGCGTGGCCGCACACTGCCGACAAAACACAACCGTGGCAAAGCCCCGGCGATTGAGGAGTATCAGTGACTGCTCCCCTTTTGACAGCCGTGCCTCAAGTGCCGCCCACAAGTCGCGACTGATCATCACGTCTGCACCTTCGGCAGCGAATTCCTTTCGCATATCAACCACTCGCACGTCTGCAAGTGGGCGGTCCATGACGCGTTGTGTCAGGGTCAGATGTCCGTAGCGACCTGCCTGCGCATTGGCGGCTGACTCAAGAGACGGCGTCGCTGACCCCAGCACCACCACGGCCCCCTCTCTTCGCCCACGCACGACCGCCACATCCCGCCCTTGATACCGAGGCGCTTCCTCTTGCTTGTAGGCGCTGTCGTGCTCCTCGTCAACGATGATCAGTCCAATGTCGGCCAGGGGCGCAAAGACGGCAGATCGGGTACCGACGACGATATCGACCTCGCCGCGGCGGATGCGGTGCCACTGGTCATGCCGTTCGCCATCCGATAGGCCGGAGTGTTGAATCGTGACGCGTCGGCCGAACCGTGCACGGAACAACCCCGCGACCGCCGGCGTCAGCGCGATCTCGGGCACCAGCACCAGCACACGTCGACCGCGCTCAAGCATCAGCGCCGCCAGCCGCAAGTACAGTTCCGTCTTCCCGCTCCCCGTCACACCCTGGAGCAGGATCGTCCGATAGAGACCGATGATTGCCGCCTCCTCGAGATGGCGATACGCCAGCGCCTGCTCAGGCGTCAGGTCACGTCCTTCGTGGCGCCCGGCGCCGAGCGTCCACGGCGTGCTGCCACCATCGGCCGCCCCCTGAAACGGATCTCGTTCGACCACCTCATCTCGAAACTGGACGAGGCCCAAGCGTTCAAGGGAGCGCAACGTCGGCACGGACACGCCGTGCTTCTTCAGCACATCCGTGGACACCCCGTCAGGCGTGGGCGCCAACAGTGTCAGCGCCTCCTGCTGCCTGCCCCCTTTGGGCGTCGGAGGCTCCGTACCCGCGACAGCCGGAATCAGCGACACGACCTTCATCGTTCGAAACGCGGTCTTGCCTCCCCGGCGTGCCATCGGCGGCAGCGCCATCGCGAGGGCATCGCCCGGCCCGGCGACATAGTAGTCGGCCACCCACAGCGCAAGGTCCACGACCTGTTCGGGGAGATAGCTCTCGGTGTCGACCACCTCGGCGACATCGCGATATTTTCCAGACTCGAGTGCCTGCGCGTGGGGTTCGATGACACAACCGATGACCATGCGACCACTGAGGGGCACCGACACCCGTGCCCCTTTGGGCGGCATCGGCAACCCCTCAGGCACGCGATAGGTGAGCCGACCGAGTCCTGGCACGGGCACACCCACGGCCACCAGGCGTTCGTTCACCACACCTGACTCACTGAGCGGCGTCGAGCAGGGCCCGAACGGTTTTCATGTCTTCCCAGACATCGCGCTTCCGGGTGGGACTGCGCAGGAGGTAGGCGGGATGAAACGTGGGAATCAGCTTGGCGCCCCGGTACTCATGGACCACGCCTCGAAGGCGCGAAATCGGCGTCTCGGTGCGCAGCAGCGTGTGCGCCGCGAACGTGCCCAGCGCCACGATGACGCGCGGCCGCACCAGATCGATTTGTTCCGCCAGGAACGGCTCGCAGGTCTCGACCTCGTCCGGTTCGGGGTTCCGGTTCCCGGGTGGTCGACACTTGATGACATTGGCGATGTAGACGTCATCGCGACTGAGTTTGATCGCCTCGATAATCTTTGTGAGCAGTTGTCCGGCGCGGCCCACAAACGGAACCCCCTGCCGATCCTCATCTGACCCGGGCGCCTCGCCGACGAACATCAGATCTGCGTGTGGATTGCCGACACCAAACACGATCTGCTGTCGTCCCAATGCGTGCAGCTTGCACCGCGTGCAGTCGCCAATCCGCGCCCGCACCTGCACCAGTCCATCGGTCGCATCGGTGCCGTCGGCGGCGGGAGGACTGGACGCTTCCCCACCACTTAGCGGGCGCGGGCCCCTCTCACGCCAGACGGGATCGGTCGTCACGCCTTGAACTCCGAGATCGCGAAAGTACTTCAGGTGCTCGCGAATGGCGTCGTTGTTGCTCATGGGTGCGTCGCCGTGACCGGCGCGAGCAGGGCTTCGACGCGATCGAGAATCGCCGCGGCGACCGCGGTCTTTGACATCAAGGGCAGGGCCTGCTGACTCTCCCGGCTGACCAACGTCACCCGGTTTGTGTCGACATCAAACCCGGCGCCCTCCGCAGACACATCATTGGCCACCACCAGGTCCACTTGCTTCTGGACCAACTTGCGGGCGGCACGGTCTTCGGCCGGCCCGGTCTCTGCCGCAAAGCCCACGAGCACTGGCGTCACGGCGCCTGGGGTCACCGCACGACGCTGGCCCAAATCTGCCAGAATGTCCGCGGTTCGCTCCAAGGCCAATGTCAGGCCGTCGCCCTTTTCCATCTTTGCCGAGTGCGCGCCCCCCACGGGCGTGTAATCGGCAACCGCCGCCGCCATGATCACGACGTCACGCTTCGTAGACGCCGCCATCACCGCCGCATGCATCTGCGCCGCCGTCCGCACGCGGGTGAGTGTCGTCACGTCTGGAGGTTCGACGGACGTGGGGCCGGCCACCAGATGCACGTCGGCCCCACGGCGCATCGCTTCAGCCGCCAGCGCAAACCCCATCCGACCGCTGGACCGATTACCGAGATACCGCACAGGATCGATGTCTTCAAGGGTCGGGCCGGCCGTGATGAGCAGACGACGCCCCGCAAGGGGCCCAACGGCAGTCCGAACGAGTTCGTCGACGAACCGGGCGATTTCATCAGGCTCGGCCAAGCGTCCTTGACCGATCCATCCGCAAGCCAGATACCCTTCGCCAGGCCCGACACATCGGGCCCCTCTCGCCGCCAGGGTCGCCAGATTGCCGCGCACGGCCGGATGCTCCCACATCACGGTGTTCATCGCCGGCGCCAGCACCAGCGGAGCGCGGGTGGCCAGATAGAGGGCAGTGAGGAAGTCGTCGGCGATGCCGTTGGCAAACTTGCCGATGACGCTGGCCGTCGCCGGCGCCACAACGAGGGCACGCATCTCGGTCGCCAGCGCGATGTGCTCGATGTCAGCGTTCATGCCGACCGCAAATTGTGAGGTAATCACTGGCCGTTGAGTAATGGCCTCGAACGTGAGTGGGCCGACAAACTTCCGCGCGTTCCGCGTGAGAATCGCCTGTACGCGATATCCACGCTTCTGCAACAACCGCGCGACTTCGACCGCCTTGTAGGCGCCGATGCCGCCGGACACGCCCAACCCGATCAGGGGCTCGCCGGCCGCCATGGGAACGACTCAGTTACTCAGTGGGAGGCACATCGACGCGCGGCACCACACCGGCCGCCACTTCCTGCTGGGCGCGACGCGCGGGCTGCGCCGACCCCTCCAACTTCGGCAGACAACCGCGCAGCAACTGATGTGCACGGGCCGCCGCGATGGAGACGAATTCGAACCGGCTCTCCGGATTATTGATCTTTGGGATCTCTGCCATATGTGCTCCTCAACCTACGAACTTTCTATTCTACCCTGTTCCGGTAGGGGCAAGGCGGGAGGAGTCGGTTTGGCAGCCTCCTCCCAGGCAGGGAGTTACTTCTTGCGGAACGTCGCGATAATGGGCTGGATAGACTCGTGTCGACGGGCCAGGCGAGCGCGTTCGGCCACGACGATGCCTGCCAGCTCGGCCACGCAGCGCTCGAGCAGGTCGTTGACCACCACGTAGTCGTAGAGCGCCACGGCGTCCACCTCGCGCCTGGCGGTCTCGAGTCGACGGGCCATCTCTGGCTCCGGGTCCTTACTGCGCTTCCGCAACCGCTGTTCGAGCACCGCAAACGAGGGCGGAAGCATGAACACGGCGACGGTCTGGGGCAACCGGTCTCGCACCTGACGGGCCCCCTGCACGTCGATTACCAGCACGAGGTCCTCGCCAGCGGTGAGACGCGCCTGGGTCTCGTCGCGGCCAGTGCCGTAGTAGTGGCCAAAGACATCAGCCCACTCCAGAAACGCGTCGCGGGCAACCATGGCCTCGAACGCCTCACGGGAGATGAAGTTGTAGTCGAGCCCATCCTCTTCGCCCGACCGGGGAGGGCGCGAGGTATAGGATCGCGACATCAGCAAGCCGGGCAACACCTGCACCAACTGCTCAACCACGGTGGTCTTCCCAGTCGCGCTCGGCGCCGAGACGACGAACAGCAGGCCGCGGGGGTCGGCGTCCGCGTTACTCGACATTCTGCACCTGCTCACGCACGCGCTCGAGTTCGGCCTTGGCGGCCACCACCAGTTCAGTGGCCTTGAGCCCCTCGGCTTTGGATCCGATCGTATTGATTTCCCGATTCATTTCCTGCACAAGAAAGTCGAGTTTACGGCCACAGGCTTCTGCGCCACCAGCCAGTTGGTGCCAGTGTTCCACATGCCCGCGCATCCGCGAAATTTCTTCGTGGATATCCGAACGCGCCACAAACCGCACCACCTCCTGCGCCACGGCCACAGGATCGAGCTGCAGATCGGCTGGCAGTGCCGCCAATCGCTCGCGCAACCGGCCCTCCAGCGCAGCCTGGCCTTGAGCCGCCTCGCCCTCCACCACACCGACAAACTCCAGCAGGGTGCCGACACGTATGCTGAGGTCCGTCGCCAGAAAGCCGCCCTCGGTTTCCCGCATGACCACCAGCGCGTCCAAGGCCTCGGTCATCGCCCCCTCCACGAGCCCGGCCGTCTCGCCGCTGACCGACGGCCGTTCGACCGTCGTACGGACTTCGAGTACGTGGGGAATCCGGCACAGGTCCGACGCCGACAGTGACCCAGTCACCAGACCGTGCTCCCGCGCCAGTTCCACCACCGCGTGCACCTGGGCCAATAACCCTTCGTTCAGCGTCACCTCTCGTGGCGTCTCGCCCACCTGCTCGCACCCGATCATGACCTCGACGCGACCGCGCGTCAGGCGCCGTTGCACCAGCGCTTTCAGACGTGCTTCAAGCGCCCCCAGCGCGCCGGGCATTTTGATCTGCATGTCGAGAAACCGGTGGTTGACCGACTTGATCGTCACGCTCACCTGGACGCCCGCGTCCTCGTGACTGACGGACGCAAACCCTGTCATGGATCGAATCACTCGTGTGCCTCTCGATGTCGCTCGCTAAATATCTGCAGTGCGTGCAGCCTGGCGTACACACCGTCTGGCTGATCCACCAGAGAGTCATGCGTCCCCAGTTCAGCCACCCGCCCGTGCTCAAGTGCAACGATGAGGTCCGCGTGCCGGACGGTGGAAAGCCGGTGGGCAATCACGAAGGTTGTGCGGTCGCGCATCAAGTTGACCAGGGCCGCCTGCACCAACTGCTCCGACTCTGAATCAAGCGCCGAGGTCGCCTCATCCAGCACGAGAATGGGCGACTTCGTCAGGATGGCGCGCGCAATCGCGAGCCGCTGGCGCTGTCCGCCAGACAGGCGCTGCCCTCGCTCACCAATCGTCGTCTGATACCCCATCGGCAACTCCGCGATGAACTCGTGGGCATGGGCCGCCCGGGCGGCCACCTCGATCTCCTCCTGCGACGCCTGAGGCCTCCCGTAGGCGATGTTGGTGCCAATGGTGTCGTCAAACAGGATGTTCTCCTGAGTGACAAGCGCGATTTGATGACGCAATGACGTCAGCGTCACATCGCGTACGTCCACACCATCGATCAACAGACGGCCTTCGGTGACGTCATAGAATCGAGGGATCAGATTCACCAGGGTCGTCTTGCCCGCGCCACTGAGTCCCACGATGGCCACGATCTGGCCCGCCCTCGCGGTGAACGACACGTGTCGCAGGATGTGGTGATCCGGGCTATCGTCGTACGCGAACCCGACATCGCGAAACTCCACACTGGACCGCAACGGCGCCAAGGGTTGCGCGCCTGGCCGCTCCATGACTTCGGTATGGGTATCGAGCATGCCGAAGATGCGCTGGCACGCCGCGATCGCCTGCTGCAAGCCCGCATTCACGCGGCTCAGCTTCTTGATGGGCGCGTAGAGAGAAAACGCGGCAAACAAGAAGGCGCCGAACTCTCCGGCCGTCAACTCACCGCGGGTGATCTTGATTGAGGCGTACCAGAGCGCGCCGGCCGCAGCCAGACCGCCGATGAACTCCATCAAGGGCGGCAGCGCCGACATGGCGGCTGTCACGCGCATGTTCGTGCGGAAGAGCGACTGGGACGCTGCGGAGAAACGACTCGCCTCGCGCGCCTCGGCCCCAAACGCCTTGACAACACGATGGCCTGTCAACCCTTCCGACGTGACATGCGTCAGATGTTCCTGCTGTTCCTGGCCACGACGCGTGGTGCTCCTGACCTTCTGCCCCAGTCGCACCAGGGGATAAACGACCAGGGGAACCGTGGCGATGCAAATCACGGCCAGGTCCCTATCGAGCCAGAACAGATACGCCGCAAATCCAATCACCGTGACTGATTCCCGGATGAGATCCGCGAGCGTCTCAGATGCCGCCGTCTGCACCTGGCTCACGTCAGTAATAATGCGGGAGATCAGCTGCCCAGACGACCGACGCGAGAAAAACGCGGCGGACTGATCGAGCACATGTCGATACAGCCGGTTCCGCAGGTCCATGACCACCCGCTGACCGACCTCGGTCATCAAGTAACCGGAGACATAAGCCCCGAGGCCTTTCACGGCGAATGCTGTCAGGAGCATTCCCGCAACCCAATTCACGCCCGTTGGGTTGGTCGTCAACACGCCATCAAAAATCGGTTCGACCAGCGTGACAATCCCCAACGCGCCAGCGGCGTACACCACCATCCCGAGTACCGCCAGAGCCAAGCGTCCACGGAACGGCGCAGCGTACCCAAGCAGGCGCCGGAACTCCTTCACTCAGTCGTCCCGTATCCCTTCGGGTGCGACTGATGCCAGACCCAAGCCGTGCGGACAATGGTGTCAAGATCACCGTACTGCGGCTCCCATGCCAACGCCGCACGCACACGCGCACTGGTCGCCACCAAACTCGATGGATCCCCAGGTCGCCGGGGCCCGACCACGTGCGGCACATCGCGTCCGGTCACCCGGGCCACCGAGGCCACCAGTTCGCGCACAGAAACACCGTCGCCCATCCCGAGATTGTAGGCGGCGGAAGCCCCTCCGGCTTCGAGCGATGTGAGCCCGGCGAGATGTGCACTTGCCAAATCGGACACATGCACGAAGTCACGCACACACGTGCCATCCGGAGTGGGATAGTCCGTGCCAAATATCTGCAGCGGCTTCCCTGTCATCACGGCTGCGATCGCCCTGGGAATCAGATGTTCCTCCGGCGAGTGATCCTCACCCAAGAGTCCATCCGGGTCGGCACCAGCCGCATTGAAATAGCGAAAAATGACCGCGCGCATCGGAGTGGCCGCCCCCAGGTGTCCGAGCGCACGCTCGACCGCCAGTTTCGTCTCGCCGTAGGGATTGATCGGCACCTGCGGATGGTCCTCGTCAATCGGAATGGCGACGGGCTCTCCGAACGTAGCGGCCGTCGACGAGAACACGAAGCGGTGCACGCCCACGTCTGCCATGGCCGCCAGGACCGCCAGCGTGCCAGTCACGTTGGTCTCGTAATATTTTGCGGGCTCGCGCACGGACTCGCCCACCGACAAGCGGGCGGCGAAATGCATGACGGCCTGCGCCTGGCTCTCCGTCAGCGCACGTGCCACGGCTGCGCGATCGCCCACATCACCCACCACGAGTGTCACGCGGCGGTCCGGATACCGGTTGGCGATCCGGCTCACGGCCTCTCGATGTCCCGCCGACAGGTTGTCAAACACACAGACGTCGTACCCGGCATCGGCCAGGGCTTTCACCGCGTGACTGCCAATGTAACCGGCTCCGCCGGTCACCAGGACGGACGATCCTGTCACGCCGCCTGTCATCACGCCGCCCGCCGACACGGTCTTTGGGTTCACGGACGACCGATCGACTGATAGGTGAAACCGAGCGCACGCACGTGGGCGGGCTGATACAGGTTACGTCCGTCGAGAATCACCGGCTGTCTCATCAGTTTCTTGATCCGCGGGAAGTCGGACTCGCGGAACTCGTTCCACTCGGTCACGATCAGCAGTGCGTCGGCGCCGGTCACGGCCTTGTAGGCCGTCTTGGCGTACGTGATCGACGTGCCGAAAATCTGCCGCGCCACCGCGACTGCCTCCGGGTCATACGCCGCCACCGTGGCGCCTCGTGCCAGCAAGCCTTCGATGATCGGAATCGCCGGGGCTTCACGCATGTCATCTGTGCGCGGCTTGAACGCCAGCCCCCACACAGCGATCGTCTTTCCTGTCAGCGCCTTGGGTCCCTTCCCGAACACCGAATCGAGCTTCGTCAACAAGCGCTGCTTCTGAGTCTTGTTGACGGCCTCGACCGCCTCCAGCACGCGGAACCTGTATTTCTTGTCCGCCGAGAACTTGACGATCGCCTGGACGTCTTTCGGGAAGCAACTTCCGCCGTACCCCACGCCAGGAAACAGGAATGCCGAGCCAATGCGACTGTCGCTCGCGACAGCCTGACGCACCATGTCGACATCGGCGCCATACAACTCACACACGTTGGCGATCTCGTTCATGAAGGAAATGCGCGTGGCCAACATCGCGTTTGCCGCGTACTTGCACAACTCGGCGCTCGGGCAGTCCATAACCATGATCGGAGCGCCGGTCCGGGTGAACGGTCGATACAGTTCGACCATCAAGTCCGCCGCTCTCTCGTCGCTCGCGCCAATGACCACACGGTCAGGCTTGAGAAAATCATCAACGGCCGCGCCCTGTTTCAAGAACTCCGGATTGCTGACCACCGAAAACGGATGCGTGGTCTCTCGGCGAATCACCTCGCGAACCCGCTCGGACGTACCCACAGGTACGGTGCTCTTGTCGACAATGACTTTGTAGCCGTTCATCGCCTGGGCGATTTCGCGAGCGGCGCCCAGCACATGCTGAAGATCGGCCGAGCCGTCTTCGCTCATGGGTGTGCCGACGGCAATAAAGATCACATCGGACTTTCGGACGGCGGCCTTCAAGTCGAGGGAAAAGCCGAGACGCTTTTCGGCGTGGTTGCGCTTGACCAGTTCCCCAAGGCCCGGCTCAAAAATTGGGATCTTGCCGCGACGCAACCCCCGCACTTTTGCGGCGTCCTTGTCGACACACATCACCTGATTGCCCGTCTCGGCGAAACACGCGCCGACGACCAACCCGACATAGCCCGTCCCTACCACTGCGATACGCATAATCTATTCCTGTTGCCTGCGAAACTCATCAAGCTACCATGGGGTCAGAAACACTGTCAATCGCTTGACGGATAAGGAGTTACGGCACTTCGCCAAATCACCTGATTCGCGCCGACCGTGATAGCATCCGGCTCGGCTCGCCCTTGCGGATACTGCTCGATTACCGACCGGCGCTGCGCCAGCGAACCGGCGTTGGCGAATATGTTCACGAGCTGGCACGCGCCCTCGTGGCGTCCACGGCTGCCGACCAGCCGGAGTCTCTCTCACTGTTCTCGTCGTCGTGGAAGGATCGCCTCGCGCCTCATGTGGTGCCGGGAACCACCCCGATCGACCGAAGGATTCCTGTGCAGGTGCTCAACCTGCTGTGGCACCGGGCTGGGTGGCCGTCAGTGGAAACCCTCACCGGGCGACCGTTCGACGTCGTCCATAGTGCACATCCGATCAGGCTTCCGTCGAAACACGCGGCACAAGTCGTGACCGTTCATGATCTTGATTTTCTGGCACACCCCGAACGGTCGCGAGGCGAGATTCGTCGAGACTACCCGTCGCTCGCCCCGCGGCACATTCGCTCGGCGGACGCGGTTGCCGTTGTGTCGAAACACACGGCCTCAGAGGTGGTGCGTCTGACCGGGGTCTCGCCTGATCACGTCTTCGTGTGCCCCCTGGGCCGCCCCGACTGGGCGCCGCGTGACCAGGAGCCAGCGGACGCACCGCTGCTGTTTCTCGGTACCATCGAACCGCGTAAGAACGTGGGTCTGCTGCTCGACGCCTACACACGTGTGCTGGCCTCTCGCCAGGCGCGGCGGCTCACCACACCACGCCTTCTTCTGGCCGGGGGCCCCGGACTGGACGCTGGGCCGCTTCTCGAACGTGCGACCACACCGCCGCTGGCCAACCATGTTGAGGTGCTGGGGTATATCGCGCCCGACGCGCGTCGCGGGTTGTATGCCTCGGCGATGATGTGCATCATGCCCTCGCACAGCGAAGGGTTTGGGTTGCCCGCCCTGGAGGCGATGACGATGGGTGTGCCGGTGGTTGCCGCAGATCGCGGTGCGCTGCCGGAAGTGGTGGGCCAGGCGGGCCTGCTCTTTGCCGCCAACGAGGCCAACGCGCTGGCCACAGCCCTTGAGGCCGTGATCGACGCACCGGAACGACGTCTCCAGATGCGCGAAGCCGGACTCATCCAGTCGGGCCGTTTCACGTGGACACACACCGCCGAGGGCACGCGACGCGCGTGGCGCCACGCGGTCGCGCGGAGGAGACGGCGTGCCTGAGAATGGTATTCGCATCGGTATTGACGCGAGAGAACTGGTCGGCACGCCCACGGGCGTCGGGCGGTATCTCGCGGGGGTCCTGCAGGAGTGGTCCCGCACCGGGCTCCCTCACAAGGTCACGCTGTTCCTCCACGGCGCGCCGCCGTCCTGGGTGGGAGCGCTGAACTTCTCGTGCGAGGTCCTGATCGATCCGGCGGACGTGGCCGGCACATGGTGGGAGCAGCGGCGCCTTCCGGCGCTGGCGGCCCGCGCCCGGAGCGAGGTCCTGCTGGCCCCCGCCTACACGGCTCCGCTCAGGCTCGCCTGTCCGTCGGTGGTTATCGTGCACGATGTGTCCTACTTTGCCCAACGCAAGGGGTTCTATTGGCGCGAAGGCCTCCGCCGCCGGCTGCTGACTCGCGCCTCGGCTGAGCGCGCGGCCGCGATCGTGACAGTCTCGGAGTTTTCAGCCACTGAAATCAGCCGGTTCCTCGGAGTGCCTCGGTCGACGATTGTTCTCGCTCCGCAGGGCGCGCCCACGTGGCGCGGCGGAGCGCCCGCTGCCGATCGGGCCCCGGTGGTGCTGTGCGTGGGCACACTCTTATCGCGTCGCCACATTCCTGAACTACTCGAAGCCATGGCGCTCGTCCGCGCACAGGTCCCCCAGGCACGCCTCGTGCTGATTGGCGGGAACAAGACCCGTCCGCACATCGATCCGCTCGCCCTGGCCCGCGCGCATGGGTTGCAGGACGCCGTGACGTGGCTGACCTACGTCACTGACGACGAGTTGGACGCGCATTACCAGTCGGCCCGGGTGTTTGCCTTCCTCTCCGACTACGAAGGGTTCGCAATGACTCCGATGGAGGCGGCCGCGCACGGCGTACCAGTCCTCCTGCTGGACACACCGGTCTCTCGCGAGGTGTACGGGGATGCCGCACAACGAGTCCCCCTTGACGTGCCGACCATTGCCGACGGGTTGACACAGCTCTTGACGAATGCGGCCGCTCACGCCGAGGCCGTCGAACGTGGGCGCGCGCGCCTGGACGCGTACTCCTGGACCACGACCGCCAGCGTTTTACGTGCCACGCTCGAACAGGCTGCCGCCGGGAACACACGATGACCGCGATTCTTCCAGCGGCAGACCTCGACATCATCATCGTCAACCACAACACGTCAAGCGACCTGCAGGCCTGCCTGGCCTCCCTGGCCAGTGCCCCGCCAGCCGTCTCACATCACATCTGTGTCGTCGATAACGCCTCCGCCGATGACAGTGTGGCCAGGGTCCGATCTCAGTGGCCAGGGGTTGAGGTGCTGTCGCTCTCCGAGAATGGTGGCTTTGCTCACGCCAACAACATCGGCATCCGCGGCACCTCAGCCCGACTGATGCTCCTCCTCAACAGCGACACGCTGGTCCCGGCGGGCGCCATCGATCGCCTGATCGACCGGCTCGAGGCCACGGCCGCAGTCGTCGCCGGACCGCGTCTGGTGGACGGGACCGGCCGTCCGGAGATCTCCTGGGGCCCCATGCTCTCGCCTCTGGGGGAAGCACGCCAACTTTTCCGCGTCAGACTAGCGGCAAGCAGGGCCTCCTGGGCCCAACGCTCGGTCGAGCGGCTCCTGTCTCGAGAGCGCGAAGTGGACTGGGTCAGCGGCGCCTGTCTTCTCGTGAGGCGTGCGGCGGCCGAGTCTGCCGGGCTTCTCGATGAGCGGTTCTTTATGTACGAGGAGGACGTCGACTTCTGCGCGGCGATTCGTGCCAACGGCGGCACGGTGGTGTACACACCCGCTGCGCACGTCGTGCACCTTCGCGGTCGATCCGTGGCGGCGGCCGGTCGTCCGGTCGCTCCGTGGTACGACCGCAGTCACGTCCTGTTCTACGAGAAACACGCCCCCCGGTGGGCCCCCGTCCTTCGGATCTGGTTGGCCACGCGCGGTCGCGCCATTCGATAGAATCAATTGTGTGACTCCGGCCCGAATCGCCATCGACGCTCGAAAACTGCACGACTACGGGATTGGCACGTATGTCCGCAACCTGGTGCGAGAGTTTGCTCGCCACGAGACGCCGGAACAGTATGTCCTGATTTGTCAGCCAGGCGACGTGGCCTTCGTGCAATCGCTCGGGCCACGATTCGAGGCCCTCGTCGATCGCTCGTCCAACTACTCCGTGCGCGAGCAATTCAGTGTTCCGCTCGACCTGCGTCGGGCGCGCGTGCAGCTGTTCCACTCGCCGCACTATGTCGTCTCGCCACTCATCTCGACGCCCGTCGTGATCACGATTCACGACTGCATCCACCTGCGATTTCCACAGTACCTGCCGCACAGGGCAGCGCACGTGTACGCCCGCACCTTTATGGCGTTGGGAGCGAGACGCGCGCGACGCATCATTACAGTTTCGCAGGCCAGTAAAGAGGACATCCAGCACTACTTGCACACGCCGTCCGAAAAGATCGAGGTGATCCACAACGGCCTCGATGGACGATTTCTCGAGCCACCCGACGAGGAAAACGTGTCGCGGGTGCGCGATCGCTTCCTGCTCAATTCCCCGTTCGTGTTGTACGCGGGAAATATCAAGCCTCACAAGAATGTCGACCGACTGATTGAAGCGTTCGCCCTGATGCGCAAGACCGGCCACGAAGACGTCAAGCTCCTGATCATCGGTGACGAATTGTCGAAGTACCCCGGCCTGCGGCGTCTGGTGCATCGCCATCATTTGCATAAGCACGTCAGATTCCTGGGGTTTGTCCCTGACACCACGCTGGCGGCCCTGTATCGGCTGGCGCAGGCGTTCGTGTTTCCCTCCTTGTACGAAGGATTTGGATTTCCGCCGCTGGAAGCGATGGCCAGTGGCACGGCCGTGGTCACGTCAAACGTCTCGTCGCTACCCGAAGTGGTGGGCGACGCAGCCCTGCTCATCGACCCGTTGGACCCAGCGGCCCTGGCCGCCGCCATGAGCCAGGTGCTCGGAGACGACGTGCTGCGCGCGGACCTGGTGCGACGCGGTCACATCCGAGCGCAGGCGTTTTCCTGGGCGCGGGCGGCAGACGACACCCGCGCGGTCTACCGCCAGGTCATCGATGGTTGACGCCAACGTTCCGCAAAGGAAAGTGGTCCTGGTCCACGACTGGCTCACGGGAATGCGCGGAGGTGAGAAGGTCCTCGAATCCCTGTGCCGCCTGTATCCTGACGCGGATTTGCTGACCCTGGTCCACGTCCGCGGTTCGGTCGGTCCACTCATTGAGCGGCGGTCGGTGCGCAGCTCTCTCCTTCAGTACTTGCCAGCCCCGGCCCGCTGGTACCGGCACTACCTGCCACTGTTCCCCCTCGCCATCGAACAATTCGATCTCGATGATGCGGATGTGATCATTTCGACGAGCCACTGTGCGGCGAAAGCTGTGGTGCCCACAGGACGCGCCGTGCATGTCTGCTACAGTCACTCGCCGATGCGGTACGGGTGGGACCAGTTCCCGTCGTACTTCGGTCCGGACCGATTGGGCGGCGCGGCCAGTGCGGCGGCGCGGCAGGTCATCGCCTGGCTCGCCCGATGGGATCGAGACACCGCTCCTCGCGTCCACCGCTTTCTCGCCAACTCGGCCTATGTTGCGGGCCGAATCGCGCGGTACTATAATCGTCAGGCGACTGTGCTCCACCCGCCTGTGGACACACGATTCTTCACCCCTGGCCACGAGGCCTCAGACGACTACTTTCTTGTCGTCTCCGCCCTTGTGCCCTACAAGCGAATCGACACGGCCATTCGTGCGGCCGCCAGACTGGGAGCCCCGTTGAAGATTGTCGGTACCGGACCGGACACCGAACGCCTGCACGCGCTCGCAGGCGGAGGGGCCGATTTCCTGGGGCGGGTCGACGATGACACCCTCCGCCAGTTGTACCGCCGCGCGCGCGCCCTGGTGCTGC
>JABMNV010000251.1 GCA_013203475.1 Acidobacteriota bacterium
CCATGCCATACGGTTCCCGGATGTACTTTCGGAATCGACGCAACTCGTCTTCGGGCCATCCCAGGATGTCGAGTCGCAATTCGGTGAACTGCTCACTGATCGACTCCTTGTCCAAAATTCGGATGACCGCGTCTTCGCCGTGGACGCTGGGCATGATCGATACCCGGAAGTCGATCGTCTTCCCACGCACACGCAGCTTGAACCGCCCGTCCTGGGGGACTCGTTTCTCGGCGATATCAAGCTCCGACATGACCTTGATTCGCGAAATCAGCGTGCTGTGGTGCCGCTTGTCGATCGGCTTCATCGCTTGCTGTAGCACACCGTCAATGCGGTACTTGACATGCACCGCGTCGTCCTGAGTCTCGATGTGAATGTCGGACGCACGACGCTGGAGCGCGGTGAAGACCATCGTATCCACCAACCGGATCACGGGGCTGCTGTCTGACGTGAGCTTGTCGACCGTCAGGTTCTCGTCGCCAGAGGAATCGTCTTCGCGCAGAATCTCAATCTGGAAGCCTTCCGTGGCTTCTTCAAGAACTCGCGTGGAACTTTCACTCTTCTTCAGGATTCCCTGAATCGCCGACGGTGCGCCAACCGTCACCCGGATGGCCGTGTTCAGCTGCAGGCCAATCTCATCGATCGACTGCAAATCACTCGGGTCAGACACGACGATGAGCAGGGTCTGCCCCTCGCGGCGATACGGCACGAACCCGTATCGCAGCATTACGTCGGCGGGAATACTCCGGAACAGATCGTTGTTGATGCGGAACTGTGTGAGGTCAACAAACTCCAGTTCGTATCTGGTGGCCAGTCGTTTGGCGCGCGCGGCCTCAGCGGCGCGATCGACGGGGGCATTGTCGCCTTCGACGTACAACCCCTCGTGCGGCGTCTCGTCGTCGTTCGGGAGCGGTGTCTCTGTGGACATAATGGGTTACCGGGCCAAGCTCGACAATTGAAATAGCGGCATATACAACGACAGCAACAGGCCGGCGATGACGATGCCCATCACGATGAGCAGGACAGGCTGGACCAGGTTCGTGAACCGGGTCAGACTGATTTCGTTTTCTTCGTCGTAGAAGTCGGCAATGCTATTGAGCATCTCGGCGAGGGCGCCCGTGGACTCTCCCACTTCGACCATCTCGATCGCGACATCGGGAAAGGTGCCTCGTCGCGAGAGGGACTGGTGCAAGCTTGATCCTTCTCTCACTTCGCGCGCCACGGTGTCCAGGTCGGTGGCCACGGCGAGGTTGCCTACCGACTTGGACGAGATATCCAGCGCATTGACGAGCGGAATCCCGCCGGCCAGCAACGTGGAAATGGTCCGCGTCACCTGGGCCGTCGAGAACTTGCGGCTCAGCGGGCCAAACCACGGCAGGCGCAGTTTCAGGTTGTCCAGGCGTCGCCGCTGCCCGGGCTGACGGACCCAGAGACTGCCGCCAATGCCCACGACCAGGATGACCGCGAGCCACAGCCAGACGTGGTCCACAATGCCGGTGGAGATTGCGACGATGAACTGAGTGGAGGCTGGCAACTGGACGCCCGTGCCAAATCCCGCATAAAACTGGGCAAACTCCGGCACCACCTTGAACACGATCAGACCGACGACGGCCCCCGCCAGCCCCAACAGGACAATCGGGTAAATCAGGGCCGAAACCATGCGGGAGCGGACGGACGAGAGAATCTTCATATGCGCCACGTAGCGGCGCAGGACGGTTTCGAGACTGCCGCTCTTTTCGCCCGCCATCAACGACGCGTGGTAGATTCCGGTGAAGATGCCGCCTTGCGCTTCAAAGGCATCCGACAGCGCGGAGCCAGAACGGACGCGGTCGTACACATCATTCAGCACCGCTTTGAGCGTCGGGTTGGGGACGCGACGACGGAGAATGTCGAGCGACTGGACGAGCGGCAGGCCGGCGTGCAACAGCGTGGCCATCTCCTGATTGAAGATCAGGAATTCTGCGCTGGAAATCTTCTTGCGTGAGCCCAACTGGAGCGAAAACCGTCCGACGCCGACGCCGCCCACGGGCCGCAGCGACAGCAGGTGCAGCCCCTTTCCCTCCAGGTCGCGGCGCAGTTCTTGTTCGTTGTCAGCCGAATAGGTCGCCTGACTGACCTGGCCCGTGGCGGTAGCAACTTTGCAGCGGAATTGCATGGCGCGCGTCTCCGCTCAGCGTCCCGTCATCGTGAGGATACGGCGGACGTAGTTCTGGGTCTCTCGGAACGGAGGAATGCCGCCGTGCCTGGCGACCGCCCCTTCGCCTGCGTTGTACGCGGCCAATGCGAGTGACTCCTGGCCCTTGCCGTACCGATCGAGCAGGCCGCGCAGGTGTCGCAGGCCGGCATCAAGGTTCTGTTCAGGGTCAAAGGGGTTTTCCAAGGCGTAGTGCCTGGCGGTGGCGGGCATCAGCTGCATGAGCCCCATGGCTCCCTTGGGCGACACGGCTTGCGCCTGATAGTTCGACTCCACGCTGACCACTGCCTGCGCAAGAGCGGCATCAACCCCGTGGTGCGCGGCAAGTCGGTCGACCATGGCTTCGAGTTCGTCGCGGGTGGAGATCACAGATGTTGGCTCAAGCGCAGCTACGATCAGGGCTGGCTCAAGCTCAAGCTCAGGCTCCGGGTAGGGGACTTCGTCGGGCGCCACAGCGAGCACAAACGCTCGAGGTGCCCGCATTTCCCCGCCGGTGCGGAGCGTCAAGACGGCGTCTTCGCCATCAAACCTCACGGCAGCGACCGATAACACCCTGCCGCCACGCAGTGTCACCAATTCGGCGCCTGCGGCTGAGGGCAGCAGCAGACCCGCGACACTCATGGTCGCGCAGAGCCGGAGGCCCCTATGACGGCCCAACAAAGACGTGGTAAACGCGAATGCCGAGTTCACGAGTGTCCTGCCCGCCGACTGGCGAGAATGTGCGGTCCACGCTGATGCGAAGCTCCGCCATGTCGACCGAGCCCAATTGGTCAGCATTAAGGGGAATACGACGGAGGAGAGGGTTAATGTTGTCAGCAACAAAACTTTCGACGCTCTCGTCGCCCAGATAGACGGTGACAACTTGCGGTTCATTGAACAAATCGGGCCGCGAGTCGAAATCGAGGTACAGCACGGCGTCCTTTTTGGGGTTCTTGAACGACGCGATGTAATCGCCCTTGGTCCAGAACCACTCACGGCTGGGATTCTCAGGAGCAAACTCGGCTGGATGAGCCCCCGATCGCAGGACGATGAAAATATTGTCTGACTGTGGGAGCAACTGGAGGGTGGCGACCTTATACGACCGGCCCTCAGGTTCCGGGCCGCTCAGGGGCGCTCGAATCCCAGGAGCGTCAACTCGGTACAGACCGACCCGAACGGTGCCTTCGCCCAGATACGGCACAACTGGAACAAAACTGGTCCGGGTGTACTCGATCGTCTCGCCTGCCTTCCATGCCGACGTCTTGACCGGAGGGTCGTGATCGTCGGTCCAGCGGTTGACGCCATCCGAGTCGAGCAGGTGCACGAATACCCGGTAGTCGCCATCAAGAGTGGCACCTGGAGCCAACTCGAACCGATAGGTCATGTCGATGGGGCTGCCCAAGGCTGAGGCCGGTCTGCTCAGTGTCATCGACACCGATGCCACCGGCGGTCCGTCGTCACTTGAACCGCAGCCGGCCAAGATCACTGCCACACTCAGGCCTGCCGAAAGCACAGCCCTCTGCCGCGTAAGTGTCTGAAGCATCATAACCGAAGGATGGTACCGTATTGGGCCTATACTGTTCAATATGCTAGCATTCCGCCGATTCACGCTCTCAAAATCATGACCGCAGACGCGCTTGGAATGATTGAAACCCGCGGCCTCATCGGCGCCATCGAGGCGGCTGATGCCATGGTCAAGACCGCGATTGTGACCCTGATTGGCAAAGAGTACATTGGCGCCGGATACGTCACGGTGCTCGCACGCGGTGATGTCGGAGCCATCAAGGCTGCGGTTGATGCCGGCGCCGCCGCCGCACGCCGGGTCGGAGAATTGGTATCCGTCCACGTGATCGCCCGGCCTCACAGCGATGTGGAGCGCATCCTGCCAGGCGCCCAGGCGCCTTCGAAGGGCTGACGATGGCCGCCACCGTGCCCCCCTCACCCTCGGTGAGTGAGGCCCGCCGGTCGGCTCAACGCGCCAAATCGGCCGCCGGTCGGTTGGCGGAGCTTTCGCAATTACAAATCGACACGATCGTCGACGCCGTTGCTGCGGCCGCGCAGAGTCACGTCGAGCCGTGGGCTCGCTTGGCGGTGGAAGAGACCGGCTTTGGCGTCGTCTCCGACAAAATCCAGAAAAATCGCTTCGCTGCCGAGCGGGTGTACGAGTTCATTCGGCCGATGCGGACCGTGGGGGTCATCCACCGCGACGAGGCCAGGAAGGTCGTCGAAATCGCCGAGCCTTTCGGCGTAGTAGCAGCCATCGTCCCGTCTACCAACCCAACTTCGACGGCGATCTACAAGATTCTGATTTCTCTCAAGGCCCGCTGCCCAATTGTTATCAGTCCACATCCTTCTGCCACGCGCTGCATCACGAATGTAGCCCAGGTCCTCAATGACGCGGCGCTGGCTGCCGGAGCGCCGGAGGGGGCGGTCAACTGGATGACGCAGGTCTCGCTTGAGGGCACGCAGGAACTGATGCGCCACCGCGACGTGGCGGTCATCCTGGCCACAGGCGGGATGGGGTTGGTACGCGCGGCCTACAGCGCGGGCAAGCCCGCGTATGGCGTGGGACCGGGTAACGCGCCGTGTTTTATTGAGCGGACGGCTGACGTGGCCAAGGCGGCCAACGACATCCTGACAGGAAAGTGCTTCGACAACGGCGTCCTGTGTTCGTCGCCAAATTCGGTCGTCGTTGAGGCGGCCGTGGCTGACGAAGCCAAGCGCCAGTTCATCGCGGGGGGTGGCTATTTCCTGTCATCGGTGGAATCCGAGCTGCTGGCCAAGGCGCTGGTCACGCCACGACGACTCCCAAACCCCGAGTTTGTCGGCCGGTCGGCCATGCAAATCGCCACGGCCATCGGCGTGGATGTACCTGACGGGACGCGCGCGCTCATTGCCGAACTGACTGGGGTGGGCCGCGACTTTCCCCTCTCTATTGAGAAGTTGTGCCCGGTCCTCTCCTACTATGTGGTCGCAGACTGGCAGGAGGGCTGCGAGCGGTGCAAGCAGATACTGCGCTACGGCGGCATGGGGCATACGATGTCGATCCACTCGCAGAACGAACCCGTCATTCTGGAGTTTGGCCTGAAGAAGCCAGCGTTCAGAATCTGTGTCAACACACCAACCACTCACGGGTCGATAGGCCTGACCACGGGGCTGGACCCGGCGATGACCCTCGGGTGTGGAGGCTTCGGCGGCAACATTACTTCGGACAACATCACGCCGAGACACCTGTTGAATATCAAACGCCTGGCGTATGAGCTCAGGCCAGCGTCGACCGGTCGGCCGGCCACGCCCTCGTCTGGGCAGCGGGCGATGCCTTTGCCGCAGGTGCCCAAACAGCCGCAGCCTGCGGGGCTGGCGGCCGCGTCGGTGACGTCCCACGTCGAGGCCCTGCTTGCTGGACGAGGTGGTTCACCAGCCATCGCTGAGTTTGTCTGCGAAGAAGATGTGCGCCAGGCAATGGCGTTGGGGCGGACCATTCTTATTTCTGACAGGACCATCGTGACGCCGTTGGCCCGGGAAGTGGGCGACGCTCACAAAATCTTGGTTGTCTCTGATCGATAACGAACTCCAATTGGCACAGTTACTTAGAGTTGACAGCCGATCCTTTGACCGGTACTCTTTCCTCACGATGTTCCGGACTTGGCTCCCTTAACACGTGATGCGATCTGTCCTGACGCGTCTTGTTCTTCTGGCAGGTGCCAGCCTTGTCGTCGGCTGCAGTTCCCACGCCGTTCCAACATTGCCCACCGTTCCTCCGCTCCCGCAGGGGGCTGCCGCGTCGGCTGTGCCACAGGTCGGGCCCGGCAACGTGGAAGACGTCGAAGACGTCGAAGACGTGGAAGACGTGGAGACAGACCCGGTTGAAGCCCTCATCAAGACTTCGGAGTCGTTGTTCGTCCAAGGGCAGGCCGAGTTGATGATCGGGCACTTGGGTGCGGCGCGAGTATTGTTTGACCGAGCCGTCGATATCTTGCTCACTGCACCTGATGGGGCACGCGCCGAGTCCAGAATGCGCAGCCAATTCGACCGCCTGCTTGGTCGGATTAGCGCGTTGGAGATCCTGGCCCTGCGCGAGGGAGACGGGTTTACCCTGACGCGCACTGAGGCCGCCGTTATCGATGGATTGCTGGAAGTCACCACACTGACGCTTCCCGAGCCTGCCGAAGCGACTGTGGCCACTGTGGCAGCAGACTTGGCCGAGACCGCGCACGACTTACCGATCGAAAACAACGCACGCGTACAGTCGTTTATTGAGTTGTTCCAGGGCAATCTCCACGAATTCATGCAGGAGAGCCTCCAGCGGAGCGCTCAGTACTTGCCGATGGTGCAGGACATTTTCCGGTCGGAAGGTGTGCCGCTCGACTTGGCGTATCTGGCCATCGTTGAGAGCGGCTACAAGAACAACGCCCTGTCGCGGGCTTCGGCCCGTGGCATGTGGCAGTTCATGCCCGCGACTGGCCGGGAACACGGTCTGGAGCAGAACTGGTTTCTGGACGAGCGCTCTGACCCGGAAAAGTCCACGCGCGCGGCGGCGCAATACCTCAAGGCGCTCAACCTGACATTTGACGGGGATTGGAACCTGGCCATGGCCAGCTACAACGCCGGTCCCGGTCGCCTCAAGTCCGCCGTCAGGCGTTCAAAGGCCAATGACTACTGGACGATTACGGCGACCTCGAAGTACCTCCCGCGGGAGACGCGCAACTACGTGCCCATGATCATGGCCGCCGTCCTGATTGCCAAGAATCCCGAAGCCTATGGCTTTGAGGCCGTCGAGGCCAATCCACTTGTCTACGATCGCGTGACCATTCCTGATGCCATCGACCTCCGCACGGTCGCCGAATGGACAGACGTGACGATTGAAGAGATTCGGGCACTCAATCCAGAACTGCGTCGGACGACCACGCCGGTGGGGCCCCACGACCTGAAAGTGCCAGTCGGAACGGGGCCCATTGTCGAGGGGCGACTCGCGACAGCTGACCCGTCGATTTTTGCGAAATTTGTGCCCTACCAGATCAAGCGGGGCGACACGCTATCGGCGATCGCCAGAAAGGCCGGATTCAGGGCTTCAGACCTGGCTTCAGCCAACAATATCCGTCTCAATTCGCGGTTGAGCATCGGTCAAATTCTGATGATTCCCCGGGTTGTCTCGGCGGCCCTCGCCTCGCGCCCCTCAGAGTCAGCCGCCAGCGGTCCCGTCACGTACCGAGTCAGGCGCGGCGACACGCTGTCGGGCATCGCCAAACGGTTCGACACGACCGTTAGTAACATCAAGCGATGGAACTCACTGACGTCGAGCCGAATTGACGTCGGCGACCGACTCACGATTCACCGAGACTAGTGGCCTGTCCTGGTCATTTGTGCAGCGGACTTAGGTCGTCTGGCGTGGGCCGAAGCTCTGCATAATCCTTTTAAAGAAATTTGTCGGCCTGCCTTCAACTGAGTCGCAGTTTCTGCAACCGCACCAGCGCATGGGCACACTTTCTGCCCAGACGAGCACCTTCTTAATTGGTCTGAATGTTGCGCCGCATTGCAACATATGTTGGCGCGACTCAATGCAGCGGCGGTATTTGGAGTCGAGGCACTGCCTGTCTCGGTGGAGGTCGACGTTTCGGGTGGAGGGCTGCCTGGCGTCACCATGGTCGGCCTGCCCGATGCGACGGTCCGTGAGAGTCGCGACCGCGTGCGCTCCGCGATCCGCAACTCGGGATTTCCCTTCCCTGCCGGACGTGTGACGGTCAGCTTGGCGCCCGCGGACGTACGTAAGGTTGGCGCTGCGTTTGACCTCCCGATCGCACTGGGGATTCTCGCGGCGTCGGGCCTCCTCCCGCAGCGCGACGGTCGTGACATGACCATCGTCGGGGGGCTTTCGCTGGACGGTGGAATTCCGGCGATGCAGGGCGTGTTGCCAATTGCCGTGGCCGCCCGAAACACTGCTCGGCCCGCGCTCCTCTTTCCTTCCGCCAATCTGGCTGAGGCCGGGATCGTCAAAGACTTGCCGCTGTTTCCCGTCGGTTCGCTACTCGATGCGGTGCGAGTGTTGTCGTTGTCAGAGCCAGAACCCGCCACCGCGCCCTACCCGAAGTCCCAGACCGCGATCTCAGACGGAGGGGCGGCCGCAGAGGACCTCGCGGACGTCTGTGGTCAGTTGCTCGGTCGGCGTGCCCTGGAAATTGCGGCGGCCGGAGCACATCACTTGCTCTTTTCCGGGCCGCCAGGTGCCGGAAAGACGATGCTGGCGCGACGTTTGGCGGGGTTGTTACCTCCGCTT
Organism: Acidobacteriota bacterium; assembly: GCA_013203475.1. GTDB lineage: Bacteria > Acidobacteriota > Vicinamibacteria > Vicinamibacterales > SCN-69-37 > SYFT01. The sequence continues at coordinate 8,445 of JABMNV010000251.1, forward strand.
GACTTTGACGAGGCGCTGGTCGTCACGTCAGTGCATTCGATTGCCGGACTCTTGACTGCGGGCGCAGGACTGGTGACCACTCGTCCATTTCGGGCGCCACATCACACCTGCTCGGACATGGCGCTCGTGGGAGGTGGCGCCATTCCGAGGCCGGGCGAAATCAGCCTCGCCCACGGTGGGGTGCTCTTCCTGGACGAGTTGCCCGAGTTCAGTCGGCGCGTCTTGGAAACCCTGCGCCAGCCGCTCGAGTCGGGCGTGGTGCACGTCGCGCGCGTGAGTCGCACGACGACATTCCCCGCGCGGGTGATGCTGGTCGGCGCGATGAACCCGTGCCCATGCGGCTTCCACGGGGACGCGCGGCGGCCGTGCCACTGCCCGCCGACATTAGTGGACCGGTATCAGCGCCGGCTATCCGGGCCACTCCGAGACCGGTTCGACCTCGGCGTGGAGGTTCAGGCGGTGCCTTGGTCCGAGATGAGCGAGAGCGAGCCCCGGGAAGCCACTGCCGCCGTGCGCGCGCGCGTCGAAGCGGCGCGAGCACTCCAGATGGCGCGCCAGGCTCAGCTCAACGGGTTGCTCGACGGACGGGCGCTGCGGCGCACGGCCCGCCTGGCGGCCGAAGGACAGAGCTTGTTGGGCAAGGCGGTGACGCGGATGGGGCTCAGTGTTCGTGGGGTGAGCCGGGTCCTGCGGGTGGCCCGAACCATTGCCGACCTGCAGGGTGTCTCGGAGGTGCAGACGGCCCACGTCGCCGAGGCGCTGCAGTTTCGAGTACCCGAGCGCGGGGGGGCGCCCCATTCATCTTTTGAGGCCTGACGAATCCGTCAGGCGTCGGGGGCCTATGAGCCAGCGAGTTGTGCTAAAATTCTAGGGTTTAGATGCGCTCGCAAAAATATTCGATTCTCATCGCGAACCGGCAAACAGGTGCCGTGCGACGCTTCACTGCGGCTAGACGGCCTGCAGTGGCCGTTATTCTTGGCATTTTGGCCGTACCTGTCCTGATGGGCCTGGGCGCCCGTTGGTCGGGGCAGGCTGAAATCGATCGACTGGCGCTTCAAGGCGAGAGACTCCGCGTCGAGAACGACAGCTATCGTGCCGCCACCGTCGAACTGGCCTCCCAGATCTCCACCCTTCAAACGGCCATCACTGATCTCGGTGAGCAGGCCCAGCTTGATCCCGCGGTCAAGCGCGCCATCGAGAACCTCCCAGCCTTGGTGAGGAGTCGTGCGATGGGCGGCGCTGAAGCCGTCTCGCTACCGCCGGTGGTCGCGCCGATGGCCTCTCCAGATGGCACCTTCGGAATTCTACGTGGCCTGCTTGGCTCTCTCGAAGATCGCCTTGAAACGGTGCGCGTGGGCGTCGAGAAGCAACAGGCGCTGGCCGCCGCGACTCCGTCCATCTGGCCGGTGGTGGGGTATCTCTCGTCGATGTTTGGCAAGCGTTCGGACCCGTTCACGGGCGGCCCCGACTTCCATTCCGGCCTCGACATCGCCGCGAACAAGGGAACGCCGATTCGGGCGACGGCCGACGGCACCGTCGGGTCGGCCGGGTATGCCGGCGACTACGGCAACGCCGTGGTCGTCTCTCACGGATTTGGCATCTCGACGCGTTACGGGCATATGTCCCGGTTTGCGGTCCGTGCAGGCCAAAAGGTGCGCCGTGGTGATGCCCTGGGCTACGTCGGCTCCACCGGTCGTGCCACCAGTTCCCACCTGCACTACGAGATCCTGCTCAACGGTCAGACGATCAACCCCATGCGGTTGCTTGCTCGGCCGTAGCCTCCCCGCCCATCTTCCTGTAGAATCGTCAGAATCCCCTCGCTGGTTCGCGGCACTCTTTTACCTGCCGTCGTTGGAACCGACCCAGGGCCCGTCAGCATGCTCAATACTTTCCTCGGCAAAATCATCGGGACCCAGAACGAGCGCGAGCTCAAGCGCTTACGGCCGCTTGTTGGCCAAATTAACGACCTTGAAGCCTCGCTCCAGCCCTTGTCGGATGCGGACCTTCGAGCCAAAACAGTCGAGTTCAAGCAGCGCCTGGCCGAAGGGGCCACGTTGGGCGACCTACTGCCGGAGGCCTTTGCCGTCGTTCGTGAAGGCGGCCGTCGAGTGCTGAACATGCGGCACTTTGACGTGCAGCTCATCGGC
>JABMNV010000030.1 GCA_013203475.1 Acidobacteriota bacterium
CAAGTTCTCGACCTACGCCACGTGGTGGATTCGGCAGGCGATCACACGAGCCATTGCTGACCAGGCGCGCACGATTCGCATTCCCGTGCACATGATCGAAACGATCAACAAGCTGATTCGCACGTCGCGAGCCCTGGTGCAGGAACTGGGGCGCGAACCCACGTCGGAAGAAATCGCCCAGCGCATGGACATTCCAGTGTCCAAGGTTCGCAAGGTCCTCAAGATCGCGCAGGAACCCATCTCGCTGGAGACCCCGATCGGCGAGGAGGAAGATTCACATCTGGGTGACTTCATCCCCGACACGAACGTCCTCTCACCGGCCGAGTCGGTGATTAATCTGAACCTGAAGGAACAGACCGACTCCGTGCTGCGGACCCTGACGCCGCGCGAGGAGCGCGTCATCAAAATGCGCTTCGGAGTGGGTGAGGGATCCGAACACACACTTGAGGAAGTGGGCCAGAGCTTCGCGGTCACACGCGAGCGCATCCGGCAGATCGAAGCCAAAGCGCTCCGCAAGCTGCGTCACCCGTCGCGCAGCCGCAGGCTCAAACCGTTCCTCGAAGGAAGATAGGGAAGATCGGGCCCTTAGCTCAATGGTTAGAGCTACCGGCTCATAACCGGTTGGTTCCAGGTTCGAGTCCTGGAGGGCCCACCACCCCCGCCGTGGGGCACAGGCAGGGCTTCGCACGGGTCCCCCGGCAAGATAAGATAGGAGCTCATGCTTGAGGCTTTGTCTTCTCTGATTGCGCTGCAGGCGCTTGATACCGCTGCTGAAACGGCCCGAAAGCGCATCAGTGACGTCCCCGACGCCGAGCGAGCACTTGCAGCCGCGGTCGCCGAAACTCAGGTGGTCACGGACGAGGCCAGGGCGAAGGTCAGCGAGAACAACTCAGCCCGCCGGGCGCTGGAAAAAGATGTGGCGGCCGTCGATGCGCGGATGGCCAAGTTCGAAGAACACAAAGCGTCAGTCAAGACCAACGAACAGTTCCAGGCACTCAATCACGAAATCGAAGTCGCCCAGACCAGCAAGTCGGCGCTCGAAGATCAGATCATTGCGTTGATGGACGAGGCCGATACGCTTGAGGCGACCCTCACGCAGGCCGAAGCCGTGCTCGCCCAGCGCCAGCGCACAGCCAAGACCGAGCATCAGGTGCTGCACGCCGATGTCACGGCACAAGAAGCGGAACTGATTCGGTTGGCGGCGGCCCGCGCCGAAGCCACGACACTGGTACCGCAGGAGATGCTGGGCAAATACGAGCAGATGCTCAAGGGCCGCAAGGGTGTCGCCGTGGCCGCCATGGTGGCCGGCACGTGCACGGCCTGCCATGTGGCCCTTCGCCCGCACCTGCAGCAACAAGTCCGGCGCAACGACGGTATCGCGCTGTGCGACAGCTGCCAGCGCATCCTGTACTACGTCGCTCCCCCCCCCGCGGACGACGCCGAGCCGACACCTCCTCGAGCGTCATAACCCGATGACGTCACCGGCGCTGGTCGGTCAGACGGTCAGCGTTCGGTCTGTCAGCCGGACTGCGGCCACCATGCGACCGGCACCGGCGCCCTCGGCGCGGTATGAAAAACATCGATCAAGAGACTCGGCCGTGCAGATGCGCGACACGTGGATCGCGTGGTCGGGCACGCCTGCATGGATCAGTTGGTCAATGTTGGCCTGCCACAGATCCAGTTTCCACCGCTCGATGCCATCGTCAGTCATCCACTCGGCCGCGCTAGGCGTCATCGCCAGGAATGTGTTTCGCACACGCCCGTCAACCTGATAGCAGCAGGGGCCGATGCTTGGACCGATCGCGGCCACGAGGTCCTCGGCGGGCACGCCCAACTCCGCGATCGCCTCCACCGTCGCCGTGACAATCGCCGCGCACGTCCCTCTCCATCCGGCATGCACGGCAGCGACGACACGGTGGCGAGAGTCGGCGAGAAGGACCGGCACGCAGTCGGCGACGCGGACAAGAACGGCCCGTGTCGGATCGGTCGAAATAATGGCGTCGGCTTGTGTGCCAGAGGGAAATGGTTCCCCAGGCCGCACGTGGGCCACTGTTCTTCCATGGACCTGCGTCACGCGAACGACACCTTGAGGCTCAACACCAAGCGCACGGGCTACCCGTTCGTCGCCCCATTCCCGGGACCGACCACCAAACAGGTGCGCCGCAAGGTCGGTCAACGCCTCGTGGTTCAGGACTGGGCCGCATGGTTCGTCGCGCCAGCGCCAGCCCGAGGTCTCGTTCGATGTCATCACGCTCGGTCATCTTAAGGCAACGCTGGGTGCCACGTCTGCGCTCCATCTCACATGCGCGTAAACGGCGGTGGACGATTTCGCCGCGGCGAGAGCAGTCGCCGAGTGGTACGTCTGGCGCAAATCCAGGCCGCCCAACACGTTCCGGCCGCACACCAGGGAGCGACGAGGATGGCGACGCATTTGCTCTCTAGTCCGCCATGCCGGACTGAACCGGCGGAGGCACATAACCATGACTGTGATATTCGTCCCGAACGACAAAGGCAACCCTCCTGGCAAACTCGCAGACGCGGAGCTGCACTTCGCGGGTGGTCCGCTCGACGGACTCAAGCTCGTCGGCTTCGGCGTCTGGGAACGGAAGCAGGGTGGCCGCAACGTCACCTTCCCGGCGCGTCAATACTCTGTGAATGGCGAGCGTCGCAGCTATTGCCTGCTGCGCCCGATTCTTGATGCGTCGTCACAAGACGGATTGCGCGACATCATTCTTGAGGCCTACACAATACACGAGGCGGCGCTGGCCGAGGCGGTATAGACCAAAGGTCCGACTGCTACGACGGCACGGTGACACGACGGGGCTGGATGGTCTGCTCGGCGCGAAGGCTCTTCTCCAACTCGGTGCGAAAGAAGCTCTCCTTCATCCCGCCATCGATAATTTGCCACGGCAGAAACGAGTCAGACTCTTTGTTGCGGTAGAGGTAGGCGTCGGCGTCAAGGCCGACGTCGGCCACAGCCGCTCGCCACTGACCTCCGTTCTGTTCGGCGCGTTCGATGACATCCGCCACCCGTCGGTCACCCAGGGACAGTAGCCCCTGGTAGTAGGAGTGACGCTCGGACTTGATGGTGAAGTACACGTTGTCAATGTTCGACACCAACTGTCGCAGTCGCTTGCTCTTCTGGTCGATCGTCGCCGTGTCCGTCATCGGCATCCACTGATAGGTGGTGCCGGGCTTTGGCACAAGCGGGTTCACAGAAGCCACGATGCGGCCCACGGTGCCGCGCACTTTCGCATGCGCCATCATCCGGTCTCGCATCGCGATCGTCAGATCCCGAATCTCCACCAGGTCCGCATCCTCTTCCGTGGGGATACCGATCATGTAGTAGAGCTTGAGGTTCTGGATGCCGGCCGCGAAAATGAGTTCCGTTCGCGTCAGTATTTCTTCATTGGTGACGGTCTTGTTGATGACCCGGCGCAGTCGGTCCGACCCCGTCTCCGGAGCGATCGTAATCGACTTCTCCCCGCTCGCCTTCAGGAGCCGGACGATAGGCTCGGTGAGATCGTCCATGCGGAGGGAGGCTGGGGTGATGCCGTACCCCATGGCCAGGAGTTTCTCAAGGATCAGCACGATGTCTGGGTGGTCACACAACGCGATCGACACCAGTCCAACACGTGTCGCATAGGGCCGCGCGGCCTCGGCCATTTCAAGGATTCGTTGGGTATCAAAAGGCCGGACGGGCAAGTAGTTGTAGCCAGCCCAACAGAAGCGGCACAAGTTCGCGCAACCGCGCACCACTTCGATAAGGAAACGCGCGCCGAACTCGGTCTCAGGCGTGAAGATGCGCGTGGAGGGAGGATCGAGATGATCAGTCGCCTTGACCGACGCTTTTTGGACCACGACCGGGGCGCCCGTACCCGCGCGGGGTGTGATCGCAGCCACTCGTCCGGGACCGTCATACGTGACGTCGTAGAACGACGGGATGTAGAACCCGCGCTCCCTGGCGAGGAGGGTGAGCACCTCGTCCCGATCAGCCGCACGATGCCAACTCTCGATCAGCGCGGGCACCAGCAACTCGCCCTCTCCCGCAGCGATCACGTCGGCAAACGGCGCGAGCGGTTCTGGATTGACGAACGTGACGGCCCCCCCAATGACGATAAGCGGGTCGCGGTGGTGCCGGTCGGCCGCGCGTGCCTTCAGCCCGGCCAGGCGCAGCAAGGTGAGGACGTTGGTGTAGTCCCATTCAAACGACACGGAGAACGCAAAGATGTCGAAGTCACTGACGAGCGTCTGCGATTCCAACGTCACCAGAGGGTCCTTCCGTCTCCCCTCGTCCGCGAGTTCCTGGCGTCCAGGCAGGAAGACCCGCTCACACACGACGCGATCGTCGGCGTTCAGCAACGAATAGACGGTCTGGAGGCCGAGATTCGACATCCCGACGAAGTAGGTGTTCGGAAACGCGAGCGCCACCCGCAGCCGACCCCCGTGCGGCTTCCGCACGTACCCGACTTCCTTCTCCAGCGTCGCCAGAGCATCCTCGCGTCGATGGCCCGGTCCTCGGCCCGCTCCGGCGCGCCCGGCGTATGTACGGGGATTGGGGCGTCTGGGCATCTGGAATCGAGAAGAGAACTCGAGCCAAAGCTGCATCGGCGAAAGAGCCGACGGAGGTGGCTGTGGCTATTGTACCTTCGCTGACCGGCGCGCGCTGGCAGTTACGTTCAGGGCTCAGCCCTCTTGACGGCGCAAGAACGCCGGCACGTCCAACGGTGATGGGCCGTCCTCGGCGTCGCCATCCGTCGTGGCATCTGACGCCGACGCGAGCGTCAGCGGCGGCAGTTTCAGCCCCGGCCGGCGGGTGAGTGAAACATGGGAGGTGCTCAGAGGTGATCCGTTGACGACCTGACGTTCTTCGTTGAGGATGCGGTGGGAGGCGTATGCCGTCATGTCGATTGGGGTGGGCATGGACGCCTGCATCGCGGGCGCGAGCGCGGCCCTGGCGTGATCGAATCCCGTGGCGATCACGGTGATTTTGATCTGCCCCTCCATCGCGGGATCCACGACCGCGCCAAAAATAATATTGGCGTCTTCGTGCGCGGCGTTGTAAATAATCTCCGAGGCTTCGCTGACCTCGGCCAACGTCAGGTCCGGACCACCTGTCACGTTGATGATCACACCGCGCGCGCCGTCGACCCTGGCGTCCTCGAGGAGTGGACTCGAGACCGCCGCCATCGCCGCCACCGTGGCGCGATCGGCCCCGGACGCGATGCCGGTGCCCATGATGGCAATCCCCATCCGCGACATGATTGTCTTGACGTCCGCGAAGTCGAGATTAATGATGCCCGGTACGAGGAGGAGATCCGAGATGCCTTGAATGGCCTGACGCAACACATCGTCCGCCGTCATGAATGCGTCGGACATGCTGGTTTCTTTCTTGACGGTGGCCAGCAGGCGCTCATTGGGAATCGTGATCATCGTGTCCACGCTGTTCTGAAGTTCCATCAGGCCACGCTCGGCCTGCGCCGCGCGCTTTCGCCCCTCGAACTTGAATGGCTTCGTGACGACGGCGATCGTCAGCGCGCCAATCTGATTCGCGAGGCTGGCAATGACCGGTGCCGCGCCCGTGCCAGTGCCGCCACCAAGCCCGGTGGTGACAAACACCATATCGGCGCCCGTCAGGGCTTCGAGGATCTTGTCCGTGTCCTCAAGGGCCGCGTCACGGCCAACGCTGGGATCCGCCCCGGCACCGAGTCCCTTTGTGAGCAGCCGGCCCAATTGGATTTTGACCGGAGCCGCGCTGTTCGCCAACGCCTGCTGGTCGGTGTTGGCGACGATAAACTCCACACCAGGAAGGCCGGCGGCCACCATGCGGTTGACCGCGTTGCTCCCTCCCCCTCCCACGCCGATCACCTTGATGCGAGCGCCTGCGCGTGCGCGGTCATCGTCGAGCAGGATACGGAGGGTGTCGTGGGTCCGGTCAGTCAGTGTCATTGGGTCCATTCGGGCAGTCTCCTTGTCGCTTACAGAGCACGTACGGCGCGACGAGCGGGCTAAAAGAATTCCTTGAAGAGCGTACGCAGACGTCCGGTCAGCCGACCAAACGTGCCACCGCCAACACGTGCCGGTTCGTGCTGCAGGTTGCGGTGTGCGTACATGACCAGTCCTACCGACGTGGCGAAGGCTGGATTATTGACGTGGTCGGCCAGCCCCCCGATGCCTTCAGAGGCACCGCGACGCACGGGCAGGTCAAAGATTTGCTCGGCAATCTCCACCATGCCCTCAAGCATCGACCCACCGCCGGTAAGGACGATTCCTGAGTTGAGAGACTTCTCGAAGCCAGCCTTGCGGATTTCGTCCCACAGAAGATGGCAAATTTCTTCCGCTCTCGGCTGAAGGATTTCAGACACCACCCGACGCGGCATCACGCGCGCGCGGCGTCCGGCAATGCTTGCCACTTCCATCGTTTCGTCTTCGGGCACCAGCGATGTCAGTGCGCACCCGGCACGTCGCTTCAGCTTTTCAGCTTCGGGAATCGGCATTCGTAAACCGACCGCGATGTCATTGGTGAAGTGGTCGCCACCGACAGCCACCACTCCGGTGTGCCACAGACTGCCGCGCTCAAACACAGCGAAATCCGTGGTGCCACCTCCGATATCAACAACGGCCACACCCAGTTCCTTCTCGTCTGCCGTCAAGACGGCTTCGCTCGCCGCCAGCTGCTCAAGAACGGTGTCGCCCACCTCAACACCGGCGCGGTTCACGCACGACACCATGTTCTGCATGGACGACGAGCTGCCGGTCACGATGTGGACGTTGACTTCGAGGCGTGAGCCGGTCATCCCGACGGGCACCGCGATGCCGTCCTGATCGTCAACGACGAAGTCCTGAGGTAAGACATGCAGGATCTCTCGACCTGCGGGCAACGCCACGGCGCGAGCAGCGTCGATCGCCCGCTTGACGTCTTCGCGCGTAATCTCGCGATTGCGGCCGGAGACCGCGACAACGCCTCGGCTGTTGAAGGCCTTCACGTGGGCGCCCGACAGTGCCAGATGCACGGTGTCGATTTCCACGCCAGCCGTCAGCTCGGCCTCGTCGAGTGCCTTCTTGATCGCCTCGGCCGCCGAATCGACGTTATTGACCACCCCTCGCCTGATCCCGGTGGAATCGGCGAGTCCGATCCCGATGATATCGAGCGTCCCGTCGTCCATCATCTCGCCGACGATCGCTGACACTTTTGATGTGCCCACGTCGAGTCCGACCAGATAGCGTTCTTTGCGTGCCATCAACACTCCCCTACTGCCTGTTCTTTCGAATGTCCCGTTCTTTCGCGACGATCTTCTGACCGAATCTCAGGTCGACGTAGTCCACTTCCTCCCACCGCTCGTTCAGCGTGGGCCGCAGTTCCAGGTACGTCCGGAGCCGGGCCATAAACTTCTCGTCGCCCAGATACAGCAAGGTCGGGTCATCGTCGAGCAGCACGGTCACGTTGTGGTCCCGCGAAACGTCCACCTGAGACACGGCGCGGCGCAGTTCCGGACGGGAGGCAAGATCTGCCAGGAATCTCGCCGTCAGTTGGGCGCGACCCGGGTCAATGGCGCGGCCCCCGGCCGCCGCCGGCGCCGCCATGCCATCAACAATCGGCAGATCAAATTCGACATACTGAGGACCGTAGCCATCAACGATCACGCCGGTGCCGTCCACCAGATACAACTGTTGGCCCAGTCGCGCGATCGCCACGGGCTCCCGCTCGACGATGCGCACATCCACAGTGGAGGGCAACAGGCGGCGAACCGTGACCGACTCCACCCAAGGGGAATCACGCAGACGGGCTTCAACCCGGTCCAGATCGACCAGGAGGAGGCTTTCTCCGCGTACGTCGCCGATTAGTGCGTCAATTTCTCCAGTCGACAAACGCTGGTTGCCCCGGACGAGCACGCGATCCACCGAGAGCAACTGGGCGTCTACCACGCGCACCGACGCAAACGCGACGAGGGCCACCAGTGCACCAAGAGCGAGCACGACACGAACGAGGCGCCAGACCCGAAGGGCTGCGCCGCGGCGTTTACCCGAACGCGCATCCGCGCGCCGAAATCGCTTATCGGCCACCGCGGCGGCCCCGCCTGGCAGCCCGCGCCGGCCCACTCGTCGGGCGCTCACTGCGACAGCTCCTGCCCGTCGTGGGCGGCGAGCTGTCGCAGCGACGCCAGCACCCGATCAGCAACCAGGCCAATCGATCCCGCCCCTAACGTCACGATCAAGTCGCCCTCTCTCGCGAGCATCACGACATGGCCAGGCACATCCGTCACGAGTGGTACGACCACAAGCTCTTTCACCTCGGGACGCACCCGGTCAGCTAACACGTCCAGATCGATGCCGGGAACTGGCGTCTCACCAGCCGGGTAGATGTCCGTGAGCACCACGACATCGGCCAACGCCAGGGCCGGACCAAAGTCAGCCAACAGGTCGCGCGTCCGCGTGTATCGATGGGGCTGGAACACGACGACCAGGCGTCTCGGCTGACCTTCGAGAGCGGTTCGCAGGACAGCCGCGACCTCCGTTGGATGGTGGCCGTAGTCATCAACCACGGTGATGCCCGACACCTCGCCACGCATTTGATAGCGGCGTTCGCAGCCGTGGAACTCCCGCAGCGCCATCGCCATGCGTTCAAACGGCACGCCCAGTTCCCGTCCGATCGCCACGGCCGCCAACGCGTTCAGCAGATTGTGGTGACCAGGAACGCCGATGGTCAGTGCGTCCCGCCGTGTCACGTCGCCGTCGACAGTCCGCACGACGCACCGCGCGATACGACCGTCGCTGGTCGCCCCCTCGCCCCTGACGTCGGCGCACTCTGAGAATCCGTAGGTGATCACGCGGCGTGTGAGTCGCGGCAACATCGCCGCCAGCGCGGTGTCGTCCACACAGGCGACCACCGCGCCATAGAATGGAACCTTGTTGCCGAACGAGACGAATGCGTCCACCAGGTGCTCGAACGAGCCATAGCTTTCCATGTGCTCGTGGTCAAGATTGGTAATCACGGCGAACGTCGGAGAGAGCATCAGGAACGAGCGGTCGCTCTCATCGGCTTCGGCCACCATGTAGTGACTGCTCCCCAGACGGGCGTTGCTGCCAAACGCGGACAAGCGGCCTCCAATCACCGCCGTCGGATCGAGTCCGCCCTTTTCCAGCAGCAGCGCGACCATCGACGTGGTCGTCGTCTTGCCATGCGCGCCCGCGATAGCAATTCCTGTGCGCAATCGCATCAGTTCGGCCAACATTTCGGCGCGGGGAATCACGGGTACCCGCGCGGCCATGGCTGCCAGCACCTCGGGGTTATCGGCCGCCACAGCCGTCGATGTCACCACGACATCTGCATCACCCAGATGGGCCGCCTCGTGACCGATGGCCACCCGCACACCCATTTTGGCCAGGCGGTCGGTGGTCTCAGAGCGCCGGGCGTCGGAGCCCGACACCGTGTAGTCGAGATTGACGAGCAGTTCGGCGATGCCGCTCATCCCGATGCCTCCAATGCCCACGAAGTGCACCAGGCGCGTGCGGCCCATCATGGTCATGCCGCCAACTCCAACAGGCGAGACACGATCCGATCAGCCGCGTCGGGTCGAGCGAACGCGCGTATCGCATCCCGCATCCTGGCTCGGGCAGGCGCGTCGGCCATCAGACCGCTGATGGACTGCGCCAGCGCTGTAGGCCCGTCGGTCTGACTGAGCTCTCGCTCGTCAACGACGCGTGCCGCGCCGGCGTCTGCCAGCACCTGCGCGTTCTTCCGTTGATGGTCGTCGGTCGCGGTGGGCAGCGGCACGAGCACGGCCGCGCGGCCCAACGCCGCCAGTTCGGCCAACGTGGTCGCGCCGGCTCGGGAGACCACGATATCGGCGGCATTGAGTTCATGAAGAATGTCGTCGAGGAAAGAGACAACGCGCACAACGACGCCGAGGGCCGCGTACTGCTCCTGCACCCAGGCCTGATCGCGAGCACCCGTCTGATGGACGATCTCAAGACCAGCGCACTGCTGTGCGAGGGCCGGCGCGGCCGCCACGATGGCCACGTTGATCGCGTGGGAACCCTGGGAGCCGCCCACGACCAACAGTCGTGGCGGATGTGGGGTGTCAGGCACATCCGCGGCCGCTCGAAAGAACTCCGGCCGCACGGGATTACCTGAGACGAACCCCTTTCCGCGAAAGCAGGACAACGTCCCGTCATAGGTCACGGCGGCCGCCCCGACGAATGGCGCCAGCCATCGATTGGTCAATCCGGGCACCGCGTTCTGCTCGAGCACCATCGTGGCCATGCCTCGCAGCGCGGCGAGCAACACCACAGGGCCGGAACTGTAGCCGCCTACTCCCACAACAACCTGGGGCCGTCGCCGCGAGAGCAGTTGCCACGCGTCGAAGAGGCCGACCGGCAGCAACGACGCACCGCGCAGGCGCCCGGCGATCGACTTGCCTTTGAGCCCGGCGCTGCGAATCAGATCCAACTCGAACCCCGCCTGTGGCACGACACGCGCCTCAAGCCCGCGCGCGGTGCCCACAAACGACACGCGCGCGTGTGGCTCGCGCGCCATCAGCGTGCGAGCCACAGCGAGACCAGGAAACAGATGCCCCCCGGTGCCGCCGCCGGCGATCACGATGGTCAGCGGGCCGTGACTCACCCTTCGACTCCCACTGGCGCAGCGCTCTCTGACGCGCGAGCAGCGGTCCGAGTGCGTCCAGAGCCGTCCAACGTCGTGGCGTGCTGCGTGACATTGAGCAGAATACCCATCGCCGCGAGGCTGACGATCATCGACGACCCGCCATTGCTGACAAACGGCAGCGGGATCCCCTTGGTCGGCAGCAAGCCCAGCACGACACTGAGGTTCACGAATGCCTGCACGGCGATCATGGCGGTGACGCCGGTGGCCAACAGGGCGCCAAACCGATCCGGCGCACACATCGAGGCGCGAATGCCCCGCATCGCGATCACACAGAAGCAGACGACGACCACGGTAGCGCCAATGAGGCCGAGTTCTTCGGCAATCACGGCATAGATGAAGTCGGTATGCGGTTCAGGAATGTAGAACAACTTCTGCACGCCGTCCATGAATCCTCGCCCCCACGGCCCACCAGAACCCACGGCGATCAACGATTGATTCAACTGAAAACTCGCGCCGGCCGGGTCGGCAGAAGGATCAAGGAACGACAGCCATCGCCGCATGCGGTACGGCTCCATGCGGACGACCAAGGCGGTCGCAGGAATCAACACCGCGGTCACGGCCGCGAGATACCGGAACGACAAACCCGCCGCAAACACCATGAGCAGCACAACGCCGATCAGGGCCGCCGATGTGCCGAAGTCGGGCTGCAGCATGATCAGGCCCGCCAGCCCGCCGGTCACGACACCGATTGGCAGCAACGCGTAGGTAAAATCATTGACACGGTGCATCCGGCGCTCGAGAAGCGCGGCCGTAAAAATGATCGCCGATAACTTGGCCAGCTCGGAGGGCTGGAGGGTGAACGACGGCAACGAAATCCACCGACGCGTGCCGTTGATGGGGTCGAAGCCAAACACGGCCAGCAGGAGCCCGACCGAGACCGCCAGAGCCCCCCAGATGACCGCGGGCTTTCGATAGACGTGGTAGTCCACACGCATCCCAACAATCAGGAACACGAGACCGATTCCGATGAACATCGCCTGTTTCAGGAGAAACAGATACTGGGAGTCGAACCGATCCTGTGACCAGACGGCGGACGCGCTGTACACCATCAGCAGACTGATCCCCAGCAGCAGCAGGGTCGCCCACAGAAGCCACTTGTCAGATTTCAGCGTCCTTGCCATATCAACTCCATCACCGGCCCTAATGTCGTGCGCCTCACGAGCCGAAACACGTGGGGGCTGAGCGATCGACAGTCATCAGTCAAGCCTCGAGCAGAGACACCAACCTCACAGGCCGGGACGGCCTGTGTTCCCAGCGGCTGGCTCTTCACCGCGGTGCCACAACTGATGACTGTCCATCGCTCATGCGTTGTACTTCCTCCACAAAGGCGCGTCCGCGCGCCGCGTAATCCCGAAACATGTCGAAGCTCGCGCACGCGGGCGCCAGCAGCACAGTGCCCGACTCGGGCACCACCGCGCGAGCTTGGCGAACCGCCTCAGACATCGTGACGGCGTCGTACACAGGCACGACGTCTGCCAGCGCGCTCCGCACGATCCCTCGGGCTTCGCCCAGCGCAATCACGGCGACACACCGCGCGGCCACGACGTCTCGCAAGTCTTCAAACCGGCCACCCTTGTGGCGACCCCCAATAATCGCCACCACGCCGTGATCGAAGCTGGCGATCGACTGGCAGGCCGAGGCAATGTTCGTCGCCTTGGAGTCGTTGACGTAGGTGATGCCACCAAGGACGGCGACCCGTTCCAACGCATGCGCCAATCCGTGAAAACCTTCGACGGCTCGGCGCATCGCCTCTGGCGGCACACCCGCCAGACTGGCCACGGCCGCTGCGGCCAATACGTCTCCCAGTACATGGCGCCCTGGCACGCGTACAGAGTCCAGAGGCACCAGCGGCACCGTGACTCCATCCGCCCGGCGCACGATCACTCCGTCTTCCACCATGACCCCATCGGCCAGTGTGCCGTCGAGGGAATAGTCGAAGCGCCTGGCGTTTGCGCCCCGCGCCAGCGCGAGTGCGGCCTGGTCATCGGCGTTGACCACCGCCCAGTCGTCGGGCGTCTGATTGAGAAACACGCGGCCCTTGGCCGCCGTGTACGCCTCGAGCGTCCCGTGCCGGTCGAGATGATCGGGCGTCACATTCAACAGGACGGCAATCCAGGGGTGGAATGTCTCGATCGTTTCGAGCTGAAAGCTGCTCGCTTCGACCACGTGCAGTGTCGTTGGCGTTGACGCATCCACCCGCCCACTGAGTGGCGTGCCGATATTGCCGCTCGCAGGCGCGTCCAGACCGGCCTCGGCCAACATCCGCGATGCCAGAGTCGTCGTGGTCGATTTTCCCTTGGTGCCTGTAATCGCGATCAGGCGACCACGCAACCAACGCGAGGCCAGTTCAAGCTCTCCGATGACCGGAATCCCGGCCTGCCGTGCGCGCTCGAACGCCGGCACACCCAGAGGCACACCAGGGCTGACCACGACGAGGTGCGCCGACACGAACTGGTCGTCCGTGTGAGCACCCAGTTCTACCCGCACTCCACGATCGCGCAGGCCGCCCAGACCTGCGGCCTCGTCGAGCGACGTCGCCGCGTCGGCGAGCGTCACGCGGGCACCGTGAGCCAACAGCAGATCGACCGCCGCCAGGCCACTACGAGCGGCGCCAACCACCGTCACACGAAGATTGTTCACACTGAAGCTCATCCCCTCACCTCAACTTCAGCGTGGTCAAACTGAGCAGCGAAAAAATGATCGCCAGGATCAGAAACCGCATGATGATCTTCGGCTCGGTCCAGCCGATCAGTTCAAAGTGATGATGCAGGGGCGCCATCCTGAAGATGCGCTTCCCCCGAAGCTTGAATGAGCCAACCTGGAGAATGACCGACAACCCCTCAAGAACGAAGACCCCTCCGACGATAGGCAGCAGCAGTTCCTGTTTGATCAAGATCGCCACAGTGCCCAAGGCGCCGCCTAATGCGAGAGAACCGACGTCACCCATGAACACATCAGCCGGATGGGAGTTCCACCACAGGAAGCCAAGACTCGACCCCACAAGCGTCCCGCAGAAGATCGTCAACTCGCCAGCCATGGCCGACGGCTGGATCAACAGGTAGTCGGCGATGGCTCGATGGCCGGTGACATACGTCAGCGCCGTAAACGTGGCCGCCGATACCGCGAAGGTCGAAATCGCCAGACCGTCGAGACCGTCGGTGAGATTCACCGTGTTCGACGCACTGACGAGCACGAACATGGCAAACAACGCATAGGCCCACCCGATGTCGGGCACCCCCGCCTTGAAGAAGGGAATCATCAACCGCGTGTGGTACTCCGCCGGACTCAGGCCAGACAACTGCAGCAGGGCGACACCCACCGCGAGCCCGACCAGGATTTGCGCAAGCATTTTGTAGCGCGCGAGCAGCCCGTGGTGACTACGCCGAGTCACCTTCAGGTAGTCGTCGGCGAACCCGATTGCACCGAAGGCGGCGGTGGAGAGCACGGCAATCCAGACATAAGGGTTTCGTAGATCCGCCCACAACAGCGTCGGAAGAAAGACGGCAGTCAAAATCAGAAGGCCACCCATCGTGGGCGTGCCGGATTTCGCCTGATGACTGGCCGGGCCGTCCTGCCGCACAACCTGACCGATCTGAAACGCGCGCAGGCGGCGAATCATCCAGGGGCCCAAAAGCAGGCTGAGGACCAACGCCGTCAAGCTGGCCACGGCGGTCCGAAACGTGATGTAGCGGACCACGTTCAGGCCGAGGCCTTGATAGAGGAGGTGATACAGCATCAGGCCTCCTCCTTCAGACGATCGGCCACGATCTCTGTGTGCGTACCGCGCGACCCCTTGACCAAGATCAGATCACCTGGTCGGACCAGCTCGGCGACTGCGTCAGCGGCCGAGAGACTGTCGGCAAATCTCAGCAGCTGTGAGGGGTTCATCCCGGACTCACGAGCGCCGTCCAACAGGCTGTACGCCGCCGCCCCTCCAATAGCAACCAGTACGTCAACTCCAGCGCCCGCCGCCGCTCGGCCGCACTCGATATGCAGCGCCGACGACCCGTCACCCAATTCCAGCATTTCGCCAATGACCGCGATCCGTCGCCCTTCGGTCGACGTAGCGGCCAGCGTGACCAACATCGCGTTCACCGCAGCGGGACTGGCATTGTAGGAGTCATCCACCAACCGGGCGCCGTTGGCGAGTTCACTGAACGCACCCCGCTGGTCGAGCGCCACAATTGTGGCGGCCGCGCGGGCCACGTCCGTGGCAGGCACCCCCAATTCGAGCGCCACCGTCACAGCAGCCAAGACATTGAGCAGGTTCGAGCGCCCGGCCAAACCAACCTGGAGCGAGACCGGTCCCCACGGGGTCGTCAGTTCGGCCCGCGTTCCATCAAACCCGCGGTCGTGGACCTGCGTGGCGCAGACATCCGCGCGTGGACCAAAACCAAACGTGCGCACGGTCGCTGGACTCTGAGAGACGTGCTGCATCACCAGGGGGTCGTCAGCATTGGCGACGACAAGCGTTGACGGAGTCGCGTCGTCAAGGATCTCAGCTTTGGCAACAGCGATCGCCTCAGGCGATCCGAACTGGCCAATGTGCGCGTTTCCCACGTTCGTCCACACCCGCACGTCCGGCTCGGCCAGGGCGACGAGTCTCCGGATCTCACCAGCGTGGTTCATGCCCAGTTCCACGACAGCCACGTCGGGACCGTGCCGCAGTTCGAGCAACGAATAGGGGAGGCCGATGTGGTTGTTCAGGTTGCCTGCATTCCGGAACACCCGATATCTGGACGCCAGACACGCGGCCGTCGCCTCCTTGGTGGTGGTCTTACCGGCACTGCCCGTGATTGCCACCACGCGCGCACCGGAACGTCGACGCACCGCCTGCCCCAGTCGCTGCAGCGCCTGGAGCGGATCATCGACCAGGATCACGGCGGCGTCTCCCGTAACCGTTGGGGCTGTCGAGACCAAGACGCCCGCCGCCCCGCCGGCGATAGCCTCCGCGACGAACCTGTGGCCGTCAAAACGCGGTCCACTCAGGGCGATGAACAACGAACCGGCCCCCCGGACAGCCCCGGCCTGGGTCGCCATCGTCCGACTGTCTGTCGACACTCTGTCAAAGACACGGCCCACGTCGCCGGCCACAAGGCGACCGCCGGTCGCCTCGACCACTAACCCGGCTGTCAAGACAAACGCACTCACGACGGCACTCACGATCGTCGCGCCGCCCGGCGCTGGGACAGGGCCGCTTGGGCGACTTCAACATCGTCAAACGGCAGCGTGCGGTCGCCAATGACCTGGTACTTCTCGTGACCTTTGCCGGCAATGAGCACGACGTCGCCTGGACGCGAGGCCCGCACCGCCTGTTCGATCGCCACGCGACGCTCAGCGTGCACCAGCAGCGGTGTGCCAGCGCGGCGGGAACCGCCCGGTTCCGATGGCTGCACGAC
Organism: Acidobacteriota bacterium; assembly: GCA_013203475.1. Classification (GTDB taxonomy): domain Bacteria; phylum Acidobacteriota; class Vicinamibacteria; order Vicinamibacterales; family SCN-69-37; genus SYFT01. Next base: position 16,066 of record JABMNV010000030.1, read on the forward strand.
TCCCCGCTTGATCTCATCGATGATTCGATTCGGCTCCTCCGAACGGGGATTGTCAGAGGTCAGCACCACCAGGTCGCTCAAGCGGGCGGCAACCGCACCCATGAGCGGACGTTTGGATCGATCACGATCGCCACCGCAGCCAAGCACCGTAATCAGCCGACCGTGGCTGAGTGTGCGCGCCGTCTCAAGTAAATTTTTCAGCGCGTCGTCTGTATGGGCATAGTCGACGACGACCCGGACGTCATCCGTCGAACCGGATACCACCTGAAAGCGGCCAGGCACACCCTCCAGATTCGCGAGTCCGAGCGTGATCGCGGCGTCGGGAATGTCGAGCGCAACGGCGCAGGCAACCACGCCGAGAATATTCGAGACGTTGGGCCAACCGACGAGAGACGACCGCACGGCCAGGCGTCCGCGCGGGGTCGTAACATCAAACGCCAGGCCATCAAGCGACGCCTGCACCGATTCTGGGCGCACATCTGCGGCGCGACTGACGCCAAAGGTCACGGAATGTGGCAGGCGCGCCGCCAGCTCCGCGCCTCTGGGATCGTCAAGGTTGATGATCGCCGGCGCGTCGGCCGGGAGCAGTTCGAAGAGCCGGCACTTGGCATCAAAATACGCCGCCATATCGCCGTGGAAATCGAGATGATCACGGGTCAGATTCGTGAAGATCGCCGCGGCAAATCTGACAGAAGCCACGCGGTGCAGAGCCAACGCATGGGACGACACTTCCATGGCGCATGACCGACAGCCGTGTGTGACCATCTCGCGCAACAGGCGTTGGACCTCGTTCGACTCTGGAGTGGTGCGCACAGCGTCCATCTCGTCGCCGGGCAGTGGTCCGGTCCTCACGCTCACGGTTCCAAGTCGCCCACAGGGCATACCAGCGGCGTCGAGCACGGAAGCCAACAGATAGGTCGTGGTCGTTTTGCCGTTCGTCCCAGTCACACCGACCACGGCGAGGTCATCACTGGGATGTTCGTACAACGCTGCCGAAAGGTCCGCCAAAGCCAACCGCGCGTCCGTGGTGTGCAACCACGGCACAGATGTGGTGGCGAGTGGATCGTTGGGTGGGTCACTCTCGGCCACCACGGCCACGGCCCCCTGAGAGATCGCCTGCGCCGCAAAGGCAGCTCCATCGGCCCGATGTCCGACGATCGCCACGAACACGGTCCCCGGTGTGACCGCGCGCGAATCATGTGTGACCGCCGACACGTGTACGTCTGCCACGCCCGAGGCGACACCCACAGCAGCTTCACGCATCGTGGGCGATGCCGCGATCAGCGCGGCTAATGTCATTGGCCGCCCCCGCCACCGGGGGCCGTCAGTCGAACAGCGGGGACACGGCCGAGCTCGATCACGCCTGTGTCGCCAGACTCCACTGGTGTCCCAACGTCAGGAGACTGCGAGATCACGCGGCCCCGCCCACTGACACGCACGGCCAACCCCGCGCGCGTCAGCACGCGCGTCGCATCGCGGGCGCCAAGGCCGACCACGTCCGGCATCACCGCCGAGAACGACACGACCTGCCTGACCGGCGCTGGGCTGGCATCCCGGATGGTCCGTCGCATCAGTGTGGCGTCTGTCGTCACAACGATCGGAGGCGCCGGGTTGCTCGTACTCGGCACACCCAGGTGCCGCAGCGAGGCTTCGGCAATACGCTGAAAGGCCGGTCCCGCGACCGTGCCTCCGTAGTAGCCCCCAATCCGAGGCTGATCAATCACGACCAAGATCGCAAAAGAAGGATTCCCGGCTGGCACAAATCCGACGAAAGACCCGGTGTGGTCGGTCTTTGAGTATTGCCTGTCGATGATCTTCTGGGCGGTGCCTGTCTTGCCCGCCACTCGATACCCAGACACCTGGGCCTGCTTCCCCGTTCCGCGATCGACAACTTGTTCCATGATCGCCGTGAGCGTGGCTGCCGTTTGCGCGGAAATGGCTCGACGCGATGGTGCAGGTGTCACCAACTCTCGCCGACCATCCCGAATCACCGCTCGGACGATGCGTGGTTGAAACAGAGTGCCACCGTTGGCCACAGCCGACGCGGCGGTCACCATCTGCAGAGGTGTCACGCTCACCTGATAGCCCATTGACACCGACGCCAACGCACTGTCGTCGAGCAGTTCTGGCCGCCAGACCTTGCCCCCACTCACGCCGCGAAAGTCCGGCGCCCGCACTTCCCCGAACCCGAAGCGGTGCACGTACCGATTGAGACGTTCGGCGCCGATCTGCCAGCCAGCCTTGATCGCCCCAACGTTGCTCGACAGCACGATCACGTCCTCGAACGTGAGCACCCCGTGTGGATGCGTATCCTCCACCGTCCGGACCCGGCCCACCCGAATGACCCCCGGTGACGTATCAATCAGAGAAGAGGGCGACAGCACGCCTTCCTCAAGCGCAGCGGCGGCCGTGACAATCTTGAATGTGGAGCCGGGCTCGTAGACTTCCTGGACCGCGCGGTTGAGCCATTGCGCATTGCTGACTGACCCAGGCGTGTTGGGATCAAACGTCGGATAGTTAGCCAGCGCAAGAATGTCGCCGGTCGATACGTCCATGACGATTGCCGTGCCCGCGGTGGCCTGATGCTGTTCGACCGCCGTGCGCAACTCACGCTCGGTAAAGAACTGAATGGTTTGATCGATGGTCAGCTCAAGGCTGGCCCCGGCTGTCGGTGCCAATTCCACGTGGCTCTCATACGACCGCTGCAGCGCGTCGTTGAGCCGGAGCGCCCGTCCATCTTTGCCTCTGATTTGACCGTCAAAGGCGTTTTCAACGCCGCCAAGGCCTCTGTGGTCACGGCCGACAAATCCGAGTACGTGCGCGGCAAGTTCACGCTTGGGATAAAAGCGTTTGGTTTCGGACTCCAACCAGACGCCTGGGAGTTCCAGGGCGGCGACTCGACGCGCGATTGCCGGCGAAACTGCCCGCCGAATAGTGGCGTAGGCCGACCCGCGCCCTTGGTTCGTCGCCAATGTCGCAGTCAATCGCGTGCGCTCTTCCTGGGTGCAATTGGCAAACGCCTCACACAGGGCATCCACCGTCCCGGCGTCGTCTGCGACCGCGCGCGGGCTGGCGATGACGTTGTCCACGTCGACAGAGGTGGCCAGCACCTCGCCGTTACGGTCGAGGATTTCGCCCCGCTTGGCGGGCAGAGACACGACCGCTGTCTGTTGGTCGGTCGCCTTGGCAAGGTACGCCGGATGACGCACGATTTGGAGATACGCGAGCCGCGCCTCGATGCTGGCGGTCCACACGGTCAGGACGACACCCACGATCAGCAGGCGGCGACGATAGGCGCGGCGCCAATTGGCCTCAAACGCGGCATCAGGCAGGTCGGCGTCTGACAGCAGCGGATCCAACGTCGCGCGCGTCGTTCTGTTTTGTTCCGGCTCCATGACCCCTCCCACTGGCTTGCGCGCAGCCCCGTCAGCGCGCCCGCGCGACCGCTGCTTTGGAGGCAGTAGACGAGATGACGCGTTCGATGATCAGTGTGTGATTGGACGTCGGGTACACCATTCCGAGCTCCCGCATGGCTCGGGCCTCGATGAGTGCCGGGGCCCGCAGCGACTCCACTTCGAGTCGCAGCCGGCGGTTCAACTCTTCCGCCGTCGTCCGCTTGCCCAGTAACTGCTGCACGCGGTAGCTGTGGTCGATGATGAGGTAGTGCTGCCAGGCAGAAAAGAGCAGCATGCCCACGACGAGGCCCCCGATGGCAAGGTTCCGCATGAAGTCGCGACGCTGCTGCACGTCCACACCACGCACGACCGGATTGTTCCGCACGTCTTTCTTGATGGCGTACTCAAAGTCGATACCGTTACGGTCGATACTCATGCGACCCTCTCCAACACGCGCAAGCGAGCGCTTCTCGCCCGCGGGTTGCGTTCTGCTTCGTCCGGCTCCGGAACAACCGGACGCCGCGTCACCACGCGCCATGTCGCCGCCCCCCCGGGGTCGGCCGCGCCCAACCGTCGAAACGTATGTTTCACGACGCGATCTTCCAGCGAGTGAAACGCAATCACGGCCACCCGCCCGCCGACCACCACCAACCCGGCCGCGGCCTCGAGGAACACATCGAGTCCCTCCAGCTCGCGATTGGTCCAGATGCGCAGCGCCTGGAACGTCCGCGTCGCGGGATCGATCCGCTGCCACGTCCCACCGCCGGCCGCGCGCCGAACTGCCGACGCCAGCGCGGCCGTGCCAGACAGGACACCTTCATCCCGAGCTTTGACGATCGCCCGAGCCACCCGACGCGACTTCCGCTCCTCACCGAACTCATAGATCACGTTCGCTAGGTCGGTTTCGTCCACAGTCTCGAGGAGCTCGGCCAGAGACGGCCCGGCGGTCTGGTTCATCCGCATATCAAGCGGGCCGTCCTGCCGAAAACTGAACCCACGCTCCGGGACGTCAAGCTGCATCGACGACACCCCAAAATCCGCCAAAATTCCGTCGACTGCAGACCGGCCGACCTCCTGTAGCACCCGCGGCAACTCCCGATAGTCCGCGTGCACGTACTCCACCCGGTCTCCAAACACCGCCAACCGCTCTCGGGCCACCCCCAACGCATCAGGGTCGCGGTCGACGCCAATCACACGACCAGCCCCCTCCTCAAGCAGGGCCGCGGTATGACCGCCAAGCCCCAGCGTGCAATCCACGTAGCACCCCGCGGGTGTCGGCGAGAGCATCGCCACCGTCTCGGCCACGAGCACCGGCGCGTGCGTGTTCGTGTTCGTCAGATCCCAAACTCCGCCAACGCCTTCGCGTCGTCGTCGGTAAACGGCTCGCGGTCGAACTTCGCCAGCAGACGATCGTGATTCCAGACCTCGAGGTAATCCACCTGTCCCAAGACGTCGACTTCGCCCACAATGCCGGCACTATCGCGGAGTCGAGGTGGCACCGATACACGCCCCTGACTGTCAAACTCGCTGAGTTGGCCAAAATAGTTCACGCGGTCGAGAAACTTGAGGCGGGCCGGATGCGTACTTGGCATACGGCGCAGGCGTTCTTCGACGCCGAGCCAGATCGGCATGGGGTAAATCCGCACTGACTCACCCGTCACACTAGTGAGGTACAGACCGGCGCCGTGCTGATCCTCCACGAGCGCCCGGAAGGCGTTCGGGATTTTCAGCCGACCCTTGTCATCGATCTTGGCTGAATAATTTCCCCGAAGCACTGTTTACTCCACTTTGCTCCAAATATGTCCACTGCGATAGTAGGAGCAGTGGCATGGGGTGTCAATCGTAAAGTGCAGAAGAAATTGAACTTACGTCTAATTTTCGCCTTCAAGGAGGCGTGTTACGATCAGCATTCCCGCATGGCTCGCGTAACCCGTCTGCACCCAGAGCGTCAGCCCACCCTATGAAGACCGTCTTGGTTTGCGAGGCTCAGGTGCCTTTTGTGCACGGTGGAGCCGAATATCACGTGCGAGAGCTGGTGGCGCAGCTGAGGGAGCATGGATTTCTGACCGAACTCGTCAGCGTGCCCTTCAAGTGGTACCCCAAAGAAGAAATTCTGGCCCATGCTGCGGCCTGGCGACTCCTTGACCTGTCAGAAAGCAATGGTCGGCCGATCGATCTGGTCATCGCAACCAAGTTCCCGACCTATTTTGTCCGTCACTCACATAAGGTGGCTTGGCTGATTCACCAGCATCGAGCCGCGTACGAGTTGACCGGAACCCCGTTCAGTGATTTCGCCCATATCGAAGTCGACGTGGCACTCCGTGAGAAAATCATCGCGCTCGACACGCAGATGCTGGGCGAATGCCGTCGACTTTTTGCCAACGCACGTAACACGGCCGACCGCGCGAACCGTTACAACGGAGTGCCGGCGGAAGCCTTGTACCATCCGCCTCGTCTGGCCAGTCAACTTGGGCCAGGTCCCTACGGCGACTATGTCCTGTCGGTCGGACGACTGGAGTCGGTCAAACGGGTTGACTTGGCCATCCGCGCGCTGGCGCACGTGCCAGGCCCCCTTCGCCTGAAGGTGGCGGGCACAGGCACCCAGGCCGTCGCCTTTGAGGCGTTGGCCGACTCGCTTGGCGTTGCCGATCGGGTGGACTTTCTGGGCGCAGTCGACGACGCGGACCTGCTCTCGTTGTATTCGGGGGCACTCGCCGTGGTCTTTCCGCCGTACGATGAGGACTTCGGGTACGTCACGCTGGAGGCGTTCCTGTCGCGCAAGGCCGTCATCACGACGACGGATGCGGGAGGCCCGAACGAGTTTGTCGTCGACGGCGTGAACGGCTATTCCTGCGCGCCTGACCCGGCCGCGATGGGGGCAGTCATGGCACAACTGGATGGCGACCGGCGGCTCGCCGCCGCCTTGGGAGACGCGGGATTCGAACGCGCTCGAGAGATTACCTGGACGGGCGTGATCGAACGCCTGGTGGGCGACTTGGTCTAACGTGGCAAAACTCATTATTCAGATTCCGTGCCTGAACGAGGCGAGCACACTCCCGGCCACGCTGGCAGACCTGCCGCGCACGGTTGAGGGCGTCGACGTCATCGAGTGGTTGATCATTGACGACGGATCTCGCGATGGAACGTCCGAGGTCGCGCGAGCGCACGGCGTCCACCACGTGGTCCGTTTCCGTCGGAACAAGGGACTCGCCGCGGCGTTCACGGCCGGAATCGACGCATGCCTCAAGGCGGGCGCCGACTTCATTGTGAACACCGACGCGGACAATCAGTACGCGGCGAAGGACATCACCCGCCTCGTGGCCCCGCTCATCGCCGGCGAAGCCGACATTGTGATCGGCGACCGGAACATCCGCGACATCGCCCACATGTCATGGCCCAAGAAACTCCTTCAACGCCTGGGAAGCTGGGTCGTCCGGCAGGTCTCAAACACGCAAGTTCCCGACACGACGAGTGGATTCCGTGCGTACACGCGCGAAGCCGCCCTGCGCATGACCATCGTCTCTGAGTTTTCGTACACGCTGGAGTCAATCATCCAGGCGGGCAAAATAAAGATGGCCATCGCGCACGTGGAGGTGGGCACCAACCCCCACACAAGACCGTCGCGGCTTTTTAACAGCGTCTACGGTTACATCAAGCAATCGGCGGCCACCATTGTTCGCATCTACACGATGCACGAACCGCTGAAGGTGTTCAGCTACATCGGCGGCTCTATTTTTGCGGTGGGGGTTGCCATTTCGCTGCGCTACCTCTACTTCCTGATCGCGGGTGACACGTACGGCGATCGACATCTGCAATCGTTGATCCTGTCTGCGGTCTTGATGATCGTCGGTTTCCAGGTCGTGGTCATCGGCTTGGTCGCGGACGCCATCTCGGGCACCAGAAAACTGCTTGAGGACATCCTCTACCGCATCCGTCGACTGGAACTGCGCAAGAATGGCATCGCCCCTCCAGGGGAACGACAGGAACGAGAGGACAATCGCTGATGGCATCACCATCCGAGGTCTCCATCGTTATTCCAGCCTTTAATGAAGCCGATGCGATCGCGGGCGTCGTCGGCGACCTGCGGGCCGAGGCGGAGTGGCACGAAATCCTGGTCGTCGACGACGGGTCGGATGACGGGACTGCGGCTCAGGCCGAAGCCGTGGGCGCCCGGGTGGTGAGGCAGCCGTACAACAAGGGCAATGGCGCTGCGGTCAAAGCCGGTATTCGGGCCGCGACCGGCTCCTATTTACTGATTGTTGACGGCGACGGGCAGCATAAACCATCAGATGCCGTGCGACTGGTGTCGCGACTCGGCGAGTACGATTTGGTCGTGGGTGCGCGGTCTGCCGCCACGCAGGCGGGTGTGGTTAGACGCGTCGGCAATGCGTTGCTGAACTGGCTCGCGGGATATCTGGCAGAGCGACCGATCCCGGATTTGACGTCGGGCTTCCGCGGCGCGCGACTCAGTCTGCTCCGTGAGCTCTTGTTCCTGCTGCCCAACGGGTTCTCAACGCCAACGACCACGACGCTGGCGTTTATCAAGGCTGGCCACAGCGTGCTGTTTGAGCCGATTGATGCCCGGCAGCGCACGGGTCACTCAAAGATTCGGCTATCGAGCGACGGCCTGAAGTTTCTCGTGATCATTCTGCGCGTGATTACGATTTACAGTCCCATGCGAATTTTCCTGCCGGTGGCTGGCGGTTCCTTTCTGGTCGGAGCGGCGTACGCCGCGTGGACCATCGCCACACAGATGCACATCGCCAATTCGTCGGTGTTGCTGATCATGTTCGGGGTCGTGGTCTTCCTGGTCGGACTGGTTTCAGAGCAGATTGCCGCGCAACGATTCGATGCGCGGCAATAGACTCCTGATCATTGTGGCCCTTGGCGTGCTGTTACGCCTCGCGTTTGGCCTCGGCTACTGGGTGGACCAGGCCCTGACTCGCGATGAGGCCGAGTATCTGTCCCTCGCTCGCAGTCTGCGCGCTGGAGACGGATTCGTCTACGACGCTGCCGTGCGAAACGGTCCGACAGATCCGTTCGGACGAGCCCCAGGCTACCCGGCGTTTTTGTCGCTGGCCGGGGGCGGCGGCGCGACGGTCCCAACCAGCGTCCCCATCATGGTCACCGTGACCCAGTCGCTGGTCGCGGGGTTAGGCATCCTCATGACCGCTGCCCTGGCCGCCAGACTGGCGGGACCACAGGCCGCAACAGTCGCGGCGCTCTTGGCCGCCGTCTATCCGCCCTTGGTCTGGATTTCCGCGTACGCGTTTAGCGAAGCCCTCTTCTGGCCCCTCGGTTTGTGTGTGGTGTGGACCTTCGACCGAGCACATTCGGCTGCCCCGTCGCGCACATTTCGAACCGCTTTGGCGTGCGGCCTCCTCGCAGGAGTCGGCATTCTTGTCCGACCGGCGATGTTGTTTTTCTTGGTGCTTGCCGCTCCGTACTGGGCATGTCGACGGCAATGGAACTCCGTCGCAGCACTCACCCTTGGAGCGCTGCTGGTTGTCCTTCCATGGACCATCAGAAACTATGAGGTTCATGATCGATTTGTGCTGGTCGCCTCCGAGGGTGGCATCACTTTCTGGACCGGGAATCACCCCCTCGCCATCGGCGAAGGTGACATGGCTGCGAACCCGGCCATCAAAATCGATAGCCAGCGATTGCGCGGACAGTACCCGGACGTGAGCGAAGAAGCCATGGAACCGATCTACTATCGCGAGGCATTCGCTTGGATTCGAGCTCATCCGTTTGACTGGGTCGCCCTCCAGGCACGCAAGGTGTATTACACAGTGGTCCCCTTCGGCCCCTCGTATCGACTGCATTCCCGTCTGTACTTTGCCGGGTCGGTGATCTCATATGCATTGGCACTTCTGGCCGGGCTCGTGGGTCTCTGGCGTTGGCGCGACCGCCTCAGCACTCTCCCGGGACTCTGGTTATTGGTGGCCTCTGCTGTGTTGGTCTGTCTGGCCTTCTTCCCACAAGAGCGTTTTAGGATTCCAGGCATTGATCCGGCCCTGCTGATTCTCGCCGCAGCCGGCTGCGTTCCGCGTCACACACGTCCCGTGTCCCCGGCGGTGCCGCTATGAGGTCCCTCCTGGTCGTGATGCCGACCTACAACGAACGCGTCAATCTGGAATCGGTCGTGGCCGGCATTCTCGCGCACGACTTCGCTCGCGTCCTTGTCGTCGACGATGCCTCGCCAGATGGCACCGGGGAGCTCGCTGACGCGCTGGCCGCTCAACACCCGGGGCGCGTCGAGGTGCTGCATCGCACGGGCCCACGCGGACTGGGACGGTCCTACGTCGACGGCCTGCGACACGCCCTTGCCTCGGATGCCGAGACGATCTGTCAGATGGATGCTGACCTCTCGCACGACCCCGCCTATCTGCCGGATCTGGCGGCCGCACTGGATCACTATGATCTTGTAATCGGCTCGCGCTACCTGAACGGCGTCAGCGTGGTGAACTGGCCGCTCCATCGGATCTTTCTCTCGGCGTTTGCAAACCGGTACATCCGCTTCATCACCGGCCTGAGCCCCAATGACTGCACCAGCGCCTATCGCGCCTGGCGCCGTGACGCGCTGGCCCGGCTCCCGCTGGGGAACACGCGAACCAGCGGGTACGCGTTTCTTCCTGAGATGCTGGTCGAAGCCGCTCGTGGCGGTTGCCGGATCGGCGAGGTGCCGATCATTTTTATCGAGCGTCAAAAGGGCTATTCCAAAGTATCCGGCCCTGTCCTTCTTGAGTCGCTCCTGGCGCCGTGGCGCATCATCCTTCGCGGTGGGCGTCTGCGGCGACCCCGGTCATGAACCGCCATGCGTGAAGTTGTTGTCATGGTCGCCACCTCGTACCCACGATTTCCGGGTGACGGCGTCGGCAGCTTCATGGAGCCCATCGCAAAGAGCGTCGCCGCACTGGGGCACGAGGTGCACATGGTGGCCCCCTGGCACCCGGCGATCACACGCGGCCGGGTGGAGGACGGAGTGTTTTTTCATTTCTTCAAGTACGCGCCGGTGGCATCACTGAACGTGTTCGGCTACGCAGGCGGCTTGCGCGCTGACACGGACGTCCGTGCGACAGCCTGGGCCGTCGCTCCAGCGGCCGTCGCAGCAGGATGGTTCAAAGCCTGGCGCGTTGCACACAAGCGCCGCGCCACGGTCATGCATGGTCACTGGGTCATCCCCGGTGGCGTCATTGCGGCGGCCGCCGCGCGACGTCTGCCACTGGCGCTCAGTCTGCACGGGTCGGATGTCTTTGTCGCCGAGCGGCACCCGCTGATTGGGGCACTGGCTCGTCGTGTGTTTGAGCGCGCCGGAGCCGTCACGGCCTGCTCGGACGACCTGCATCATCGGGCCATCGCGCTCGGTGCCGATCCCACGCGGACCGAAACGGTCCCGTACGGGGTGGACACGACCCGATTCGCGCCTGACCCATCCGCCCGTGCCGATATTCGGACCACGTTTGCTCTCGGCGAGGGCCCCCTGCTCTTTACGGGTGGCCGACTCGTCAGCAAGAAGGGCTTCGAATACCTGATCGACGCCCTTCGGCAGATTCATCCAACCCTGCCCGGCCTGCAATTGGTGATTGCAGGCGACGGTGACCTGGCCGCGTCACTGCGCGCCAGGGCCTCCGGCCTTCCGGTCCGATTCGTCGGCGCACAATCCCAGGATATGGTCGCCCGATTCAACGCCGCGGCCGACATTGTCGTGGTCCCGTCAGTTCGCGACGATGCAGGAAACGTGGATGGACTACCAAATTTTGCGCTCGAGGCGCTCGCCTCTGCGACTCCCGTCGTGGCGACCATCGCCGGGGGTCTGCCACAGGCCATCACCGATGGTGACAACGGCCTCCTGGTGCCCGAGCGGGATGCTGGCGCCCTTGCGGCGGCACTGACGCGCCTGCTCGCCTCACCGGACACGGGACACACCCTCGGCGCCAGTGCCCGCGCGAGAGTCCTGGCCGATCACTCGTGGACCAAAACGGCAGAACGCATGGTCGCGGCGTACGCCCGCGCTCGTCTCAGAGACTAGCCATGAGCGCCGATAGCCTTGTGACCGTTCGAGACGGCATGTTAGCGTTTACAACACGTTAATGGTCACCGATCCTTCGTCCAAGACCCCCGGGTTGAGTATATTTTTTCCGGCCTACAACGATAGCGGAACGATCGCGAGCCTGGTCATTGAGGCACGGAGCGCCGCACAGAAACTGACGGGAGACTTCGAGATCATTGTGGTCAACGACGGCAGCGCCGATCACACCGCCGAGATCGTGGACGAGTTGGTCCGCACCTATCCGGAAGTCCGAACGATCCATCATCCGACAAACCGGGGCTATGGCGGTGCCCTCCGGTCAGGTTTTTCCGGCTCCCGCAAGGAACTCATCTTTTACACCGATGGCGACGCCCAGTACGATCCGGCGGAGATGGCAACCCTGTGGAGCAGGATGGCCCCGGGCGTTGACGTGGTCAATGGATACAAGATCAGTCGGTCTGACCCCCTGCACCGAATCATCATCGGAAGGATCTACCACCATACCGTCAAGTTGCTGTTCGGACTGAAAGTGCGTGACGTGGATTGTGACTTCCGCCTGATTCGTCGCTCCGTGTTTGACCGGATCACGCTCGAGCACAACAGCGGCGTGATTTGCCTGGAACTCATGAAGAAACTGACGGACGCGCGATGCCGCATCGAAGAGGTCCCCGTGCATCACTACCATCGGGCTTTCGGCAAGTCACAATTCTTCAATTTTCCGCGGCTGTGGCGCACGGCCATCGACCTGATCAAGCTGTGGATCAAACTGGTCATCGTCGGCGCTCACCGGAAGGCCGACCCCGCATGAGCGACGCACGCGACTTCTACCGACATCGCAAGGTGATGATTACGGGTGGACTCGGATTCATCGGATCCAACCTCGCGCGGCATCTGGTCGACCTCGGTGCCGACGTCCTCCTCGTGGATTCTCTGATCCCGGACTACGGCGGGAACCTGTTCAACATTGACGGACTTGAACACACACTTCGAGTCAATGTGGCCGACGTGCGCCAGGCCACGACCATGAACTACCTGGTGCGCGACCGCGAGGTGATCTTTAACCTCGCAGGCCAGGTCAGCCACATCGATAGCATGCGCGACCCGGAAACGGATCTGGACATCAACTGCCGCAGTCAACTCGGGTTGCTCGAAGCCTGCCGTCGTCACAACCCCGACGCCAAGGTCGTCTACGCCAGCACGCGCCAAATCTACGGGCGACCCGACCGACTCCCGGTGGATGAGTCTCAGCTCGTTCGGCCGACTGACATCAACGGCATCAACAAAGCCGCGGGCGAGCAGTATCACCTCGTCTACAACAATGTCTTCGGCGTCCGGGCGTGTTCCCTTCGACTCACCAACGTGTATGGGCCACGACAACTCATTCGGCATAATCGACAAGGGTTCATCGGGTGGTTTATTCGTCTCGCGCTTGAGAACCGGGAAATCCAGGTCTATGGAGATGGGTCACAGGTGCGGGATTTCGTCCACGTCGACGACGTGGCGGACGCGTTCCTGAGAGCCGGCGCCACGGACACCGTCAACGGGCTTGCACTCAATGTCGGCGGCCATGAACCCACGAGCCACAAGGATTTGGTTGAGACGCTCATCGCCGCAGCTGGCAGCGGTCGCGTTCGATACGTCCCGTGGCCTGAAGAGGCGAAGAAAATCGACATCGGGTCTTTTTTCTCCGATTCCACTCGATTCCAGAAGGCGACCGGATGGCGCTCGACCGTCAGCCTGAAAGAGGGACTGACGCAGACGCTGGCGTTTTACCGGGCGCATCACGACAAGTACGTCGATGACGAGGAGTCGCTCACATGAGCCCAGGTGCGGCGATCCCCTTCATGCATCTCCAGCCAGGTGCGGATGCGGCCGCGATTCGCGCAGCGATTGATCGGGTGATCACACGCGGATGGTTTGTCCTGGGACCTGAGCTTTCGGCGTTTGAGGACGAGTTCGCAGCCGCGTCTGGGGCCAAACACGCCGTAGGCGTCGGGACCGGCACGGATGCGATCGCTTTGACACTCCGGGCCCTGGGCGTGGGTCCCGGGGATGAAGTCATCACGTCACCACTCTCGGCGGCCTACTCGGCGCTGGCCATCATGATGGCAGGCGCCACACCGGTGTTCGCAGACATCGATCCGGAACGACTCACGCTGGATCCGGCCGCTGTGGCCGCCGCCGTAACCTCACGGACCTCGGCCATCCTGCCCGTGCACTTGTATGGACAGCCGGCTGACATGGCGGCCATCGAGCGCGTGGCTCATCGACACAACCTGGTGATCGTTGAGGATGCGTGCCAAGCCCACCTGGCGACCGCAGGAGGACGCCCCGTCGGCACGATCGGGGCGGCGGGCGCGTTCAGTTTCTATCCAACGAAAAATCTTGGCGCGCTGGGTGATGCCGGAGCCATCATTACCAACGACACGGCGCTGGCGGATCGCCTGAAGCGCCTGCGCAACGGTGGCCAGAGCGATCGCTACCACCACGCCGAGTTCGGCGTGAACACCAGACTCGACGAGATACAGGCCGCCGTCCTTCGGGTGCGCCTCCCGCTCCTGCGCGGGTGGACCGATCGCAGGCGTGCGCTGAGTGCGTCATATCGGGCGGCTCTGGCACACGCGCCCCTCGTCGTACAGCGTGAATGCGACCCAGGGCATGTCTATCACCTGTTTGTGGTGCGGTCGACAGACCGGGACGCGATGCAGGCCCACCTGCGATCCGAGGGCATCGACACGCTGATCCACTACCCGATTCCCATTCCCCGCCAACCCGCGTTCGCGAGTGCGGCGGCGAACTTCCCGTGCGGCGCCTGTCCGATTGCCGACCAGGTGTGCGGTGAGATCTTCTCGCTCCCACTCCACCCGGCGCTCACCGATGCCGACGTGGCTCGGGTGGCCGCCGCGGTCCATGCGTTCCCCGAGCCGGGCACTGGCGGGTAGGACGCGATGATCGCGACAGTGGTCGCGCTTGTGCTGGTCGCCTATCTCCCGGGCGCCGCGCTGTATCGTCTGCCATTCTGGCGCCGTGAAACCCGTGCGGCGCTCGCCGTCGAAGAACGTGTGTTCTGGCACGTCACGCTCAGTCTGGCATGGTCGCTGACCGTCGTATTGGCCACGGCAGCCGTGGGCCGGTACGACTTTCAGACACTGCTCGTCGTCAACGCCGCCCTCTCGTGCGGGATGGCCCTGGTCTCCGGTCGGCGCCTCAGATATCAGATCCCGACGAGCAAGCCCACCTGGACGCTGGTGCTTCCGGTACTCCTCATCGTCGTCGGCGTCTGGCGCTTCTTTCCGGTGTCCGAGTACATCATTGGTGGGAAGGATCCCGGGGTGTTACTCAATGAGGGCATCCAAATCGCGCAGCGCGGCACCCTGGTGATTACCGATCAGGCGATCGCCGCCGTACCCGACTACGGGCGAGATCTCTTCTTTCCGTCAGAGCACAGCGAGGACTACTACAGCAGAGCCTTCATGGGGTTCTTTATTCAGGACCCGGCAACCGGGAGGGTGGTTGGACAGTTTCCACACTTGTTCCCCGCATCAATCGCCATCGGATATGGCCTGAACGGGCTGTCGGGCGCCCGCGAGGCCGTCGCGTGGTGGGCCGTGCTCGGTCTGCTCGGGGTCTACTTTGTCGCCGCACGGCTGTTTGGCCCATGGGTCGGATTCGCATCAGCCCTGCTCTTGGGGTTGCACGTCATTCAGGTCTGGTACGCGCGCTATCCCAACGCTGATGTGGTGTTTCAAGCGGGCGTGTTTGCATCGCTGCTGGCGTATGCCCGCGCACACCAGGATGATGATGCGTTCTTTGGCCCGGTGTCGGCCTGGCTCATTGGACTGCAGATTTTCGGGCGTGTTGATGCGTTGCTGGCCGTGGTGGTCATGGCCGGAGTGACGGTGCTCGTCCCGATCGTCACGCCGAAAGCCAGGCTGCGACTCCGCTTCCTCCTGCCAGGACTTGCGATGACCGGAGTCGGCCTGTTCTACCAAATGGGTCTGATGCGCGCCTACTTCTGGCGCGCGATGGTCTTCCTGACGAATCTGCCGCCCGTGAACGTCGCCGCCGGCGTCGTGGCAGGCGGCGTGATTGTGGCCGTGCTGTGGTCGAGCCGTGATCGACACGGCGAGGCGGCGAAGCGGTGGTTCCCGTTAGCGTTGGTTGGCGTGCTCCTGGCGTTGGCGACCTATGCCTACTTCTTCCGAGAGCCCGGGGGAAGACTCGTCGAGGCTGACGCCCATGCCCTTCGCGACTTTGTCGACATCTATCTCTGGTGGCCCATGCTCGTCGCGGCCCTTGCTGGCCTGGTCCTGTTCGCGCGCCGTGACTTCTGGCGTGACCCGGCCTTGGTGCTCACGTTTGCCGCGTTTTCGATCTTCCTGCTGTACAAGCTGAAGATCGTCCCGGAACACTTCTGGTTGGCCCGTCGCTTCATCGCCATCATCCTGCCGGGATCCATCATCTTTGCCGTCGCCGCGGCGCTCGGACCGCTGACCCGTGCCCTACGAGGCGCCAGCCTCCTCAGGGCGGTGGCCGGCACCGTCCTGTTGGTCGTCGTGGCACAGCACTACGTCGCCGCGGCCGCCCCCGTCCTGCCCCACGTCGAGTATCGCGGCGTCATTCCGTACCTGGAGCGCCTCGCCGCACGCTTCACCGAACGCGACCTCGTCATCATGGAGGCACGAGACTCTGGTTCAGACGTGCATGTCTTCGGTCCTCCGCTGGCCTATATCTATGACAAGCGTGTGATCGAACTGCGGTCCGCCGGGCCGGACCGAATCATGTTCAGCGCCTTTCTTGACGACGCCCTGACCAAGTATGACCGGGTCTTCTTTGTCGGCACGGGCGGAACCACGCTGCTATCGCGCCACATCGTCGCGACGCCGGTGGCCAGTGATCGGGTTCAAGTCGACGAATTCGAAGTGACGCTGGACCGCCTTCCCACGTCGGTGCATCACAAGGAATTCGACTACGGCGTCTATCAGCTTTCGCGCGGCCTGCCGACCGCGGGTCCGTTCACGCTGGATGTCGGAGACCGCGACGACCTCCACGTCGTGCGGTTTCACGCCAAGGAGCGTAGCGATGACCGGAGTATTCGGTGGACGCAGGACGTGTCGCAGGTCGCCGTGTCGGGGATGACCGGGACTGAAACTGAGGTCGTGCTGGAAATCGGCGACGGTGGGCGACCGGCGTCGGCCTCACCAGCGCGGGTCCGTGTCTTGCTCAATGGCCTTCTGCTCGGTGACATCGACGTCGCGGCCGGATTCGCGCTCTACAGGTTCGCGATCCCGCCCTCATTGGCCGCCGCCGCAGCTGAAAGCGACGAGCCGGCCACCCTTCGCTTGGAATCGACCGTCTGGTCGCCCCACGACAGTCTTGGAGTGGGAGACACTCGCGAGCTTGGCGTGATGCTTGATACGGTGACCGTGCGCTAACGCGTGAAACACGATGTTTGATCATCTGCAGATTTATGCACCGCGCGAACGAATCCTGGTTGGACTGGCCGACGTGGGCTTGCGCCCGCTGGCGTGGCGCCGACGGCGGCCCGTCGTGGCACCCAAGAAGATCCTGCTCCTTCGACTTGAGCGGATTGGCGATCTCCTCATGGTGCTTGAAGCGATCGCCTCGACACGCGCGGCGTGGCCTGAAGCCGAAATCGACCTGGCGGTGGGCAGTTGGAATGCGCCGATCGCAGCTCTGATTCCAGGCGTGACACGTCTCGCAGTGGTGGATGTGCCCTGGTTGGCGCGTGAAGGCACAGGCCTGTCGTGGCCGGACCTCTGGGCGCAGGCGCGCAGTTGGAGGGCGCGCCGGTATGACCTCGCCATCAACTTTGAACCGGATATTCGGAGCAACCTCCTCGCGTGGCTGAGCGGAGCGCCGCGACGCGTGGGCTATTGGACCGGCGGAGGCGGCGCTCTCATGACAGACGCCCTGGCGTATGACCCGACCGCGCACACGTCGGCAAACGCCCTGGCCCTGGTCAACCACGCCACGGGTGGTTCATGGCGACCGGGCACCCTTCCCGCAGCGATCACGCCCCCCCCAACAGCACTGGCGGCAGCAGACGCACTCCTCTCCCGTGCGCGTCCGCGCCGGGTCGGCCTGCACGTGGCAGGCGGACGTGAATCCAAGCAATGGCATCTTGCCAGATTTGCAGAAGTCGGCCGGGCGCTGGCTACCGAACCAGACACGACACTGGTGCTGACGGGAGGGCCGGCAGACCGCCCGCTGGTGGATGAGGTGCGCGGATTGCTGGGCGACCTGTCGGTGATCGACGCCGCCGGTACGCTGGATCTGCCCGGCACGGCAGCTCTGCTCTCGCGCCTGGACGTCTTGATCACGGGAGACACGGGCCCAATGCATCTGGCGGCCGCCGTCGGCACGCCAGTGGTGGCCCTGTTTGGTCCGTCCGATCCGAGACGGTATGGCCCGCTGGCTGCCGCACAGCGTGTACTTCGAGTGCAGTTGCCCTGTAGTCCGTGCGGTCAGGTCCGATTACCGCCCGAACGGTGCCGCGGCCACGTCCCTGACTGCCTCGACGGCATTACGGTGGATACGGTGGTCGGCGCCGCACGGGAACTGCTCGCGTCTTTGAGAACAGCCGGGAAAGAAACGGGCTGAAATGGCCGATACGCACATCATTTGTGTCTCTGGCACAGGTATCGAGCGGCGGCAGTCGCTCGGCGCCCTCATCACACCCGCACTGGCAGAACAGGCGCGCGCCGACACCAACGCATGGATCAAGAGCCTGCGCCGTGTCCCGTACGGCGGCCTGACGATGCGGAACCGCTTTCGATACCGCGACGACTCGTTGTGGTGGTTCACCGAGCTCTATCTTCAGAAGATGCGGCAACTCGATGGTGCCGTGCTCACGGTGCTCGCACTTGAGCACGCGCAAGCGGACGACGCCCCTGCGCGCCTCATCATCGAAGGCGCGGACGCCACGACGGCGGCCGCCGCACTCGCCTTTGGCGCCGCGCACGGGGTGCCGACCGACATCCGGGGCGGGGCTGGAGCCCCGCCCCGGATGTTCTGGTCAGGCGCGCAGGTCGGCGTGACCGCCGCGCTGTCGCGCGCCCGTCAGATCACGGCACGCGCGCTGGGCGCGGGCCGCACCCAGCCCGCGCCCAGCGCGATCGCCGCGTTTGTCCACACCGCCTTCTGGCGCGGGGCCACGGACCCGGATGGTGGACAAGAAAGTTACATCGGCCCGGTGCTCGACGCCTTGGCACGAACTGCGCCAGACGCCGTCTCGCTCGTCGGTATTGGCCCTCGGCAGAACTTCACCAGTCGGCGCTGGTGGGACGCCATGGCCACCGATCATGACGCGCCGGCCATCAGGCCCATCGAATCGCTCGCTCCCTGGGCCGCGTTGCAGGGATCGATGGCCCTCTGGCGGACACGACACGCGCTGGCGGATGCCATCGTTGCAGGCGAGGGCATCCGCGACGCAGCCGCGTTCCGCGGCTGCGACCTCTGGCCCGTGTTGTCGCGTGAACTGCGCGGAGTCGCCCAAGTCCAGTGGCCGTGGTCGGCACGGGCCGTGGACGAAGCGGGGGCCGCACTCGACGCGCTTGAGTGCCACACCGCAATCACCTACGCGGAAGCCGGCGGCTGGGGTCGCGCGGTCGTTCTTGAAGCGCGACGCCGTGGTGTGCGGTCGGTTGGCCTGCAGCACGGATTCATCTATCGTCACTGGCTCAACTACCTGCACGAACCCGACGAAATGCTGGCGAACGGCGACGACGCTGGATTCCCTGCGCCGGACCAGACGCTGCTGTTCGACCACTACGCCGAGCAACACCTGCGGTCAGCCGGCGCCTTCCCGGCCACCCGACTGGCCGTGACTGGAAGCCCGCGCCTCGACGATCTCGTGGCGCGAATCGCTCGACTCACAGACGCCGACCGGCAGGCGACCCGAGAGGCCGTCGGCGTCGTCGAAGCCGGGCAACACCTGGTCGTCCTGACCGCAAAGTTCACCGAGGTGCAGGAGATGCTTCCGGCCCTGATCGATGCCGTCCGGGCCCGTCCTGGCATCTGCCTGGCCATCAAGGCGCACCCGGCAGAGAATGCCGACGTCTACACCCCGTACATCGACGGACTCGCCAATGTCGCTCTCGCGCCGGCAGACGCCGACCTCGCACGGCTCCTCGCGGCCGCCGACGCTCTGGTCACCCGCAACTCCACCGTGGCGGTCGACGGGCTGGTCCTGGGTTTACCAGCGCTGGTCATCGGCTTGCCCAACAACTTGAGCCCCTTCGTCGACGCCGGGGTCATGCTCGGCGCGGGCGACGATACAGTCGGGAACGCTCTGGAGCGGCTCCTGTATGATCGCGAGACGCGAACGCGACTCAAGACTGCAGCACGGGAGTTTGTGGAGCAGTATGGCCTCCGAGCGCGTGGAACGGCCGCCGAGGAGACGGCGGCGATCATTCTGACGATGGGACCTCATTGATGAAAGCGTTGTTAACAGGCGGAGCCGGATTCGTCGGATCACACTTGGCTGAAGCCCTGCTCGATCAGGGACACTCCGTGGAGGTGATCGACGACCTCTCGACGGGGTCCCTCGAGAACATCTCCGATTTGATTGGGCGACCCGGGTTCAGGCACACCATTGACACCGTCATGAACGAGTCGGTGATGCGTGACATGGTCGACCGGGCGGACGTGATCTTCCATCTGGCGGCGGCCGTGGGCGTCAAGCTGATCGTCGAAGCGCCGGTCCGCACGATTGAGACCAACGTGCACGGGACCGAGGTCGTACTCAAACTCGCGAAACGACTCCAGCAGCGCGTCTTCGTGTTTTCCACGTCTGAGGTCTATGGCAAGAGCACGGCCGTGCCCTTTACTGAAACCGCGGACCTGGTGATGGGCCCGACCAGTAAACACCGCTGGGCGTATGCCTGCAGCAAAGCGCTTGACGAGTTTTTGGCACTCGCCTACTTCAAGGAATATCAGCTGCCTGTCGTGGTGGTCCGCCTGTTCAATACCGTCGGTCCCAAACAGACGGGTCGGTACGGCATGGTCATCCCCAGCTTCGTGCGACAGGCCCTTGCCGGTGAACCGATTACGGTCTTTGGTGACGGCACACAGTCTCGGGCGTTCACGTACGTGGGCGACGTCGTCGACGGCCTCCTGAGGCTGGCCGCCAGCGACGCGGTCATCGGAGAAGTGTTTAACATCGGGAACCACGAAGAAATTTCGATGTTCGACCTCGCTCGCAAGGTCAAACATATGACCGGTTCCGCCTCCGAAATCGTCTTGATTCCCTACGATCAGGCCTACGAGGCCGGGTTCGAGGACATGCCCAGGCGTGTGCCCGATCTTCGAAAAATCCAGGCGGCGGTCGGGTACACCCCCACCGTCGGCCTCGACGAGATCCTCAACCGCGTGATTGCGCACGAACGAGCCCGCGCGGATTCCCGGCCATAATAGAAGCGTGACCGGTCTTTCCACTCGCGCGCGCCAACTCGCCGAACAGGCACTGCTCAAGAATGCCAAGACGGTGCGGTCGCTTCTGCTCAAGACGGGGCGTGAGCGTACGGCACGCTGGCCAGACATCGTCCAGATCGAAAGCACGAATCTCTGTAATGCGAAGTGTGTGTTCTGTCCACGCGACGAAATGCATCGCCGCCAGGGCGTCATGGACATGGATCTCTTCAAGAAGGTGGTGGACGAGTGCGTCGCGCTCGGCATTACCCACGTCCGGGTGCACAACTACGGCGAGCCATTCCTGGACAAAGGATTGGTCGACAAGGTCCGTTACGCCAAAGAGCAAGGAATCGCTGAAGTAGGAATGATCAGCAACGGGTCGCTGATCTCTGAAGACATCGCACAGGGGATGATCGACGCGGGTCTCGACGCGATCAACATCAGCGTGGACGCGTCAGGCAAGGAAGTGTTCGAGAGCACGCGTCTGAACCTGAGCTATGACGACGTGATTGAGAATATCGAGAGACTTGTGCGGTTGCGCAAGGCCAGCGGACAGGTGCGCCCGAAGCTGATCCTGTCGTTCGTTCGACAAGACAACTCGGCCGACGAACAGCAGTTCATCGAACATTGGCGCAAGATTGCCGACAAGATCCACATCACCGACCTGCACAATTGGGCGGGCACACTCAACGCCACGTCGAACGTCGCGTTCCCCTGTTACCGCATGTGGCAGACATTTACGGTTCTGTGGGACGGGCGCGTGTCGCTGTGCTGTGCCGACTTTGACGGACGGCACATCCTGGGGGACCTCAGGACGTCGACAATCGCGGACGTCTGGAATGGGCCGGCGTATCTGGAGGTGCGGCGCCAACATCTGGAGAACGGAGGGCCGGAAATCTGCCGTTCGTGCGACCTCCCGAAGAAGGATTCCCCACTCTGGGTCAAGAGTCTCCTTTGAAAATTCGCAATTCTGACCGATTTCAACCAGACGGCGCTGTCGAGAGTCTAAGTAGCGAGAGGCCTATACTTAGGGAGTCTTGGGAGAAACCATGAAATTCCACCGGGTCGGCGTCATCGTCGGAATCCTCGTCATCGGCTGGGCAAGCACGAGTACTATCCGGGCGCAGAACTCGCGCACGCTCGACCTGTCGTTCAACGACGGTCAGGTGACCCTGATTGCCAATAATGTGACGCTCCGGGAAATCCTGGCAGAATGGGCACGTAAGGGCGGCAGCACGATTGTGAACGCCGAAAAATTGGGCGGCTCACCGGTGGTGATGATGGAGTTCAAGGAGCAGCCCGAGGTAGAGGTGCTGCGCTCGTTGTTGCGCGATGCGCCTGGCTACGGGATTGCCCTGCGCGCAAACATGTCAGCTGACATGTCGACCATCGGCACCGTGTTCGTCCTGGCCACTCGATCGGCAGCGGTCTCAAGTTCCTATGCGGCTCCCCAGGCGACACAACCAGCAAATTTCCAGGGTCCGGCGCAACCGCTGGCAGCCCCCCGATTGATTCAGGGATCGCCCGATGACGAGATCCTGCCCGTGCGGCCGATGCAAGGCAACATGCCGCCGATGACCCCTGGGGCCTCGGCCACACCTGACCCCACTCTACGTACGGGCGCTGGCGGTGTGGTGACCTCCACAGTGCCTGGTGTAATCATCCCCGTGCAGGGCGTGGAGCCAACCATCGGCGGGCGAGGCCGGAGCGGGGGGCGTCAAGGCGGCGGGGGCGGCGGAATTCGCTGACTCTCCGTCCAGCGCGGTACAATCGCCGGTCATGACCGGCCCTCCTACTGGCGAATACGCCGTTCGCGGCGACTACCACCGGGAACCTTCTCCCGACTGGGAGTTCTATCCAACGTATCTCGCGAAGCTCGCCTTTGTGCGCGCCTATCTGACCGCGCTGCCGTCAGACACGCGAGTGCTGGACGCGGGCTGTGGCGAGGGCGTACTCGTCGAGGAATTTCGCGGCCGGCTGACCATCGAAGGCGTCGATCCCCATTACAGCTCTGAGTTCGTCACCCGCGGTTCACTCACCGATCTGCCCTACGGCGATGGTGCCTTCGATCGCGCGACGTGTCTCGATGTCCTCGAGCACCTGACGTTTGAAGAACAGCCCAAAGCGCTGGCCGAGTTGTTTCGCGTCGTGCGTCCAGGCGGAGAACTGCTGATTTCGGTGCCCAACCTGGCGCACCTCCAGTCACGCGTGCATTTCCTGCTCCTGGGCAGATTGATCCACACGGCCAGTCTGGAGAAGCATCCTGGCGATCGTCCCGTCGTTGAGTACCTCGACATGGCGCGGCGCACGGGCTTCCGGCTCGTCGAGCAACGCGGCATCTTCCCAACAGTCCCAATTCTGACGAAGTGGATTCGCCGAAAACCGGCCCGGCTGCGGCCCTTGCACCGCGCCCTCACGCGCCTGCTGCCGATCCCGGGGTGGTGCTTCCTCAATCTCCTGCGCTTCCAGCGCCCCTGAGCCCAACAGGCACGTGCGCAAATCTCTCGGCTCGCTCACCAAGAACGTCGCCATTTATGGCGCCGGCGATGTCGCGGTCAAGGTCGTCGGACTGCTGCTGTTGCCGCTCTACATCATCGAGCTGAGCGACGATGACTTCGGAGCCCTTGGGTTGCTGATCGGCGTCGAGGCGTTCGCCAAGATCGTCTTCCGATGGGGACTCGACGGAGCCTTCATGCGGTACTACCACGACCGCAAGACGGCCGAAGCGAGACGACTGCTCACGAGTACGCTGTGCTGGTTCCTGCTGGTCACAGGCAGTGTCCTGCTCGCGGTTGGTCTCATCGGGTCCGACATCCTGGCAACTCGACTGTTTGGCGAGGCGGCAGGACGATACGTCACTGCACTACGGTTAGTACTCATCAACACCTTCCTGTTGACGTTCACGTTCGTCCCGTATCAGGTCATGCGTCTGGAGGGTCGAGCGGTTACGTTCACGGTGTTGTCATTCGCCCGTTCGACCGCCACAGTTGTGCTGAAGTTTGTCCTGGTGATTGCCATGGGTATGGGACTGACAGGCTACATGGTGACGGACCTGGTCGTCACCGTGGCCCTCCTCCCGTGGTTGTGGCCCTTCGCCCGTCCCCTGATCGGCAGGGCCTTCTCGCGGGAGGAACTGCGCCGCTGTCTTCGCTTCGGATTGCCTCGGCTGCCCCACGGATTGGCGCAGCAAGCCCTCGATGCTGGCAACAAGATCCTGTTCAACCGGTACGTTCCACTCTCGAGTCTGGGTGTGTATCAAATCAGTGGAACAGTCGGCCAGTCACTCAAGCTCTTCCTGTCGGCATTTGAGACAGGTTGGGCCCCGTTCTACTACGAGAACGCGCATCACTCGGATGCGCGTGTCACCTTCAGCAAGATTACGACGTATGGCATTGCCATCCTTGTCTTGCTGGTCTCTGGACTCGTCGCCATCGCGCCCGACCTTGTGCGGGCGATCACGTGGACAGAGCCGTGGTCAGCCGCGGCCTACGCGCAAGCGGCCATCGTGGTGCCGCTGGTTGGTGCCGGAATCGCGTTTCAGGGCGTGTACCTACTGACCTCGATTGGGCTCAATTTGACCAGCCAGACGCAGTACTACCCCGTCGCGACGTTCGCGGCCGCCGGCGTCGGGCTTGGAGGTGGCCTCCTGTTGATGCCAGGGCTCGGGGCAACGGGTGCGGCCCTCGCATTCGCCCTGTCCTATGTGACCCTGGCTGTCGTGGCCGGCTACTTCGCTCAGCGACACTACCCGATGACCTACGAACGCGGCCGCATCAGTCGCGCGCTCCTGGCGGGAATCGCGGCAGGCGCCGCGGGGTGGTTGCTCCCGGCAATGCCTCCCGTCGCGGGCGTCCTGGTTCGGGGCGCCACCACCGTCCTGGCCTTCGGCGGATTACTCTTGATCGGCGGTTTTCTCCGACACACTGAACGTGTCTGGCTGGCCGACCAGTCGAAGTTCTGGCTCACCCGGCGCGCCAACCCCAGCGACGACGATCGCCCCTGAGACGATACAATGACAGGGTTAGGCTCACGTGACTGATACACCATCACTCCTCGGACAACGCACGCTGCTCGTCAATCCACCGCTGGTGGGAGGCATTGCCTTCACACGGCAGGGCCGATGCCAGGAGCGCGAAGAAGTGCTCGGCACCACCAAACCGCCGTATACGCTCGCCCTTCTGGCCGCCCTGCTGCGTCAGCGGGGACAGGACGTGAGGCTGGTTGACCTGACGGCATCCAAGAGCAGCGTCGCAGACCTGATGCGCCAACTCGACGCCGACGGATTTGCACCAACCTTGATTGTCTTTCCGAGCACCACGCCGACCCTGCACGCTGACACACAGGCGATGCAGGAACTGAAAACCCGGTATGGCGCGCCACTCGTCTGCTTCGGCCCACACGCCTCGACCACGCCTGGCGAATCGATGGCCCGGGCTTCAGCCGTCGACGCGATGTGTGTCGGCGAGCCCGAGGACGCCATTCTCGAGCTGGCGGCGCTGTCGAGCGTGAACGAGATCGGGAATGTCGCCAGTTTGACCTACCGACGTGGCGACGAAGTGATTCCGCACCGGGCCCACGGGAGCTTCGCCGGATTCCTCGACGCCCCGGTCCCGGCCTGGGATCTGCTGGATGTCTCCCAGTACAGCCTCCCGATGGTCAACAAGTCGTACGTCATTATCGAGACGTCGCGTGGTTGTCCCTACACCTGCGACTTCTGCGTGGCGCCCATTCATCAGGGACACATTTTCAGAGAACGCAGTGCCACCTCGATCGTGGACGAGATGGCGTACATGGTTCGGCAGCACGGGGTGAAGTTTTTCTACCTGTGGGGCGACACGGTGACGCTGAACGTCAAGTCGTTCAGTGCCATCTGTGAAGAGATCATCGCACGTCAACTTAACGTGCAGTGGTTCGGAAACGCGCGCGCCGACAACCTGCAGGATTCGTCGTTCGTGGATCGACTGAAACGATCGGGGTGTTGGATGTTAGCCCTCGGCATCGAGACCGAATCTGATGACACCCGCAAAGACATGATGAAGCGGTTGGAGAGCAAGAAGATTCGAATCGCCTTGAAGAACATGCGCGCGTCTGCCGTCAGGTCGTTTGGGTTCTTCATTCTGGGGTACCCCGGCGAAGACGTACAGGCGCTCGATCGCACGATCGCATACGCCATCGAACTCGATCCCGACTTCGCCAACTTCTATCCGGCCGTCCCCTATCCAGGCACAGATCTCTACAACAAGGCCAAACGCGACGGCATCCTTGCCAGTGAAGACTGGACGAAAATGGAGTATTCGTACTACCTGATGAACGGCAACGGCCTGAACGAGCAAATCGTGATGGCAGCTGTGAATCGGGCGAAGCGCCGATTCTTCCTTCGGCCGAAGTATCTTGCCCGCCATTTCGGCGATGTCATCAAGCTGGCGACGACAAAGTTCCCGGTCGCCTGGAGCATCGGCACCCGCATGATTTTCGGGACAAAAATCACGGACGCCAAGGTCTAGCGCCTTTCCGTCGTCCGACAGAGCATTTTTTCGCGAAGGAGCCTACCCGTGGTCGAGAACGAAGAAGATTTTGCGATCCTGTTCGAGGCGTCGATCAAAACAAAGCGCTACAGGAACGGCCAGACCATTGAGGGGACCATCGTCGCCATAAGCGCCGACGTGGCGTTCATCAATGTGGGCGGTAAAGGCGAAGCCACGATCGATCTCGACGAACTCAAGGACGATGAGGGCGATGTGGAAGTCGCCGTTGGTGACCGAATCAAGGCCGTGGTCGTGTCCACGGCCGGAGGCCTCACGCTGTCCAGAAAGCTGGCGATCGGCGCGGTGAGCCGGGAGCAACTTGAAGGCGCGTTCCGGTCCAGCCTGCCCGTGGAGGGCAAGGTCGAAGAGGTGGTCAAGGGCGGGTATGAGGTTCGCATCGCGCGGCAACGGGCCTTTTGCCCAATGTCTCAGATTGACACCGTTCGCCATACAGACCCGACGGTGCATCTGGGTCGTGTGTATCCGTTCAGGATCATTGAGTTCAAGGAAGACGGCCGTAATCTCATCGTCTCGCGGCGAGTGTTGCTTGAAGCGGAACAACAGGTTCGTGCCGTTGAGGTTCGCAAGTCGATTGTGGTGGACGCGATCCTCACCGGCCAGGTCGTGTCGGTGCGCGACTTCGGCGCCTTCGTGGATTTGGGCGCGGGCGTCCAGGGACTGCTCCACGTGTCTGAAATGAGCTGGTCACGCGTCTCCAATCCGGCGGAGTTCGTCGAGCCTGGACAGGAAGTCACAGTCAAAGTGCTGCGGGTTGACGATCAGACGCAGCAGATTGCGCTGGGTCTCAAGCAACTGGCAGGCGACCCATGGTCCGTCGTCCCCGCCACCTACGACGTGGGCCAGGTGCGCGATGGCCGGATCACTCGTGTGGCTGACTTTGGCGTATTTGTTGAGTTGGCACCGGGTATCGAAGGACTGGCGCACGTGTCGACGTTTCCACCGACCGGACAGTCTGGCGGCTGGTCAAGGCTGGTCTCGGTCGGCATGACCGGTGCGTTCGAGATTCTGAGCATCGATCTGGAAAAGAAACGAATCGGCGTCGCGCTGGTCGAAGAAGGGGCCCGCACCGTCAGTGCCGGATCCCCTCCGGTGTCGTCGCGGTCGGCGCTCGCGCAAGGCTCCCGCGTGACGGGCAAGGTCGAGCGTCACGAGACGTTTGGCGTATTCGTGTTCCTGGCGCCAGGGCGCACGGGCCTCATGCCGCTGAGCGAGACAGGCCTGGATCGAGGCGCGGATGTGAAGAAGGCCTTTCCTGTCGGCTCCGAACTCGATGTGATCGTTCTGGAAATGGATCCGGCCGGCCGGCGGATTCGCGTCAGTTGCAAAGCGGTCAAGGCCGCGATGGAAGCCGCGGAAGTCCGTGAGTACGCTCAGCGTGAGCAAGCGGCACAGACCCAGTTATTCGGGTCCTTGGCGGACAAACTTCGCGGTGCCATGGGCTCGACACACAAGTAGTGTTGGTGGGGCTATCGCCAGAATCGAATCACCTCAAGCAGCCACGGCGTGTACCCGTCTATCTGCCACCCGTAGGTCACCGGCGCCATCGCGGCGAACCCAATGACGGCCGCGCCCATGACGACGAAATAGCTGGTGCGCTGACGCAGACCGTCCGCGGCCCGGATCCACCCGGCAGATTCGAGCCACGCCACGACAAAGGCCAGGGCAAAGACCAACGGGGTGAGGTAGTGGTAGAGAAACAGAATCCGGCTCACGCCAAATAGCGGGAGGTAGGTGACGGCGTAAGCCAGCAGCAGCCACCATTTCAATGGCAAGGTTGGCCGGCCTTCGATCCGAAGTCGGCTCACGCGGGTGAGCGCGGTCACGCCGAGAATGACAACCAGGAGCAGACTGCCGCCCCACCACACAAGGGGATTGCCGACGAGGTAGAGAGCTGCGCCTTCGCTGTTGGCCCAGAAGAATGGTGCCACCTTCATCAGCGGCCAGGTGAGCGGCAGGCTGGCATCAGGATGGGGCTGGCTCAACCCGGCATTGGCCGCAAACATCGTTCGATGGATGACCCAGAGATCTTCGAGAAACCGCCCGGTGGTGGCATGAAAGGCATCGGCGGGGCCCGGGTTGGTCAGCAAGGAGAAATGTATCGCCCAGCCACCGAGATACACAATCACGGCGGAGGCCGCCATGACGCCGATGAGTCGCCAGAGCTGGGCGGGCACACGTCGCGGGGACCCAGGCCACCAGAGATACGCAGCCACGAGCAGGGGGACGGCGAGCCCGGTGAACTTCGTCCCGATGGCCAGACCGGCGAGCGCCCCGGCAGCTGACGCCCACGCCAGGGCCCGGCCTGACGACGCGGCACGGTCCATGGCGAGCACACACACCAAAGCGCCAAGACTGGCCGCCACCAGCACACCGTCAAACAACATCGTTCGCGTCTCAAGAACAAATGCATTGTCGAGAGCGAGGAGAAACCCACCGAGCCACGCGGTCGGCACAGAGGCCCCGACGCCTCTGAGGAGCCAGAACAAGAGAACGGGAATCAGGATGCCGCACAGGGCCGGAACCGACCGAAACCAGGCGGCCGAGTACCGACCGTAGGTCTGCCCGATCTGAGTGAACGGGAGGTCACCCTCATAACCGGCGGCCACCGCGCCAAGGGTCAGTAGGAGTTTTCCGTGCGGCGGGTGCACATCGAACATACGCTCGCCCGTACAGCAGTAGGCCGTGACCGATTGTCCCCAGTGGACCTCGTCGAATGCGACCTGCGCCGGCCGACCAAGGGCGACCACGTGGGTGAGGAGCCCGATCAGCACCAACAGTGCTGGCGCCCAACGAGCGCGGCGGGACACCCACGGGGCTGGCGGTGAATGGTTACTGGGTGACACAGGCGAATCGTGGACAGATTTCTTCATCATTTAGAACTGAAAGTAGATGAATTCAGCGCCTGTGAAATTACCAAAAATCAGGACGAGATACCCGATCGCTCCACCCAGCGCGTATCGCACCGGCCACGGTAACCCTCGAATGGCGAGCTCATCGTCATGCCGGGCCTGATAGACATGCACCACAAGCAGTGGTGCGACGATGAGCACCAAGGGGACCAGCAGTGTCGCGATGGTGGAGGCCGACAGCGTCCACGACGAAAACAGCTGACTGGTGAGCTCACGAATTTGGGCTAGCGACTGCGCCCGAAAGATGAGCCAGCCGTAACACGTCACCTGAAACATCAACACACCGGCAGCCACCCGCTGCCAGCCGGGCTTGAGCGGCCGCCCGACCTCGCGAAGAAGTCGACCTACACCAAGCACGAGCCCCTGGTAGACGCCCCAGAGGACGAACGTCCAGGCGGCCCCGTGCCAGAGTCCTCCGAGCACCATCGTGATGAACAGATTCCGACTGGTCGCCCAGGAGGACCCGCGGTTGCCACCCAGGGGAATATAGAGGTAGTCCCTGAGCCAGGTCGACAAGCTGATATGCCAGTGACGCCAGAACTGCTGGGGGGATGTCACGAAATAGGGGAACCTGAAATTGACGATCAGCTCGATTCCCATGAGTTTTGACATGCCGCGAGCCAGGTTCGAGTAGCCGGCAAAATCCCCGTAGATCTGAAAGGCAAAGGCGACGGTCGCCAGCCACACCTCGGCCCCCGACGGTGCGAGGCCTGGCTCAAAGACCCCAGCGACAAGGCCAGCAAGGTTGTCGGCGACAAAGACCTTCTGAAACAACCCCCAGGCGATCAGCCACAAGCCATCAGTCACCTGGTCCGTGGATACCCGTCTGGGCTTGGCGATTTGCGGCAGAAGCAAACCGGCGCGAAGAATCGGACCGGCCACCAGGTGCGGAAAGTAGGCCACGAACACGGCGAAGTCGAGGAGCGAATCAGCAGGGGCGATGTCACCACGATAGACATCCACGACGTAGCTGACGGTCATGAATGTGTAGAACGAAATCCCGATCGGCAGGATCACGTGCAAGGTCACGGCGTCCACGTGCCAACCGACCGCCGCGGCCGCGGTGGAGAAACTCTCGGCGAAGAATCCAAAGTACTTAAAGAACCCCAGCACGCCGAAGTTGTAGGCCAACGTAATCCACAACAGGTGCTTGCGCCGGCCGGCGTCCGTGGTCTTGGCAATCGTTCGTGCGACGGCAAAGTCGACCAGGGTCGAGCCGACGAGCAACGTCAGGAAGCGCCAGTCCCAGGCGGCGTAGAAATAGTAACTGGCCCCGAGCAGCAGCCAGTTCTGTGCGCGATGCGGCAGGACGCGGTACGCCGCGTAGACGACCACAAAAAAGGCAACGAAGTGGAGCGAGGTAAAGACCATCTAGCGGGCCGGTGCCTGAGACGCGTTGAAGCGGGCCAGCACAAAGTCACGAAGCGCATGGCCGACCACGGCATGCCCCCGCGGCGTCAGGTGGATGTTGCGCTGGAAGAAGAGGTCGGCAGGATGGTCCTGGGCCTGCAGCACGGGAAGGAGGTCGAGCATGGGCAACCCAAGGGGTGTCAGGGCCGTACGAAACCGGTCCGTCGCCGCGTGACGGAGCAACACATGGCCAGCCGCGGTCACGCCGCTGTTCAGTCGGCCGTAGTCGGCATCGTCGAGTTGAAATCGCGCCGGCATCAGCACCAGCGCTGTGCCGGCCCCGCGCGCTGATGCGCGGCTTGCGATTCGACCGAAGGCCTCACGGGTCAACTCGAGACCTTGCGAGACCTCAACTGAAGGTTCCGCCAGGTACGACGCGAGCGGCCGCTCAGCGCCCGGGTCCGTGGCGGCAGCCTTGACCTGGTCCCAGCGCAGACGGAGGTTCTGCAGGACCATGCTGGCGCGCACGATCCGTCGAGTTGCGGTCACAGCCGCCTCGCCGGCACCCACGACGGGCGGACGGTCGTCGACCAGCCATGACGCTTTGTCGAAGGCCTCGGTGGCGTCGTTGGCGACGAACGCGACGATCAGCACCAGATCCGGATCGAGGGCGTCCACAACGTGTCGATAAAAGAGCCAGTCGTCCACGGGGCCGTACCCCTGGACTCCGGCATTGACAACCTGCCAATCGATCTCGGGTGCGGCCTCGGCCAGGTCCCGTTCAAGGACCGACGTGAACGCCTCCTGTAACGGCACTTGCACCGAGAGGACCAACGAATCGCCGAGCACGACGATCCGCCGCTGGCCAGGGCGCTTGGCCCCCAGCGATCGGTCGTCGCGGACCCCCTGGGGATTGATGGCGAGCGGGGTGGAAAATTCAACGGTCGAATAGACCGTCAGGGCATTGGGCTGCAGGCGATGGCCGACCAGGGGATCCTGCATGAAGATCTTCTGGAATGCGGGCGCGGCTTCCGAACCGCCCACCGCGCGCATGCCGACTTCGAGCAACGCGAACTCTACGGCCAGAACGAGGATCAACACAGTCACTCGCGTGACACCTGACGTCAACGACACAGCAGCACTATAAATCGCAACGCGATAGAATGCCCACCGTACGTCGCACATAGCATCTGGCACCGAGCACCCAGCACCGAGCACCCAGCACCTCCATGCCCATCTTCAGACGATTCCGTCAGGCCTTGTCGGCCAAGCTCACGCGTGTGACACTCGACCAGTTCATCGCACGCCACGCCCATGGTGGCCTGACCCTTGACATTGGTGCGCAGACCGGGCCGTATGCCGCGCACTTCCCGAACCGCGTCGCCCTCGACATTCACACCAGGGCGGGCATTCAGATCGTGTCAGACGCGCAGCAACTGGGTGTGCGCGACGCGTCCGTTGACGTCGTGCTGTGCACTGAGGTGCTTGAGCACATTCCAGAGCCGCAGCGGGCCATCGACGAGATGTTCCGGGTACTCAGACCCGGAGGGATGCTCGTCCTGACGACGCGGTTTCTGTTTCCTATTCATGACGCACCGCACGATTACTTCAGGTTCACGAAGTATGGGCTGCGCCATCTGCTTCGGGCCTTTGAGATTGAGGCCCTGGAAGAAGAAACGACCAGCGTGGGGACGCTGGCCGTGCTTGTTCAACGATTGGGTTTGCAGACCGAACCACCAGCCAGTCGCGCGTTCAGCGCGATCTGGCTGGTGCTGGCCCGGTTAATTCGCCCGTGGTCGTTCCTGGTTGCGCGAGAGTTCGGAGACAGCCGACGGCTGCGCCCGGAACGCGGCATCATGACCAGTGGCTACCACGTCTGCGCTCGAAAGCCTTGCTAGCACCTGACGGACCTCACCGCCGCCTGACTCCTTCTTCTGGAGCCATTTTCCATCCTTGCACGTCCAGTTTTCGCCGTCGGGCTTGGCCGTCGTGCAAGACGAGCGCACGGCGTTCGACCAATTCCAACCGCCAGTGACGGTGTTGCACACCCAGTTCGGCCCCTCCGGCAACACGCTCAGACATGGCAATGGCGTGGGTGTCGGCGTCGGCGTCGGCGCGGGTGTGGCTGTGGGTGTGGGTGTTGGCGTCGGATAGCCTGGCGGCAGCCAGCCGCCATTCACACACGTCCACGTCGGGCCGGGCATCACCGTCAGGCACGAGCCAGGCGTCGGCGTCGGCGTCGG
>JABMNV010000252.1 GCA_013203475.1 Acidobacteriota bacterium
AGCTCCCCACCTCCCCACCTCCCCACCTGCCCAGGTGTTTAGGCGAGTAGCTCAATTGGTAGAGCATCGGTCTCCAAAACCGAGGGCTGGGGGTTCGAGTCCCTCCTGGCCTGCCAGATACATAACGACGCGGAGCCATTGAGGCAGCACTAGTGGTGACGAAGCCAGATGGTAGGAAAGAATGACCGATAACCTGAAAGAATCGACAGAGAAGACGGGCGGGTGGATTGGTCGTGCACGTCGGTTTCTGTCAGAAGTTCGCAATGAACTGGCGCGTGTGACGTGGCCTGGGCGTCGTGAAGTGTGGGCCACCACGGTGGTGGTAATTTTGGTGTCCACGCTGTTCGGCGTGTACCTCTACGCGGTGGACCTTGCGATGTCTGCGGCAGTGGGCTGGGTCTTTACCCGGTTCGGTGGCGCATGACCGACGTCAAGAACAAGCAGTGGTACATCATTCACACCTACTCGGGCTTTGAGAACAAGGTCCGGGAATCACTCGAGCAACGGGTGCAGGCCTATGGCTTGCAGGATGAAATCGGTGAGGTGCTGATCCCCACTGAAGACATTGTGGAACGGCGCGGCGGCAAGGAAGTCAAGAGCACGCGGCGATTCTTTCCGGGGTACATCCTCGTGGATATGTACATGTCTGACAACGCGTGGCATGTGGTGAAGAACACGCCCAAGGTCACTGGATTTGTCGGTGCAGGTGCCAAGCCGATGCCGTTGACTCGCGAAGAAGTGGACCAGATTCTTCATCAGGTGACGGTGGCGGCCGAGAAGCCGAAGCCGAAATTCACGTTCGAAAAGGGCGACCAGGTTCGGATCAACGAAGGCCCCTTTGCCAGCTTCAACGGCACCGTGGACGAGGTGAACATTGACCGGAACACGCTGAAGGTCATGGTGACTATTTTCGGACGGGCGACGCCGGTGGAGTTGGATTTTCTTCAGGTTGAGAAGTTATAGACGCGAATCGCGTCGGTGAGTTATAGACGCGAATCGCGTCGGTAGAGAGAAGACGCGGTAGCGACAGAAGAGGTCTGATATGGCGAAGAAGATAACAGCGCAGGTGAAGCTGCAGATTGCCGCAGGGAAGGCGACGCCGGCCCCGCCGGTGGGCACCGCTTTGGGGCCCCATGGTTTGAACATCATGGACTTTTGCAAGAACTTCAATGCGAAGACGGCGGCCCAGGACGGGTTGATTATTCCGGCGGTCGTGACGATTTACGCCGACCGCTCGTATACCTTCATCCTCAAGACACCGCCAGCGGCCGTATTGCTCAAGCGCGCGGCCAATATCGCCAAAGGCTCTGGCGTGCCCAACAAGAACAAGGTGGGCACGGTCACGCAGGCGCAGGTGGAAGAAATTGCGAAGATCAAGCTCCCCGACCTCAATTGCGAGGGAATGGATGCGGCCATGCGCTCGGTGAGTGGCACCGCGCGATCGATGGGCCTCGATGTGCTCGGGTAAGAGCGACAGGTTGGATTTGTGTGGGAGGGTCGAAGGGCCCGTTTGCACCACGGGAGAAACGTCATGCGTTCAAGAGGAAAGAAATACCAGGCCGCACGCGATCAAGTGCCGGTCAGGCCGCACACGGTGGAAGAGGCGATTCCGCTGATTCAGAAAGTCAAGTACACCAAGTTCGACGAGACGGTCGAAATATCGGTCCGTCTGGGTGTCGACCCGAAACACGCCGACCAGATGGTGCGTGGCACAGTGGTGCTGCCGCACGGTCTGGGTAAGACGAAGCGCGTTCTCGTCATCGCCAACGCTGAAAAACAGCGCGAAGCGACTGAGGCGTCTGCCGATGAAGTGGGCGGTGAGGAACTGGTGGCAAAAATCATGGGCGGCTGGCAGGATTTTGACGCCGTCGTCGCGACCCCCGACATGATGCGGGCGGTGGGCAAACTCGGAAAGGTGTTGGGCCCGCGTGGGTTGATGCCGAATCCCAAGACTGGCACCGTCACGCTGGATGTGGCCAAGGCGGTCCAGGAAATCAAGGCAGGCAAGGTTGAGTTTCGTGTGGATAAGGCCGGTGTGGTGAACGCGCCCATTGGTCGGATTTCATTTGACGCCTCGAATCTCGTGGCCAACGCGCATGCACTGATGGACAGCATCATGAAAGCGAAGCCGTCTGCTGCCAAAGGCAAGTACCTCAGGAGTGTGACGATGTCGTCGACGATGGGGCCCGGTGTGATGATCGATACGTCTCATGTCGATCAGCTCGTCAAACATTAAGCCCACGGGGAGTTTTTGAACATGGCCGTTACACGAGCAGAAAAAGAAACCGAGCTGCAACAGCTCACCACCGCCTTTGGGGATGCCGACACGGCTGTGCTGATTGATTACCGCGGCATCACGGTGCCGCAGGTGACTGACTTGCGCCGTCAGATCCGCGCGACGGGCGCACACTACACGGTGGTCAAGAATACGTTGGCGAGGCGTGCGGTGGTGGGGACGCCGTTTGAGGGCGTGTCGTCGCACTTCGTCGGGCCAACGGCCGTGGTCTTCACCGCCGCTGACCCGGTGTCGA
This sequence comes from Acidobacteriota bacterium, assembly GCA_013203475.1. Classification (GTDB taxonomy): domain Bacteria; phylum Acidobacteriota; class Vicinamibacteria; order Vicinamibacterales; family SCN-69-37; genus SYFT01. The sequence continues at coordinate 2,532 of JABMNV010000252.1, forward strand.
TGGCCAAGACCTTGATGACCTTCCTCAAGGTCGTGCCGACGGCCAGCGTCAAGGCCGCTGTCGTGCAGCGAGCGACCGTCCCGGCCGGGGCCATGGCTGAACTGGCCAGTCTTCCGAGCAAGCCGGAGCTGTACGGCAAGCTTCTGTATGTCCTCCAGGCACCGATGCAACAACTGGTGACGGTGTTGTCGGCCGTGCCGCGCGACCTCATGAACGTGCTGTCGCAGGTGGAGAAGAAGAAAACTGGCGAGGGCGCGCCGGCCGATCCGGCAGCCGAATAGCACATTACACGCAACACAATTTTTATTGCATCGATTCGATTCAGGAGAAGAGAAATGGCCGACATGACACAGCAGCAGGTGGTGGACTACATCAAGGGAATTTCGGTGCTCGAGCTCTCGAAGCTCGTCAAGGCACTCGAAGAGGAGCTCGGCGTGTCTGCCGCAGCCGCGATGCCGATGGGCATGCCTGGCATGGCAGGTGGCGGCGCCGCGGCACCGGCCGAAGAGCAGACCGAATTCACGGTGATGTTGACTGACATTGGTGGCAACAAGATCAGCGTGATCAAGGCGGTGCGTGAAGTCACCAGCCTGGGACTGAAGGAAGCCAAGGACCTGGTCGAGAGCGCCCCGAAGGCGATCAAGGAAGGCGTGACCAAGGACGAGGCCGCGACGATCAAGAAGAAGTTCGAAGAGGCCGGCGCCAAGGTCGAAGTCAAGTAGGTCGACGTCACACGGTAAGGACGCGCGCCGCATTGGCGGAGCGGGTCCGATGGGAGTCCGGGGCAGGTGCCCCCGGGTTCGATGTCTTTTTTTTGGAAGGGCCAGTGTCCGGTGACCCTGGCTCGAATACGCGCGTGGCGGTCGCCACGCGCGGGCGCATCGGCATCGGCGTGTGGTGTTTCACACGTCGATGTAGCTCCGGCACGGCCCGAGGATCACTGAATGTACAGCCTGCCCAAGAACGTCTATCGCGAACGCATTGATTTTTCGAAGATCACGACAACGATCCCGATCCCCAATTTGATCGAGATTCAGAAGAAGTCCTACGAGCGCTTTCTGCAGATGACTCGTCTGCCGTCTGAGCGCGAGGATGTGGGCCTTCAGTCGGTCTTCAAGTCGGTGTTTCCGATTAGTGACTTCAGGGAAAATTCGTCTCTCGAGTTCATCGACTATTCGATCGGGAATTGGGAATGTAAGTGCGGCCGCCTTTCGGGGTTGGAGCATTTGCGCAAGAAGTGCGAAGGGTGTGGCACGGTGCTCGTGGCCGACCCCTACGGCGAAGGCGCCGTCATTTGTCACACTTGCGGCCGGTCGAATGAGGCCCGCGGCGATGTCTGTGACATCTGTGGCACCACCGTCAGCATGAAGCTGAAGTACGACGTGGAGGAGTGCCAGGAACGTGGCATGACCTACGCGGTGCCCTTGAAGGTCACAATCCGTCTGGTGGTCTGGAACAAGGACCCTGAAACCGGGGTGAAGACCATTCGCGACATCAAGGAGCAGGAGGTCTACTTCGGAGACATCCCGCTGATGGGCGACCACGGCACCTTCATCATCAACGGCACCGAGCGCGTAATTGTCAGCCAGTTACACCGGTCGCCCGGGGCGTTCTTCCATGCGGAAGACAAGACGCTGTTTGCGGCGCAGATTATTCCGTATCGCGGTTCGTGGGTCGAGTTCGAATACGACACCAAGAACCTGCTGTATGTGCGGATTGATCGGAAGCGCAAGTTTCTGGCGACCGTGTTCTTGCGGGCTCTGGGGCTGCGCAGCGTGGCCGAGATTCTGCGGGGCTTCTACACCATCGACGATCTGGTGCTGCGCGAGGGACGCGTGCTGTGGAAGGTGTCCGACGCCTTGATGGGCCGCCGCGCCGGTGCAGCGCTCCAGATTCCTGATTCCGACCTGCAGATCTTTGCGAACAAGAAGATTCGGAAAGACCAGATTGAAGCCCTGCGCAAAGGGGGCGTGGAGGCGATCGAACTGAACGAGACCGAGCGCGAGGGGGCATTTGCGGCAGCTGATGTCGTCGACCCGTCCACGGGCGAAGTGCTGCTCGAGGCCAACGAGGAATTGTCGGAGCGCGTCATCGCCATGGCGCAGGAGATGAACGTTGAGACGATCCCCATCTTCTTTCCAGAGAAAGACGACGCGGGTTCGGTGCTGTCGCAGACGCTCAAGAAGGATCCGATCCAGAAGCACGAAGAAGCCCTGATCGAGATCTATCGGCGGCTGCGCCCGGGCGACCCGCCCACGCTTGACAGTTCCCGAACGCTGTTCGAGAACATGTTCTTCAACGCGCAGAACTATGACTTCTCGCGGGTCGGCCGACTGAAGCTGAACACGAAGTTGAAGCTGCAGACGCCGCTGGACGAGAAGGTCCTGCACCCACAGGACTTCTACGAGGTCATCAGTTACCTCCTGAAGCTACGCAAGAATCCGTCCGGCGTGGACGATATCGATCACCTCGGCAATCGTCGCGTGCGCTCAGTGGGCGAACTTCTGGAGAACCAGTTCCACATCGGATTGGTGCGTATGGAACGGGCGATCAAGGAGAAGATGTCGGTCTACCAGGAAATGGCGACGGCCATGCCGCACGACTTGATCAATGCCAAGCCGGTCATGGCAGCTATTCGCGAGTTCTTCGGGTCGTCGCAGCTCTCGCAGTTCATGGACCAGACCAATCCGTTGTCAGAGGTCACGCACAAGCGGCGTCTGTCAGCGCTCGGACCCGGCGGGTTGTCGCGCGAGCGCGCCGGCTTCGAGGTCCGCGACGTGCATCCGACGCACTACGGCCGGATCTGCCCGATTGAAACGCCCGAGGGGCCGAACATCGGACTGATTTCGTCGCTGTCGTCCTATGCGCGGATTAACGACTTTGGCTTCATCGAGTCACCCTACCGCAAGGTCAAGGATGGCCGGGTGCACGACTACGTGATGGTCACCAACGCGGGAGGCAATCCGAAATACAACGTGGGCGACGTGGTCGAGGCGCATGAACTTGTCGGAGCCGACGGCCGCTCGAAGAAGAAGGGGGTGGAATACGTTCCCCATTGCTTCTACCTCTCCGCGTGGGAAGAAGACCAGTACATCGTCGCGCAGGCGAACGCGGCTCTCGACGCCGACGGCAATCTTCTGAGCGAGCGGGTGAACTCACGTCAGGCGGGCGAGTTCATCATGGCGCCTCGTGAAAAGGTTGACTACATCGACGTGTCGCCGAAGCAGCTGGTGTCGGTGGCCGCGTCGCTGATTCCGTTTCTCGAGAACGACGACGCCAACCGTGCGCTGATGGGATCGAACATGCAGCGCCAGGCCGTGCCGTTGCTGCAGGCCAGGGCGCCTTATGTGGGCACGGGCATGGAGTACATCACCGCGCGCGACTCGGGCGCTGTGGTTGTGGCGCGCCGGACGGGCGTGATCGACTACATCGACAGCAAGCGCATCGTGGTGCGCGTTGATGGCAGTGAGGCCGAGGGGGTGACGCGCGAAATGGGCGCCGACATCTACGGACTGACGAAGTTCAAGCGCTCGAATCAGAACACCTGCATCAACCAGCGCCCCATTGTGAAGTCGGGACAGCGGGTGGCCAAGGGCCAGGTGCTGGCTGATGGCCCATGCACGGAACTGGGCGAGTTGGCGTTGGGCCGGAACGTGCTGGTCGCGTTCATGCCATGGCGGGGTTACAACTTCGAAGATGCCATCCTCGTCTCCGAGCGCATGGTGAAGGACGATTACTACACGTCGATCCACATCGAAGAGTTCGAGGTCGAGATCCGCGAGACCAAGCTCGGCCGCGAGGAGTTCACCCGCGACATCCCCAACG
>JABMNV010000253.1 GCA_013203475.1 Acidobacteriota bacterium
GAATCAACATCGAGCTGGGCTGTCCGAGCATGGCGGCCTCCGCCTCGATGCCGCCGACGCCCCAGCCCACCACGCCCAACCCGTTCACCATCGTCGTATGCGAGTCGGTGCCGAAAACCGTGTCGGGATACGCGAGCGGCCGGTCGCCGGTCGTATCGCGACAGACCACCCTCGCCAGATACTCAATGTTCACCTGATGGACGATGCCCGTTTCGGGCGGCACCACGCGAAAATTATCAAACGCGTCCTGTCCCCAGCGCAGGAACATGTAGCGCTCACGATTGCGGTGATACTCCAACGCCGCGTTCAGCTCAACCGCATCTGCCCGGCCGAAGTGATCCACCTGCACCGAGTGATCAATCACCAACTCGACAGGTTGAAGCGGGTTCACCTGCTCCGGTGTTCCGCCCAGGGCGACGATTCCGTCGCGCATCGCAGCCAGGTCCACCACACACGGCACACCCGTAAAGTCCTGCAAGAGGACACGGGCGGGCATGAAAGAAATTTCCTTCTGCCCTGGTGTCCGTACGTCCCAGGACGCCAGTGCCCGAATGTCATCGGCCTTGACGAACGCGTCGTCTTCGCGGCGCAGCAGGTTCTCGAGCAGAATCTTGAGCGAGTACGGCAGGCGCGCCACCGACGGAAAGCCCGCGGCCTCAAGCGCCGGCAGACTGAAGTAATCGAGTGAGTCGTCCCCAACGATCAGGGACTGGCGAGTACGAAAAGAGTTCAATGACATGGTATGAATGTGCCCTACCGACCGATAACCAACCCTACCGCGAACGTGGGAGACACGCGTGTGGCGCGTTCTCCGAACGTGATTCCACCGCGCCTGACCTGCAACCTGGCCTCGGCACGAATCGCAAGCCGACCGAACAACCCCGGCCCCGACTCGCGCATCCAGTATTTTATTCCGCCTGACACATTTCCGCTGAATCCGTTCGTCGCCAAAGCGCGGCCAGTCGTCAGTTCACGGAGCCACCCGCCTCCGACGCGGGTAAACGGGTCCCAGCGGCCGCGCCTGGCCAGTCGATAGACGAGGGAGGCCTCGACCGTGATTTGGTGCAGGCCAACGGTTGCCGTGAGCGGGGGCACGTCTTCAAGGTCTCCGGTAATGCGGCTCTCCAGGTCCGTCTTGACCCACGTTCCACCGAGCTCGACGAGCCAGCGGTTCCGGAGCCTGAGCGAGACCAACCCTTCCACGCCACTGCCGGTCGCGATGCGGTTGGATGTGCGAAAGAGGACGAGTGGATTATTTCCAGAGTCCAACAACGTGGCGTTTATGTCTCCGGCAGTCGTCGCACCAGCCAACACCCCACCGACGGTCACCTCCACACGCGGCGTCGTCTGAGCCGACGCCGGCGTGATGCCAGCCAGAAGGACACCGTAGACAGCGAATGCGCATGTCTTGGTCATTTGGCACTCACCGCAATCGTGACGGCTGGTCCAGAACCGCCCCGCGGCACCGTGACGAGCATTGGATAGTATGTCGGGCGGAAGTTGACCGTGACGACGGGCTCTTCGTCGAAAAAACTATCGATGTCTGCGTCATCCAACGGCTCGACACGTACGACGTAGACTCCGGGCGAGAGGCTGGCGATCACGAAGTCGCCGTTTGTCGTCAACGTAAAGCCGCCGATCAGGTCGCCCGTGCGCGTATTGAACGCGGTCACATGTGCGCCGAAGATGCCGGCCCCTCCCAATGTGACGCGCCCCCGAATCGTTCCGGTCTCACGCTGCGCGGCACTGCCACCGTAGACATCGGCGATCGCGGCGCGATCGTCAGCCTCGAGGGTGCGGTCTTCGATATTCCCGGCGGGATACGCGATGGGAAACATGACAGCGCGCTTGCCCAACACCCGCCGGCCTCCGGTCTCGCGCAGTTCGGTCTCACCAAGACCAGAATGCCCCAGCCCCAGCAGGTGACCGACCTCGTGCAGCCCCACGGATTCAAGGTCGAACCGCTCAGTCTGTCCGGCTGACGCCACTGACCATCGAAACGCCGTGTTGAAAAAAATGTCCGACTCAAGAATCTGCCCTGTCACTTCGTCGATCTCAAACGTCGCCGCAGCCAAGGTGCGCTCAAGTTCGGGGCGGGCGCGAAATCCGATGACCGACACGCCATCAGACACAAATGGCTCAGCCGAGCTGAACCCTCTGAAGGCGTGAGTCGCGCCCACATGCGGCACCGACGTCCAACTCGCGAACGCGCGTCCAACGGCCGCCTGCAGTTGGCTCGCCGTCACATCCTGAGAATCACGGTTGGTCACAAAATATTCGACCGGTCGCGTCCACCGCAGGCCAATGACGCCATTGGGCGTGAGAAAGCCGAGCTTGAGATACGCCTGCGTCCCCGACGCGGCCCCCAGTACCAGCGAACAGACCAAGACGATCCGTGCCAGGTGGCGGTTCACTGCGCCCTCACAGCGATGGCGAGTCGCACCAGCGACTCAAACTCACTGACCGGGAGCGTCTTGCGCCGGACATCCCCGCGCACCACTCGACCGGTGGCATTCGTCGTCACGCCGGCCATCACCGGCGCAGAAACGGTCTGCAGTCCAGAGGACCGGGCTGTCACGACTCGATAGATGCCCTGCGACAAACCGACGGGCCAGAGCGCGCCCGTGGGGCCACGCCTGAGGAAGAACAACGCCTGCTGTCCCACCCGCATCGTCGGCGCCCCGGTCATGACCGTCCGATAGCGTCCGATGGTGCCGCCGGGCAGCCACATCGAGACAAAGCTGCGGGCCGTCTCATCGGGCGGTCCCTTGAGCACAGAGTCAACGGCGATGGTCACCACTGACTCCACCTCGCCTGCGGCCGTACGCACGGCGCGCACATCGGTCACGCGACCGCGCACGATTGTGGAGGACTCGGTCACGATTTCGCGAAACTCGGCCGTCAGGAATGTTGAGGCGACAACTGGGCTGACGATGAGCCCAGACAGTAGGACGAATGAGGCGCACCAGAAGCTGCGAGACATGTCTCACAGTTTAGACGACAAGGGTGAATCGGTTCGTGTCGGCGGGGGTAGACGGCTCCCCTCCTTCCACTGAAGCACGTCGAATCAGGCTTTAAGAGAGACTTCGTCCAAGAGAGATAAATTCACATCCGACACGCGGTGGAGCATCTGGTCTGACGGTGCTGGCCAGCGATGGTCTCCTGTTCATGCCAGGCTGGCTGAGGATGGCCGACCTGTATCTCCACGCCCCGGCCTGCAGGACGCGAAGCCACCAGCGACGTTCCGGTAGGTCGCGCCTGCCGTTCTGCTTCCCTGGAAGACCAAGGCGTTTGGGGACACGCCCCTGAGAGCCCCCTCGGGCCGACGTGCGGAGTGCTCTTCGTACAGTCTTGACGAGGAGATCGGCCGGTTCGCGAGGTCGGCCACTGCCCCGTGCCGGTGAAGGCGACCACCACGCAGACGGGAACGAGAGTGATGGGTATCGCGTGGCCCGGAAATGCCGCTTGACGCCTACGAGTCCTTTTTGTCGTCCGCGTCGCTCGCGTCGCTCGCGTTGGCGTTCTTGAAGTTCTTGATGGTCACGGCGACGCTCTTCCCGAGCTCCGGCAATCGTTTGGCGCCGAAGAGAAGGATGACGATGAAGAGAATGATCAGTAACTCGGTCATGCCCAATGTGCCAAACATAATGCGCTCCTGTCAGATTTCAATGGCGAGGTCGCCCGTCTTCGCAGAGTCGCTACAGTAGCACGGGCAACAAGCGCGAAGTCTGTTGGGCGCGGGCCTCGTGTTCATGCTCATCGAGACGACAATGGCGGGATTTGCTCGGTCACGACCGGTTCGGCCGAGTGGACCCTGGGGCATTTTCTGTCAGGGCTTGCCGTGACGCGTGGTCACCTGCCACGGCAAGCACCGCCGCGGCGGCACGTCCTGCGGCACCAGGCCCACCGAGCTTCTGGACGACCTCCTCCACATCACGTCGCATGATGTCTACACGTGCGCCGTCAGTGAGCAGCGAACAGACCTCGGCGGCAATCGCCTCGGCTGTACAGGCCTCCTGGATCAATTCGCGGACCACCGAGCGCCCTGCGACGAGGTTCACCATGCCGTAGTTCGCGACGCGCACAAATCGCCTCGCGATCGCGTAGGTCACCGGTGACACGCGATACACGATCACCATCGGCCGGTGGTGCAGCGCCGTCTGAACAGTCGCGGTGCCCGACGCCGTAATCACCACGTCGGCGGCCTCCAGAACATCATCGGTTTTGCCGTCCAGAACCGCCATCGTCAGACCTGCGGTCTGAAGCACCTGCAGCGACGCGAACAACTCATCATCGAGCGCCGGAGCTCGCGCCACCAGAAACTGGACGCCCGGCACCTCTCGCGCCACGCGCATGGCAGACTCGACCAACGTCGGCAACAACAAGCGCAATTCATTCGGCCGACTGCCCGGCAATAGCGCCACAACTGGCCGATCGGGATCGAGCCCCGCGGCTCGACACGTCTCGCCACGAGACCGCGTCGCCACGGCGAGATCGATCAGTGGATGGCCAACGAACTCGACCGGCACACCTGCGTCGGCATAAATGGCCTCCTCGAAGGGAAAGATCACCAACATCTTTGACACGTATTTCTTCAGTGTCTTCAGGCGTCCGGCGCGCCAGGCCCAGAGCTGCGGGCTGATGTAGTAGACGATAGGAATGTCGAGCTTGTGAAGGACCGGCAGCAGGCGAAAATTGAAGTCGGGAAAATCGATCGCCACGAACACATCCGGCTTTCGGGTGCGGGCAGCCTCGCCGAGTGTGTCGAGCATGCGCCACGACTTGCGCAGCACCGACAGGGCTTCGGTGAGTCCGGTCACACTGAAGCCGCGGTAGTCGCCAATCAGTTCGGCTCCGGTCGCCGCCAACTGTGCGCCGCCAAATCCGAACGCGGTCGTCCCAGGCGCCTGCTGCTGCATGGCGTGCACCAATGCGCGCGCGTAGAGATCCCCGGACGCTTCACCGCACGAGATCATGACCCGCCGGGGCGGCGACGGCGGCAGGGTGTCAGTCACGCCGATTGGCCACAGCCTTGCGAAGGCTCGGCGCGCTCAGGTCCAGCTGCGTGATCGGGATTCGTTCAAACTCGGCAAACCCCATGGCCTTCAGTTGATCGACAAACGTGGAGGCATCACCCACGAGCACGATGGACAGCCTATCCGGGAACAGGAACTTCTGTGCCACCCGTTGAATGTCAGCCACGGAGACTCGATCCACTTCCTCTCGATAGGTCTCGAGCTCGTCCAGGCTCAGCCCGAAGAACAACTGATTGAGCACCTGCATGGCGATGGCGGAGGGGGTTTCAATCGCCAGCGGGAAGTTGCCCGACATGTAATCCTGCGCGCCGCGCAATTCCCTCGGGTCCACGGGTTCCTTCTGCAGTCGAAAGAACTCATTCACGATCAAGCGAAGCGCTTCACCCGTCGTCTCTGACCGAGTATCTGTCTCGGCGATAAAACTTCCGCTCGTCCGATAGGCCCGAAAATTGGCCGACGCGCCGTACGTCAAGCCTCGGTCACTTCTCAACACGCCAAACAGGCGGTTCGCACCTTCGCCGCCAAGAATTCTCATGACCATGTCGACGGCCACATAGTCAGCATTGGTACGACTGATCCCGATCTGGCCGACCCGGATCTCAGTCTGCGCGGCCCCCGGCCGGTCCACGACGATCACCCGGCGGGTTGCTGGCGGCGGGTCTTCAAACGACCTGACCGGCACCTCACGCGTCTGCCAGCTGCCAAACGCTTTGTCAGCCGCCGCAAACGCTTCTTCGTGCGTCAGATCGCCCACGATCGCGAGCAGGGCATTATTGGGGGCAAACCACGTCTGATGGAACGCGACCAGGTCATCGCGACTGATGCGCTCAATCGCCTCGACCGTATTGGGCCCTGGCCGACCGTACGGATGAAACCCAAAGACCAAGCGCTCGATCAGCGAGTTGGCGATGAACTCTGAATCGTCAGCGGCGACCTGGAGGCCCGATATCGCCTGCTCCATCTGGCGTCGCATCTCTTCAGGCGCAAACGCCGGCCGCTGGGCGACGTCGGCCGCCAGTTCGAGCGCGAGGCGCACCTGATCCTTGATGACCGCCCCGTTGATGAACGTCAGTTCGTTGCCCGCGCCCACGCCCATGGCGCCACCGGCTGACTCGATAGTGTTGGCGATTTCTTCAGCCGAGCGCGTCGTGGTGCCCTGGTCCAACAGGGCGGCCACAAATGCGGCCACGCCGGACTTGGCGGCATCATCCTGGGCGGCGCCTGCCCTGATCAGCAACCGGTAGCTGACCGACGGTTGCTCGTTCTGCGACACCGCCAGCACTTGAAGCCCATTCGCCAGCGTTTTCAACTGAAAGTCTGGAAACGACACGCTCCGGGAGGGAAGCGGACGCGGGGGGTTTTCCTTCGGCCAGTCTGGCTTCTGCGCCGCCGCCATGGCGGCCATGGCGCTCGCACAGACAAGCGTGGCGATTCCGAGCGTCCACAGTCGCTGCGTCATTTGCGTCATTCGCGTCATCGGCCGCCTCCGGTCGTCGTGGTCGGGACCGGGGACGACGCGTTGGGTGGGACACCCGACGCCGGGCCAGGATTGATCGTCATCAGGAATCGCGTCTCGGGCGTAAAGTAGGTGCGCGCCACGCGTTGGACATCTTCGACCGTCACGTTCTGGAACAAATCAAACTCCCCATCAGCGGTCGTGACGTCGTCATGAATCACCACCGCATGTGCCAGATGCAACGCCTTCTGTTGAATCGTCTCGCGCCCGAGGATGTAGTCACGGGCAAACTGTCGCTTGGCGCGATTGAGTTCTTGCTCGGTGATCGGCGTCGTCTTCATCGCATCCACCTGGGCCGTCAGTGCCTTGAGCACGCCATCAGTGGAACGTCCCGGCGCCACAATCGCCACGGCATAAAAGAGATTCGGGTTCTCGACCAACTTGGCTTCGCCGAACGCCGCCAGCGACAGCTGTTTTTCGTAAACCATCGATCGATAGATCCGAGAGCTCTCCCCATCCGACAGGACCTTGGCGAGGACATGCAGGGGATAGGCATCGGGATGCCCGTCAAACGTGATCGGATACGCCACGACCACGGCCGGGAGCGGCCAGGGTTGCGTCACGGTAAACGTGCGCTCCTTCGTCGGCTTGGGCTCAACCGGAATATCCCGAGGCACAGGCCTGCCCCGCGGAATCCGCGCGAAGTACTCCTGCACCAACGTCAGCGCCTGCTTGGAGTCGAAGTCCCCCACCAACGTTAGTGTGGCGTTATTGGGCACGTAGTAGGTTTCGTAGAACCCGCGCACATCAGCGATGGACGCCGCTTGCAGGTCAGCCATGCTACCAATCGTCTGGTGCTTGTAGGGGTGCGTCGTAAAAGCCTTGTCAAAGATGACCTCCGACAGGCCGCCATACGGCACGTTGTCCACGCGCATGCGCC
>JABMNV010000254.1 GCA_013203475.1 Acidobacteriota bacterium
GCGTCGAGCACCAGTTCGGTCATGCCGATAATGCCGTTCATCGGTGTTCGTATTTCATGGCTCATGTTTGCCAGAAATTGACTCTTGGCGCGATTGGCGGCCTCGGCGTCCTTTTTCGCCTCGTACAGCGCGGCTTCCGCCTCTTTTCGGTCGGTGATGTCGATCAACGTGCCTTCCATGACCCCAGCCGGATACGCCGGGTCTTCCAGCACGCTGACACTCATGAGGACCCAAATTGGTGAGTTGTCGAGTCGCCGCAAGTGCACTTCGACGTTTGTGAGCTGCGTGTGTGCCTGCAGGTCGGCGATCATCGCCTGCCGCGCGTCAGGCGAGTCAAACCGGTCCTGAACGGCGGTTTCCAAAAGGGCCTCGCGCGAGGGAAAGCCGAAGAGCTTGGCGCACGCGTGGTTGCAGTCCAGGAACTGCCCGTCGACCGTCGTCCGGTACACCCCGGTGAGACTCCGCTCAAACAGCGAGCGATAGCGTTGTTCGGCCGCCGCGAGTAACACCTCTGAAGGTGATGGGCTTGGCATCGTCTGACGTCCTGTCTCAGGGGAGGCGTCTGCATCGTACTCGAAACCGTCATGTCATGCTCGACTGCCGGTGGCGTCCCGTCTCGGCAGCTGTCAGGACCTGCTCGCGCGTCCAGCCTGCGGCGCGAAGGTCGCGCACTCCGGTGTCGTGGTCAGACTTGCTGAGCTTTTGGGTTGGAGACTTCATGATGAGGGCATGGTGGGCAAACGTCGCCGGTGTCGGGCGGCCGAGCAGTTGGCCGAGCAGGATTTGTCGGCCCGTCGATGCCAGCAGGTCCTCGCCGCGAATGACATCAGTGATGCCTTGCAGGTGGTCGTCAACCGTGGCCACGAACTGATACGTCCAGTTCCCGCGCCGGTCACGAATGAGCAGGTCGCCGCATTGTTCAGCCGGCACCTGTGTCTGCGGTCCGCACCAGCGATCGACGAAGGTGACCGAGGTGGATGGCAACCGTACCCGCCATGCCACGTCGTTTGTGAGGGGCAGCCCAAGGTCCCGACATGTGCCTGGGTAGGGACCTCCGGACCCTAGGACTCCTGGACTCCGGGACTCCACGATCTCTTTGCGTGAGCAGGCGCAGCCGTAGAGCAGTTCCTGTCCGCGCAGACGTTCTGCCAGAGTCGAGTAGATGTCTCCGCGGTCGCTTTGTCGTGACTCACACCGACCGTCGCGAAAGGTGTTGGTCGGATAGAGGTCGGGGACAAACCCGAGCCAGTCGAGATCGTCGAGCAGGGCAGTCTCATATTCCGGCCGACACCGCTCCCGGTCGTGATCTTCGATCCGCAACAACACTCGCCCGCCGTGCGATCGCGCTTCTTCCCAGACGCGAACAGCATTCAAGACATGGCCCAGATGCAGATAGCCGGTCGGAGCAGGAGCAAACCGCGTCAACCACTTCCTCATTTCCCCATTTCCCCACCCACAATGGCTCCAATGTCCACGGCCTTCCCCTTGCGAATCGGTTTCCAGAGATCGCCAACCTCCCGAAAGCGTGCCGGTGCGGTGCGCATTGTGAACTCGCGCGGGTCAAGACCTTCCGCCACTTCGTTCCACGTCAGTGGCGTGGAGACGCCCGCGTAGTCACTGGCGCGTGCGGAGTAGGCCGATGCGATGGACTTGCCGAGAATGTTCTGCAGATAGTCGACGTAGACGGTTCCCTTCGGACGGTTCTTGACCATGCGTTCGATGGTCGCGACCTTCGGATGTGCCGACGAGACGATCGTGGCGACCAGCTGACACAGCAACTGTCCGGTCTGATAGGTGGTCTTGGGCGGCAGCTTGATGTAGATGTGCATGCCGCTGGCGCCCGACGTCTTGGCGACCGCGGGAATCTTCAGGCGCTCCCGTCCTCCCTCACCCGAGTCGATCGGATCCACATCTTCGTCGAGCACGTCGCGTCGGACGCCCGTGGGCACGTGCTCGGGATGCCGCTGCTGATAGAAGGCGTGCTGCGCGATGCCGGTGGGGAATCGCCGCATGATCATCGGCCGGTCCTTGATGACCGGCAACACGAACGGCGACGCCTCTACGTAGTACCGCAGCAGATCTCCCTTGGTCAGCCCGAGTGCGGGCCAGAAGACCTTCGCAAGATTGGTGACTCGGAGCGAGTCGCCATTCGGTAATCGTAGCTCTCCATCCTTGCGCGCATCTTCCAGGGCGTGCAACCGCGCGACCAGGGCCATCAGCGGATCGGCGGGCGCCTCAGCCTTCTTTGCCACCACCACTCCCACATCGTCACGTTCGCCGAGGTAGACCGGATGACGCAACATGCCGTCTTCAGTCATCTCGATGAACTGGACCTCGACGGCCAGGGCTGGGCGCACCCAGTGGGCCTTGGCGAGCGCGCGCGGGGGATTGGCGAATGGGCAGTCCTCTGATGCGAGTGCGGCCAGACGTGCGGCGACTCGAGACAGTTCCTTGTGATCGAAGCCCGTTCCGACGTTGCCCACCCAGCGCAGTCGACCTGCCTCGCGTACGCCTACGACCAGCGATCCGAAATGGTGTCGACTGTTCTGCGGATCGGTCCAGCCCCCGACGATGAAGGTGTCGCGCTTGAGCAGTTTGAGTTTGCGCCACGCCGTCGATCGTCGGCCAGAGTGGTAGACCGACTGGCCGTCCTTGCCAATCAGTCCCTCCCACCCTTCCCGTTCCGCCCGTGCCAACATCTCGCGCGCGTCGTCAGTCACAATCTCACTGAGCCGCACCAGCGCACGCCCACCCGTCTTGACTGGCAACGCCTCGTGCAGTCGCAACCGTCTCGCCTCCAGCGACAGGCCGCGAATGTCGCGGTCGCCATCACGCAGGAGGTCAAAGACGACGAGCGCCGCTGGCTGGGTCTGTTCGGCACGCGCAATGTCGCTCGCGGCTGTCAGATGAATGCGCCCCTGCAAGCGGCCAAACGACAGGGGGCGCCCTTTCGAATCAGTGGCGACGATCTCGCCATCGAGCAACAGCGGGCCATGGATCTTGCCGGCCAATTTCTTCAGTGCCAAGACGATGGCCGGGAATTGGTGCTGCTTGGCGTTGCCATTCCTGGAATAGA
>JABMNV010000255.1 GCA_013203475.1 Acidobacteriota bacterium
ACTGACACTACCGCGGGTCCGCGCCATCATTCAAGAGGTCCTGACCGCGCATTTCTTTATGACGCAGCCGTACTATCTCAAGTGGATGCTTCAACTGAAAGAAGTTGAGCTGAGAAACTGACAAAGTAGTACTAGGGCACCACGACGTAGTGCTTGCCCATGTCGAGCGGCAAGCCTTCGATGAGTCGGTCGCAGAGCGCCTGACCGTAGCGGTTCAGAAAGAATGCGAGGTCGACGATGCGCTCCTGGGGGTGGCCATCGGGGAAGGCCAGCGACTGCGTGCGCGTGAATTGACGCCGCAAGGTCTCGTGCTTGCGCTTGCTCGCGTGAATGATTTTGGCGTGCAGCGCCTTGAGCGTCTTCTGCATGTGCTCAAGCGTGGTGTCGGCGGCTCCGACCAATGTGGGGTCGATGCCAGGCATCGCTGCCTTGAGCACTTCGATGCGTGCGCGGATTTCGTCTGAGGCCGCGTGCAGCGCCTCCTCCACGCCCGGGGGCAACTGGCTTTCCAGGAGTCGGTTCAGGGCAGACTCGTCGTGCGGTTGGAGCGATTCGAACGGCAGGTCATATTTCTGAAGAAACCGCGCGGCCGCTGAATCAATCAACGTGGCGTTGGCGCGGGGGTACAGAAGCGGCACCTCGACGCCGAAGTCCTGATAGATGGCACCGAGCTGCGCCTGATACGCCAGTTCGCTCGGGCCGGCCACGTAGCAGATGGTCGGGAAGAGTTTGTCCTGCACGACGGGTCGCAGCAGCACGTTGGGACTGAAGCGCTCCGGATGCTCGCTGGCTTCCTGTTGCACGTCGGCTTGTGGACGGACCGCGTCGCCCGTGGCGAAGCCCTCCTCGCGGCGTTTGATTGACTGCCGACCAGTGTCGCCGAGATAGAAGAGCGCCACGCTGTCGTCGGCAGGCTCCACCTGCGGGTCGTGCCCCAACGCCCGCATCGCCACGCCAGTTTCCGTGGCGTGATGCGCCGTGCGACAGGGCGCTTCAAGCTCGCGAGCAAAGAGGGACGCCACCAGGGGTTTGGCCGCAGGGTCCGATGCCTCAAAGACCACAAGGCCGTAGCGGCCCAGCAGGTCGTCGATCCACGAGGCGAACGCCGTGCCCATGAGTTGTCCGGGACGATAGTGGGTTCGCAGCCGTGCCATCAGGTCGTCGGTAAATTCGGTCTGGGCCAACGACGATTCCAGCGCTGCCAACGCATCCCCAATCCCATCGTCCAACATCAACGAGGAGACCGGGTGCGTGCCCGCCCCCTCCAGGTCATCGAGCGTGATCTCGCGCAAGGCCATCTCGGCGTCAAGGACGCGCGCGGTCTTGACTTCGTCCCAGTCGTGGTCCTCAGCCTCCACCCAGAAGATGGGAATCGCCGAGATGCCGTAGGTGGCTGACACTTTGCGCGCCAGGCGAATGGCTGTGACGGCTTTCAGGAGTGTGTAGAGCGGGCCGCCAAACATGCCGGCCTGCTGACCGGTGACAATGGCTACCGTGGTGGGGTCGGTAAGTCGGGCGGCTGTGGCGCGCGCATGTTTATGGGCGTTGCGTCGCTCAAGCTGCGCGGTCAGTACTTTGTGCAGCCCGGCCCGGTCGCGAGGCGACTGCTGAACGCGGGCGATCGTGCTCGTCCAGGCGTCGGCTTCAGCCGGATTGCCGGCAAAGAGGCTCGACACGCTCTGGAAGTTCGACGAGTACGCGGCGATGAGGGGACGGATCCAAGGGAAGCGCTTGAGATCAATGGTCTCGCGGACCAAAATGTTCGTCGGCGTGGCGGACGCCGACGGGGCCGACGATGGGGAAGATGCGTCTGATTGCGCTGGCACGTGAGTCAATTTACTACAGGCGCCCTGTGTCGCGTGTTAAAGTGCAGTCATCTTTTGAGGAGTAGCTGCGCTGCCATTCGACGACTCCGCCGGGTTTTCCGCGCCGCCCACCTTCGGCACCTTTCGCGTGCTGCACCAAATTGGCAGTGGCGTTCTAGGACCTGTTTTTCGCACGTTTGAGCCGCGACAGGAGCGGTTGGTCGCCGTCAAGGCGTTCCGACTGGATGTCGTGCCTGAGGTGACCGCGCGCTTGGCTGACGCCCTGAGGCGTGTGGCGGCGACGCCGATCGACCACCCATCAGTCGTTCCCGTCGTCGATGCTGGACTGGAGGGGATGACGGCGTTTGTGGCATACGAATACGTCACCGCCGAAACGCTCGACGTCACGCTGAGACAACTGGCACCCGCGCCCATCGAAGTGGCTCTGCCCCTGCTGCGGCAGATCGCTGACGCGATCGAGGCGGCGTGGAAGGTGGGGTTGGGGCATGGTGCGCTGCATCCCCGGGATGTTTTTGTTCACGACGAGTTGGGCGAGACCTCGGTCGACGTACGCGTCGCGGGGTTTGGTGTCGCGCAGGCTCTGGAACGCCTTCAAATCAAGACTCCGATTCGTCGACCGTATGCCGCTCCCGAGCGCGCCGAGTCGACGACAACGGCGGCGGCCTGGGACATGCGCGCCGATGTCTATTCCCTGGGCGTCATCGCGCATGAATTGCTGACCGGGCGGCGTCCAGCCGGCCCAGGCGAGCAGGATGGGGAACTGCCCACCGGCACCTCCCCCGAGCAACGTGTGGCCATTCGCCGGGCGCTGGCGGGTGTGCTGGCCCTGGATCCGAATGACCGATTTGCCACGCCGCTGGCGTTTATCGAGGCGCTCACTTCGGGCCGGGTGCCAGACGTGGCGACGGTGGCTGCGGGGCCGACGCCAGGGTTTCCCTTTGACGCCGAGCCCGGGTGCGAACCCGAGCCAGCCGTCGAACCTGAGCCGACGGTTGAACCTAAAAAGAAGAGATCTCCAGAGTCTGGGATGACGAGGTCGTGGCAAGACGAGCCGGTCAGGCCAGTGCCCGGCGAGCCCTTCAGGCTCTCGACGACGACGATGTCGCCGCCCGCCCCCCCTGTGACGTATTCGCCGCCAACACAGCCCGCACCGGCGCCTCTGGTGGCCGTGGTGGCCGTCCTGGCGTTGGTCGTTGGCTATGGACTGGGGTACTGGACGCGTGGGCCGGCGTCGTCGGCTGATTTTCTGGATGAAGATGCGGTCGGCCTGACCGAGGTCATTGACGACGTCCCCGTCACTGGGGAGCCCGCCCCCCTTCCCGAGAGGGATGGGGGCGCTTCGGTGGATCGGCCTCCCGTGGTGGTGACCCGTGGGAGAATGTTGATTCGGTCGGTGCCGGCTGGCGCGACCGTCTTGATCAACGGTCGCGCTCGGGGGACAACACCCGCCACAATTCGCGACCTGCCGCTGGGGACGTACAACGTCACCGTGTCGCGAGCGGGGTACGTTCGCCGCGTCCAGCGCGTGACCGTGAGTCGGGCCGTGCCGGCGCGAGACGTCACCCTTGAGTTGACGCGGTCTGCGCCGGCGGCAACCATGGGGTCGGTCATGATGGAGACGCGTCCCGCAGGGGCGAGTGTGTCGGTGGACGGCCGTGCGCTGGGCCTCTCGCCGATGCTCGTGCCTGACCTGAGGCCGGGACGCCACACGGTTCGTTTGGCGTTGGCGGGACACAAGACGCTGACCACCACCGTGGTGGTGCGAGCCGGGCAGCGTGCGACCGTGAAGGTGTCGTTGGAGATTCAGTAGGTGTGATGGTTATGGATGCAGTGCTAGCGCTTGAGAACGGCAAGTGGTTTCGTGGGTTGTCAATCGGTGCTCCGGGTGAGACCAGCGGAGAGGTGGTGTTCAATACAAGTTTGACCGGATATCAGGAGGTCTTGACCGATCCGTCCTACGCGGGACAAATCGTGACCATGACGTGTCCGGAAATCGGGAACTATGGCGTCAGCGACGAGGACGTGGAGTCACGCGCGCTGCAGATCGCAGGGTTTGTCGTGCGCAGTGAGTCGCCCGTCGCCAGTAATTGGCGGTCACAGGGCACGCTGCGGGACTATTTGATCGCCCACAACATCGTGGCCATCGCTGACATCGATACGCGGGCACTCACACGTGTCTTACGGTCATCGGGGGCGATGCGCGGCGTGGTGGCCACCGGCAGTGGGCACAAGCCTGAGGACTTGGTGGAGCGCGCCCAGGCGATTCCTGTCATGGAAGGCTCGGACCTGGTGCGAGGGGTGACGTGCGCTGAAGCCTTTGACTGGTCGGGCGAAACGGGGCCTGGCGGGTTTGTGGTCAAGCCCGGTCACGTCGCCGCGCGCCCGCTCCGGGTCGCGGCCTATGACTTTGGCATGAAGTGGAACATTCTGCGGCGGCTCACCGAGCATGGGTGTCAGGTGCGCGTATTTCCGGCCACGGCGCCAGCCGCCGAGTTGCTGGCGTTCAAACCCGACGGCGTGTTTCTCAGCAATGGTCCGGGCGACCCGGCCGTGCTCGACTATGCGATTACCAACACCCGCGAACTCATCAACTCCGGTGTGCCCGTGTTTGGTATCTGCCTGGGGCATCAGGTGATGGGGCTCGCGTTGGGCGCCCGCACATTCAAGCTCAAGTTCGGCCATCGCGGTGGCAATCACCCGGTCAAGAATCTCGCGTCGGGTAAGATCGAGATCACGTCGCAGAATCACGGATTTGCGATCGATCCTGAGTCGATTCCCCATGACGTGCAGGTCACTCACCTGAATCTCTATGACGGCACCATCGAAGGATTGCGGCACGTGTCCAAGCCGGCGTTTTGTGTGCAATACCACCCGGAGGCGGCTCCTGGGCCGCACGACGCAGACTATCTTTTTTCGCAGTTCATCGACCTGATGGAACAACAAGGCCTAAGCGCATCCCATGCCTAAGCGGACAGATCTTAAACGTATTCTCGTTATTGGCTCGGGGCCGATCGTCATTGGTCAGGCCTGCGAATTCGACTACTCCGGTACCCAGGCATGCAAGGCGCTGCGCGACGAGGGCCTTGAAGTCATTCTCGTGAATAGCAATCCGGCGACGATCATGACCGACCCCGAGTTGGCGGACCGGACGTATGTGGAACCGTTAACGGTGGCGGCGCTCGAGCAAGTCATCGCGCGCGAGAGGCCGGACGCGATTCTGCCGACCGTCGGCGGACAGACGGCGCTCAATCTAGCCGTGGATCTCGATGCGGCCGGCGTACTCAAGAAGTACAACGTCGAACTCATCGGCGCGTCAATCACGGCGATTAATGTGGCCGAAGACCGGCTCAAGTTCAAAGAAGCGATGCGGTCGATCGACATCGATGTGCCGGACAGCCGCTATGCGAAGTCCCTCGAACAGGCGCTGGAAGCCGTGCATGAGCTGGGGTTTCCGAGCATCATCCGTCCGTCGTTCACCCTCGGGGGCGTCGGCAGCGGCATCGCGTACAACGTGGAGGAGTTCAAGGACATCTGTTTGCGCGGCCTGTCCATGAGTCCGGTTCACGAAATCCTTGTCGAGCAGTCGGTGATCGGCTGGAAAGAGTATGAACTCGAGGTCATGCGCGACTGCGACGACAACTTCGTCGTGATCTGCTCGATCGAGAACATTGACCCGATGGGCGTCCACACGGGGGACAGCATCACCGTGGCGCCGGCGTTGACCTTGACCGACCGCGAATATCAGCGCATGCGTGATGCCGCGCGTCGCATCATCAGCCGCGTCGGCGTCGAAACGGGCGGATCCAACATCCAGTTCGCCATCAACCCCGCCGACGGCGCCCTGGTGGCCATTGAGATGAACCCCCGCGTCTCGCGGTCGTCCGCCCTGGCGTCAAAGGCGACCGGATTTCCGATCGCCAAGATCGCGGCCAAGCTGGCGCTGGGCTATCGGCTCGACGAAATCAAGAACGACATTACGCGTATCACGCCGGCGTCGTTTGAGCCGACGATCGACTACGTGGTGGTCAAGGTGCCGCGCTGGACGTTTGAGAAGTTCCCACAGGCGGACCGCACGTTGACGACCCAGATGAAGTCGGTCGGTGAAGCGATGGCCATCGGGCGGACGTTCAAGGAAGCGGTTCTCAAGGCGTTCCGCTCTCTCGAACTCGGGCGCAGTGGCCGGCTCTTCGGCCAGAGCGCTCCCGGCGGCGAGTTTGAGGACGAGGATGATGCGGCGCTGCAGCGGGCGTTGGGGATTCCGACCGATCGTCGGATGTGGGCCGTGTTTCGTGCCCTTGAGCGCGGCTGGCCGCTGGAGGAAGTTCAGCGCCTGACCCGGATGGATCTGTGGTTTCTCACGCAGTTTCAGCAGATGACGGAGTTGGCGCGGTCGGTGCGCGCGGTTGGCGCACGCGATGTGTCTGCCGACCTGTTGCGTGAGGCCAAACGTGCCGGGTTCTCGGACGTCGATCTGGCGATGATGCTCGGCGTGGATGAAGACAGTGTGTCGGCACGTCGCCTGGAGGCTGGCCTGGTGGCGTCCTACAAACGCATCGACACCTGTGCCGCCGAGTTCGAGTCGTTCACGCCCTACATGTACGGCACGTTCGAAGACGAATGCGAAGCCGACCCGTCGTCGCGAGCGAAGGTCGTCATTCTGGGCTCGGGGCCAAACCGGATTGGACAGGGCATCGAGTTCGACTACTG
>JABMNV010000256.1 GCA_013203475.1 Acidobacteriota bacterium
CGAGATTGACCAGCTCAACATCCATCGCGCCTCGTTGCTGGCGATGCGCGGGGCCGTGATGGCCCTCGTGCCCCTTCCTGGCCTCGTGCTGGTCGACGGTTTTCCGTTGCCGGCCTTTGCACTGGCACAGCGAGCCGTAGTTGGGGGGGACCGTACGGTCTCGGCGATTGCTGCGGCCTCGATTGTGGCCAAGGTGCATCGTGACCGCCTGATGTGCGAGTTGCACGGGCGCGACCCACGGTATGGCTTTGACCGGCATAAGGGGTACGCCACTCGCGATCATCTGGCGGCGGTGGAGCGATTTGGCTACTCCGAGGCCCACCGACAGACGTTTCGAGCCCCGACGTTGTTTCCACTGTCTGATACGATCACACACTAATCCCGCCGGAGTCCCCTATCGCCTTTTTCAGCCGCATCCTGTTTGCTGCCTATCTTCTCGAGGCAGGCTTCCTGCTCACGATGGCACCGTGGACGGGGTTGTGGGACCGAAACTACTTTTCCGGACTCTGGCCGTGGCTTGCGGCCTTGATGCAAAACGACTTCGTGCGTGGTTCGGTGACCGGTATCGGTCTCATTACCGCCTGGATGGGGGTCAGAGACCTCAGTTCAACGTTCTTCAGTCGGTGGTCCGATTCGAAATGATGATGCCTCTGTGTTTGGTGACCGACCGGTGTCGCCTGAGCCCGGACGCCCGCACCCCACGCGATCAAGTGCTGGCCCTGGCCGTTTGGCTCGAAGAAGCCGTCACCGCTGGTGTCGATCTGGTGTGCATCCGGGAGCGTGATGTGTCTGCGCGCCTCCTTGGGGAGTTGCTGCGCGCGGTTCGCAGTTGTGCCCAGGGCAGCAGGACACGGGTCGTGGCCAGCGACCGTGTGGACGTGGCGGTCGCGGAGGGTGTGGACGGCGTCCATCTGCGTGGTGACGGCCCTCCTGTGGCGCGGGCCCGGTCGCTGGGGCCGTCGGGCTGGTTGGTTGGTCGGTCGGTGCATGGGATGGGAGAGGCGCGGCTGCACGCGGATGCTGACTATTTATTCTTTGGGTCGGTGTTTCCATCCGGGCCCAAGCCAGGACGTGGCTTGGCGGCGCTCCAGACCGTCGTGGCAGCGTCTTCGGCGCCCGTGCTGGCGGTAGGGGGGATCACGGCCGAGCGGGCCCGCCAGTGCCTCGCTGCGGGTGCAAGTGGGGTGGCCGCGATCGGGCTGTTCTTGCCGCCTGGGCGCACCGCGCGCGCGCTTGGCATCACGGCAGCGGCGCAGGCTCTCAGGGCGGCGATTGACCATGCCTCGAGAGGTCATCTACAGTAGCAGGACCATTGCATGAGTGATTTCGGGACAGAACTGAAGCAGGCTCGCGAGCGGCAGGGAATTTCTCTGCGGCAGATTGCGACATCTACGAAGATCTCCGTCGTGGCGCTTGAGGCGCTCGAACGGGGCGATTTTTCGCAACTGCCGGGCGGTATTTTCAGCCGATCGTTTGTGCGCTCGTACGCGATCGAGGTTGGTCTTGATCCGGATGGAGTCGTGGAGCAGTTTCTGGTGGAACTGGGAGCGGCAAGACCAGCAGCCGATGACTCGCCTCGCCCTGCCGTGACCGATGACGACCGGGCCTTCTTGGAGCGACAGCGCAAGGCCGGTGTGTATCTGCGAGCGGCGCTTGTCGTGCTCGTGGTGGTCGTTGTCGCGCTGATTGCCTGGCGCGTCAGTCGGGTATCTCAGTCGGCATCTGGAGAAGTGACGGCGCCGGTGAGCTCGAGCGATGACCAGCGCGGAGAACCGAACAGCCCAACGGTCCAGGCGGTCGCGCCAGCGACGGCGGGACCAGAGCGCGCTGAGCCCGAATCCTGATCGGGTGGAGTCGAGGTCGCGCTGCGGATTGAAATTGTCGCTGTTGATAACGGCTGGTTGCAGGTGACGTCTGACGGAAGCCGTGTGCCCGCGCGTGCGCTCGGCCAGGGTGAACGTCAGTTGATTGAGGCGCAGCGCGAGGTTGTGCTGCAGTTGGGGAGTGCCGGTTCGGTGACCTGGACGATCAACGGTCGCCCCGGACGGTCGCTCGGTCTCCCAGGCGAGGTCACGACCGTGACGATTTCTTCGGAGAACGTTTCAGAGTTTTGGCAGGCGACGGCCGGACGCCCCACTCCGAGCGCATCTGCGACAGTCCATCCATAAATACAGCCGCCTTCTCTCGGTCCTCGTCTTTGCTCAACGACTTAAAGAGCTCGATGGCGGCGGTCAAATCTTTCTGGATCGACCCTTTGGTGGCGTTGTAGTAGAGCTGGCGAATGGTCGACAGAGACATGTTCTCGTTCCCTCCATTAGGCGCTGCGTTGGACCCTGACACCTTCCTCATCGATGGCGCAGTCGAGTATCTGTGCGCCTGCCGCGGCCAACGCGTGCGCGACGGCCGCCTTGCGATCGGGAGGGACCAGGCAAAAGAGGCACCCGCCGCCTCCGGCGCCACAGACCTTGCCTGCCGTGGCGCCCGCCTCACGGGCGGTTTCGAGCAAGGCCGTAATCGCTGGCGTGGTGACCCCGGGCGCGAGACGGACGCGGTGACGCCACTCGGCCTGGAGATGGCGGGCCGTGGCGTCCCAGTCCTGGGTCGATAGCGCGTGGCGCATGCCAACGGCGGCATCGCGAATGCCGTCGAAGGCTGCTGTCACCTCGGGATCACCGTCGATGCGGCGTTTCATGACATCCCAGTTGTTGATGCCCGAGTTGCGCGTTGCTCCTGTGTAGGCCACGACGATCCTGGCGCCAAGCTCCCGACCTGAGACGTCGAGTCGGACACGACGCACCCCCATGGCATCAAGTTCGACGGCCGAGACGCCGCCGTACAACGCAGGCCGGTAGTCCTGCGCGCCTGTCGGGACGGCAATCACCTGAGCCTCGACGTTCATGGCCGTGCGCAGTACCTCTTCGTCAGACGTGTGCCGACAGGTCCACAGAGACAGCGCCTTGGTGACTGCGATGTTCAAGGCTGACGAGCCGGCGATGCCGGCGCCGAGCGGAGAGTCTGACCGAGTGGTGAGCGTGAGGCCTGAGGCGTCAAACACGTGCGCGAGTCGTGCAAGAAGCGCCAGGCGGTCGAACCCCAGCTCGCGAGCCGATGAGGCCTCGACGCGTTCGTGTGTGTCTTCGGACACCAGCACCACGCGCGAGTCGTCTCTGGACTCGAGCGTGCACGAGGCCCGAAGGCTTAACGCGGCGTTAATGGTCTGGGCCCGGTCGTGAAACAGGTAAAGGGGCCAAATGTCGTAGGTGCCACCGGCGAGGTCAATCCGCGTGGGCGCTGAACAGTCGATACGCACGCGGGCATTATAATGGCGGCTGTATGTCGCTACGTGATCTCCGGCGTCAGATCGGGCAACTGGCCATCGTCGGGTTTCCCGGATTGTCAGTGCCAGGCGACCTCAAGAAACTCGCGGCAGCCTTCGATGTGGGCGGCGTAATCTACTTCAACAGAAACGTCGAATCGCCTGGGCAGGTGCGGGAACTGTCGCTTGAATGTGCGGATCTCGCGCGGGAGTGGCCCTTGTGGATCAGCGTGGATCAAGAGGGCGGTCGGGTGGCCCGACTGCGCAGTCCCTTTACGGAGTGGCCGCCGATGGTGACGTTGGGGCGCAGCGGGGATCTGCAGTTGACCGAGAGTTTCGCGGCCGCTCTGGCGGCGGAACTGCGGGCCGTGGGCGTGAACCTGGATTACACGCCTGTCCTGGACATTCACACCAATTCCAAGAATCCGATCATTGGCGACCGGGCGTTCGGCACTACCCCTGAGGTCGTGGCGTCGATTGGCGCGGCGCTCATCGGACAGTTGCACGCGTCTGGGATCGTGGCATGCGGGAAACACTTTCCCGGACATGGGGATACCAGTACTGACTCGCATCTGGAATTGCCGGTGGTGGAGCATCCGCCTGATCGATTGGAGGCCATCGAGTATGCGCCGTTTCGAGCCGGGATTGCCGCCGGACTGGCGACGATCATGACCGCGCATGTGCTGGTCCCCGCCCTTGACGCTGAGCGGCCTGCCACGCTGTCGTCGGCGATCGTGAATGGGGTGCTCAAGCAGTCTCTGGGGTTCGAAGGACTGGTCATCAGTGACGACCTCGGCATGAAGGCCGTGGCCGCGCAGTGGCCGCTGCCTGAGGCGATGGTGGCTGCGTTGCAGGCGGGCTGCGATGCGGTGCTGCTGTGCAACTCCACTCAGGACGAACAGGTGGAGGCGCTTGAGGCCGTGATCCATGCATTGGAGTCAGGAGACCTTCCCGTCAAGCGAGTTGAGGACGCCTTGGCGCGGCACCGGGGGGTCAAGGAGCGGTTTGCCCAGGTGCTGCAGGCCAAGCCGTCCCGGCTGTCCGATGTCGGGCGTGAGGAACACCAGCGGGTCGCAGATCGCATGGCGGCGTGGGTGTGAGCGCTCAGACGCGCGCTGGGCTGCTGAAAGTCAGGGCCGCCGGTCCCGGATGTCGAATTGGTCTGGTTGCGCCCGCGAGTCCGTTTGAACGCGGCGACTTCGAGCAAGGACTCGTCGAGCTCAAGCGGCTTGGATTCGAGCCGGTGTTTGATGAACGCGTCTTTGAACGACGCGGGTACGTGGCCGGAGAGCCAGAGAGTCGGGCGACGCAATTGACAGACTTCTGGCGGCGAGCGGACGTCGATGTGGTCCTCGCGATTCGTGGCGGTTATGGCAGTGCACAACTGCTGCGGGGCCTGAGCTTGATGGACGCCCAACTCGCTCGCCAGGCACGCACGGCACTCGTGGGGTACAGCGACATTACGTCACTGCATGTCTGGCTGGCGACGTGTGCCGGTCTGGTGTCGATTCATGGCCCGATGATCGACCGCCGATTGTCTCAGGGGCCGAGTCAATACGATCCCGTCAGCTTCTTGGCGAGCCTACGGCCGGAGCCCATGGGGGAACTGTGCCCTGATGGCGTCGAGGTGCTCGGCGCGGGCGAGGCCGAGGGGCCACTTTTTGGCGGCACCCTGACGCAACTGCTGGCCTCGCTCGGTACGCCGTGGGCGTTTCGTCCTCCATCCGGGCACGTCTTGTTGCTCGATGAGGTCGGTGAGCGTCCGTATCGGATCGACCGGATGCTTGAGCAGGCGCGACAGACGGGCCTTCTGGCCAAGGCATCGGCCATCGTCTTCGGGCAACTGCCTCGTTGTGATGAGCCTGATGGAGGGTTGACGGCCAAGGCCGTGGTGGCTGATGCGCTGCGAGACTTTGCCGGGCCCGTCCTTTGGGGCTTCCCGTCGGGGCACACGACGTCGGCGCTGGTGACGGTGCCGTTCGGCGTGCACGTCCGTGTGTTGGCGACGGGAACAAGACCGGGGCTCGTCGTCGACGAGTCAGCCGTCGATGGAGGACCGGCATGACCCGTGTGCATTTCATCGGCATCTGTGGCACGGCGATGGCGACGTTGGCTGCGATGCTCAAGGCTCGGGGCCTCGACGTCCAGGGCTCGGATCGCGGCGTGTACCCACCCATGTCAGACTTTCTGGCGCGAGAGCAGATTCGAGCCTTCGACGGGTACGACGCGGCACACATCACGAGCGACGTCGATCTGGTCGTTGTGGGGAATGCCATCTCGCGGGGCAATCCTGAATTGGAAGCTGTGCTCGATCGCAAGCTGCGGTACTGCTCGTTGCCCGAGGCGATTCGAGAACATTTTCTGTGGGGTCGCCGCTCGATTGTGATCGCCGGCACGCACG
>JABMNV010000257.1 GCA_013203475.1 Acidobacteriota bacterium
CGCCTACAGGATTCTGGCGAATCTGATTCGGTAAGATTCACGATTTGAAATCTGAAATCTGAAATCTCGAATCGGGAATCGGGAATCGGGAATCGAATGCCAGATTGTCGATGGCTGATTTTCCGATAACCGATTCCAGATTTCAGGCTTCAGATTCTCGATCGACGAATTGAGGCACTAAACTGTCCCCAATGTCCGTTTCGCCGTGGCGCGGTTTATCGCGTCCTGATGCACCTGCGGGGGCGCTCTCGTGGATTCTCCTGATCATTTTCCTCGACATGATGGGGCTGGGGTTGCTCGTGCCCGTCATTCCCCTGATCGTCCTGGAGTTTCAGGGCGACGCGATGGTCATCGGGTGGTTGTCACTGGCGTACGCCGCCGCACAGTTCCTGGCCACACCGTTGCTCTGTGCGTGGTCGGACCGCCACGGCAGACGCGGCATAATGCTGCTCAGTTTCCTGGGATCCGCGTTCGCGTACGTGGCGTTCGGGTGGGCCCCGGCGCTCTGGGTCCTGTTTGCCGGACGCATCGTGGATGGCCTGACCGGCGCGAACATCGGGACGTCACAGGCCTACATCGCCGACATCACTGCGCCCGAACATCGCTCCCGCGCGCTGGCCATGGCCGGGGCTGCCCTGGGCGCCGGCTTTATCGTCGGGCCCCTGACCGGCGTTGGGCTGTCACGACTTGGCCACCACGCGCCGGCGTTTGTCGCCGCGGGGTTGACGATCGCCAGCACGGCGCTGGCGTGGTGGCGACTCCCTGAATCGCTGCCGGCGCACATCCGCGCGGCCGCCATCAACTGGCGCGACCTCAATCCTCTCGCCCCATTGCAGGCGGCCCTGAAACGACCGGTCCTGCGGCCACTGCTCGCGGCCGCGTTCCTGGCCAATTTCGCCATGGCCGCCCTGCGGTCGCACTTTGCGTTTTTTGCAATCATCGTGCTGGGCTACACGCAGTCGGATGCCAATCGCGTGATCGCGTTTCTCGGCGTGATGATGGTCATCGCCCAGGGAGGCCTGGTGCGGCGAGCCGTCGAGCGCTGGGGCGACTACGGCACCTTGGTCGTTGGCCTGGGACTCAGCGCGGTCGGGTTTGGCGGGTTGTCGATCGCGGGGTCCACCCCCATGTTGTATGTGATGGTTGCCGTGACCGCGCTCGGTGTCGGTTTGGGCACGCCAACGATGGCCGCGCTCGTGTCGCACCGCTCCGCTGCCGTGGAACAGGGGGCGATGCTCGGGGCCGCCCAGGCTGCCGCGTCGTTGGCCCAGGTGTTGGGGCCGGTCTGGGCCGGGTTCGTCTTCGTCAAGTGGGGGCCGGCG
Source organism: Acidobacteriota bacterium (assembly GCA_013203475.1). GTDB lineage: Bacteria > Acidobacteriota > Vicinamibacteria > Vicinamibacterales > SCN-69-37 > SYFT01. The sequence continues at coordinate 1,323 of JABMNV010000257.1, forward strand.
TTGCCCTTCAGTTCAGGGGCGGCACTCGTCGTGACCGCGCTCATCGTGGTGATGCTGCATCGCCCGTCGGCTAGGTCGAACGGAGCAGAGCCACAGGGGCGGAGCTAAAACCCACCTCCCCACCTCCCCACCTCCCCACTTCTGGTGGAGTATCCTTCCCGTGTGATTCCTCTCGCCTCGTGGACGCCCACGGCCGATGCGATCGTGCTGACCGGCTTGGCGGTATTCGTACTATGGCTGGCGAGCGTGGCCGTCTCTCGGCGTCATGTGGCCGGTGCGGTCGTGTTTGCCTGGCTAATGTCTGCCGTTGTCGTGTGGGTCGGCCTGGCTGCGGTTCAACGTCTCCTGACGGGCGTTGACGCTCGAGTGCTGGCCGCGCAATTCCAATATCTGGGCATCGTCGCCGTGGCGCCACTCTGGTTTCTGTTCTGTCGCACCAACGCGAGTCGCACGATCAATCGGCCTCTGGAGAACCTGGCGGTGTGGATTATCCCGTCGTTGGCGATCGTGGCGGTCTTCACCAACGGCTCGCATCACCAGTTCTGGACGGACATCCGTCCCGCCTTTGGCGATCCGGCCGATGGCCTGATCTATGAGTACGGCCCGTTCTTCTGGATTTCAACCGCCTACTCCTATCTGCTTGTAAGCGCAGGTACCTGGGACGTCGTGCAGGCACTGCGCGAGCGGCCGGCACGATACAGGAGTCAGACCATCGCGCTGGCCGCGGCGGCGACCGTGCCGCTGGTGGTGAACGCCTTTTATCTCGCCAAGCTCACACCAGATTTGCCCCCCCTTGGATTCGCCGTTTCTGGCGGTCTGTTCGGTTGGAGTCTGTTCAGAGAGCACCTGCTGGACTTGACGCCGATCGCACGCGGGGTCCTGTTTGATCGACTCACGGATGCTGTCTTCGTGCTCGACCCCTTCTATCGGGTGTTGGACGTCAATGCGAAGGGACGAGCGCTGGTCGGCGAGACCACATTGATTGGGGTCGAGGCCTCTCGCGTGTTGCCCTGGTGGGAATCGTTGATTTCTGGAGAAACGCGACATCCCGATCGTCCGGCCATCATCCGGTCGGGCTCGAAGGTGCTCGACGTCGCGGTCACGCCGGTCGCGGAATCTGCAGGCGGCCTGGCCGGGTGGCTCGTGGTGATTCGCGACGTGACTCAACGTCGACGGGAAGAGGAAGAACGCCAGGCCCTCGGTCGCCGACTGCAGGAACAGCAGCGCGTGGAGAGTCTGACTCTGATGGCTGGTGGCCTGGCGCATGATTTCAGCAACATCCTGACCGGCATTCTTGGCAACGCCGACCTCCTGGCCATGAGGCTTCCTCCGGACGCGACGGAACTGCGAGAAATGGTCCGGGCGATCACGGAGGGCAGTGAACGGGCGGCCGACCTTGTCTTCAAGATGCAGGCATATTCCGGTCAGGGTGGGGGACCTCACGCCCCAGTCGACATCAGCCAACTCGCGAGAGAAATGGTCGACTTGCTCCGCCCGTCAGTCGCCAAACACTGCCAATTGGTGAGCGAGACCACAGAACCGCCGGTGTCGGTGTTGGGAGATCCCACTCAGTTGCGCCAGGTCATGCTGAACCTGGTCATCAATGCCGCCGAGTCCGTTGATTCCTCCGGGACCACCGGGACCAAGCGCACGTCTGGCGTTGTCACGGTGAGGACGACGGTGGACACAATCACCGACGCGAAGACGGCCACGGTCGGCGCACCGCCCGCCCTGGCGCCAGGGGCGTATGTCCGCATCGACGTCTCTGACAATGGTGTGGGCATGGATGACGCCACGCGGACGCGGATGTTTGATCCCTTCTTTTCCACAAAGGAATTGGGGCGCGGCCTCGGTCTGGCCTCAGTGCTTGGCATCGTGAAAAGCCACCATGGCAGCATCGGTGTTGAATCGGTACCGGGCCAGGGCACCACCGTACGGGTCTGGCTGCCGCTTCCCTGATATGTCCCGAAGCACCTGGGAGGTCTCGAGGTGTCGATGACGCGCCCCGTCGCGGTCCGCGCGATCACGCGCTACACCGTTGACGGAACCGTTGACAGCGTCGTGCACGACCAGGACATGGTGGCCGTCGAGGCGCCGGTGTCGTTGGTCCTCTGTCCGCACGATGGCCCACCGCGCAACCTGGGCCTGCTCATGCGCACGCCCGGTCACGATGAGGATCTCGCCACCGGAGTACTCGTCACCGAGGGAGTCATCACACGGGCGACCGATGTCCTGCGCATTGAACATGTCACTGGCGACGAGGCGGTCGTACGGGTCTTTGTGGGCCCGAACGCGCATCCGCTGGCGATCAGCGACCGGGTCGGCTCGGCGACCAGTGCGTGTGGACTCTGCGGACGACTGTCCCTGCAGCGACTCGATGCCATGCCCCGCATCGACTCGGCAGCGCTCCGTGTGTCAGCAGCCGTGATTCACCGCCTGCCGCCGCGTCTGCGCGACGTCCAGTTGGCCTTCGCTCAGACGGGCGGTCTCCACGCCGCTGCGGTGTTTTCGGCCGACGGAACGCTGGTCGATTTGCGGGAGGATGTCGGTCGCCATAACGCGGTGGACAAGATCGCTGGCGCCCTGTTGCACCGTGGCGGACTGCCTGCCAGCGACCTCCTGCTGGCGGTCAGCGGCCGGATTGCCTACGAAATCGTCCAGAAGGCGGTCATGTGTGGCATGTCCATCATCGTGGCGGTGGGAGCGCCGACCGATTTGGCGGTCGATGCGGCGCGGGCCACAGGAGTCACCCTGATCGGGTTTACCCGCGACAATCGGTTCAACGTTTATACCCATGGGCACCGCATCGGCACTGGGGAATATTTACCAGAGTGAACTGAGGGGCGGTAGGAGTTCGTGAGGCCTGCCAGGCTGCCTGAGTCGGCAAGGATCCTGCCATACAGAGAGCCAGCGACGCATCCATGGCATTCCGGACTCTCTGTTCACTCAGCACAATCGTATGGTTAGCCACAGTCGGCATGGGGTCGACGGTGGTCTCTCGAGCCCCCGAACCTCACCGGTCGTATCACCGAGTCGGAACTGAAAGAAGAACGGCCAGATGAATACGCGCGGATGGTCCGCACGGGCGGCTTCGAGTCCATACGCACGGGCCCGCCCGAACAGTGGCTGGTCCGCCTTGGCACGGCCATCGGCACCATCGCAGTGACCGTGAGCCTCGTGCTTGTCGGCTTGATTCTGTATGCTGTGGTCAGCTCATGATCTGTACGTGACTTCATAAACAAAATCCCCTTTCTCCGGCATCCCCTTTCGTTTTCGGGCGCCTTGCTCTCGCTCTTCGGAGCGGCCCTGTTCCTGATTTTCTTCATCGCGGAATCGCTCGGCTGGCACACCAATGCCTACATGGGCCTGGTGTTTGTCATCATCCTGCCGATGCTCTTTCTGGCCGGCCTGGCGCTCATTCCGCTGGGTGTCTGGCGCCAGCGCCGACGCCTGGCTGCCGGGAAGACTGAAGCCCTGTGGCCGACGCTCAACCTCAACCAACCGAGGCATCGCAAGGTCACTGCGCTCGTCCTGGTGATGACCCTGATGAACGTCGTCATCGTGTCGTTGGCGGCGTACTCGGGTCTGCCCTACATGGACTCGACCGCGTTCTGCGGCACGGTCTGTCACGAGGTCATGGAACCCCAGCATCAGGCGTTCCAGAACAGTGCGCATGCCAATGTGGGCTGTGTCCAGTGCCACATCGGTCCCGGCGCGTCGTGGTTCGTCCAGTCGAAGCTGTCGGGCACCCGCCCGATCTTCGCCGTCACGCTGAACACGTTTTCACGCTCCATCCCCCAGCCCGTCCGCAACCTGCGCCCGGCGCGTGAGACCTGCGAACAGTGCCACTGGCCTGAAAAGTTTCACGGTGACAAGGTGCTGACGCTGACCGAATACGGAGACGATGAAGAGAACAGTGCGAGCGAGACGACGCTCCAGTTACACGTGGGTGGCGGCAGTGACGTCCTGCGCAAAGGCACGGGCATTCACTGGCATACCAGCGCCTCAAGCGTCGTCGAGTACATCGCGACTGATGAACAACGGGACGTCATTCCCTGGGTGAAGGTCACCGACCGCGACGGCACGGTGCGCGAGTACGTCGCTGAAGACGCCCCGTCAGATGTGCAGACGACAGGCGAACGCCGACGAATGGATTGCGTCGACTGCCACAACAGAACGGGCCATCCGTTTGCCACCACGCCCGAACGAGCGGTCAACTCGGCCATGGCCGCCGGAGCCATGCCGACCGACATTCCGTTTGCCCACAGGGAAGCCGTGGTGGCGTTGTCGGGCACCTACGATTCGAAGACGGCGGCGCTGGACGCCATCGCGGTCAAGCTCCGCGCCTTCTACCGGACCGAAGCGTCAGAGACCTACATGGGTCGACGCCAGGACGTGGAACGCGTCGTCACCGCCACGTAGGAGGTGTATCGACGCAATGTGTTTCCCAGCATGGGAGTGGGATTCGGGACCTACTCCAATAACGTGGGGCACATGGACTTCCCCGGTTGCTTCCGCTGCCATGACGACAACCACAAGACGACCGATGGCCGCGTCATCAGCCAGTCGTGCGACACGTGTCACGATTTTAGATAAGAACAGGGCGGTGAGGAGTTGCTCCCCACCGCCCTGTTCAACCTCTTCTCGACTGACCGACGCGCTAATGTTTCTTCGTCCTACTTCTTCAACGATCCCACGTAGGCGACCAGGGCATCAAGATCAGCGGCTTCTAGTTTGAAGGCCTTCATCTTCATCTTCGCCTTGGTCGCCTGTTTGGCGGCCATGTCGTCTGGGGTCACGACCCAGGCGCGGATATCATCGGCTGGCAGCTTGTCGCCGACGCCGTCGAGCGGATACGCCTTCATCCCCTTGCCCGCGATCGCGTGGCACATGGCACATTTCTGGGCCGCATAGACCTTCTCACCCGCCGCAACCTTGGCATCCTGCGCCCCGGCGCCTCCAGGCCCTCCTGCTGCTGACACGGCCAACCCTGATGCAACCAGTACTCCGGCCACCACTGCAATCATTGCTCTCATAACAACACTCCTTCGTTACATGAGAATAAAGCACCACCCGGGCCAACGCATGGGTCGCTGAGGGGCTGCCCTGTCGCGTGCCGATCTCGATCTTCAAGTAAACTAATCGTAGTAATTGGGCAGTATTCCCCACCGATGAAGACCCTACGTGTTTTTTTTCTGTGCCTCGTCACGTTAGGGGCCAGCGTCTCGTCGGCTTTCGGGCTTGAGGGTCGGCTGATAGACAAACGTACAGGCGCTCCGATCGCGGGTGCGGAGGTGCTGATTGTCGGGCTCACCGGCTCGGTCCGCACCGACGCCGATGGACGGTTCACCTGGCAACCCAATCCGGCAGCGCCCTTTGAAGTGCTGGTCATCTTGCCGAACGGCACGGTCAGCAAGCCGACGCTGATCACCTCAGTCGATTGGGCGGCCGTGCTGACCATCACCGTCGAACCCGCCGTCAACGAAGAGGTCACGGTGACGGCGGGCGTGGCCCCCAGCATCGATGCGGCACCGGGTGCCGGGATGACATTGCTTTCCGGCCGGGACGTGGCCCTCCGGCAGCCTGCCAACTTGATGCAGGCCCTTGAGGACGTTCCTGGCGTCAGCCAGGTATCAGAGGGCCAGGCTGCTGTGCCGGCGGTGCGCAGCATGGCACGGGGCCGGACCCTGATCTTGATCGACGGGGCACGGGTGACCTCGGAGCGACGGGCGGGTCCCAGCGCAACATTTATGGATCCCCTCAGCGTAGAGAGCATCGATGTGGCGCGCGGGCCGGGCTCGGTCGCGTATGGCTCGGATGCCCTTGGGGGCGTCATTTCAGTGCGCACGCGGCGCCCGGTGATTGGCAGTCCGTGGCAGGCACGAGCCACAGGCACTCTGGGCGCGGGCATTCCCGACCAGCGGGGCGGCATCGAGCTGTCACGCGGATACGCGTCAAGGGCCTTCCTTCTGCAGGCGCACGTCCGCAGCGTTGAGGACTATGGCGGCCCTGACGCTCCCGTCCTCAATTCCGGCTACGAAGATCGCGGCGTCCTGGCACGCGTCGAACAGCGCGTCGGAACCGGGCTGCTGTCGCTCGGATGGCGGAGCGACTTGAGTCGCAACATCGAGCGTCCGCGGAACAACTCCGCCACTGTCCGGTTCTACTATCCCTTCGAAAACTCCCACCGCTTCACGGCCGCGTATGAACGGGGCGCCCTGGGCACATTCGATCACGTCAAGGTGCATGGTTTTTTCGGCACATCCAAACAGCGCACGGACCAGGACCGGCCGGCCACGTCTTCGCGGGCGCGCAGTATTGAGCGCTCGGACATCTCGGCCAGCGATCTGTCCCTGCGAGCCATTGGCGAAAAACTCCTTGGGCGCGCCAAACTTGAGGTGGGCGCTGACATCAACGGTCGCTTTGGTCTCGAGGCACACGACATCGCGATCGCGTTTGATCAGGCGGGCCAGCAGACGTCATCGACCGACAATCTCTCCACAGAGTCGGCACGCCGCATCGACCTGGGCCTCTTCCTGCAGACATCGGCCGCGCTCGCGCCTCGGGTGCATGTGGCTGGGGGTCTGCGCGCCGATGTCGTCTCGTCGAAGAACACGGGCGGCTACTTCGGCACCGTCTCGGTCTCCCATCAGGCGGCTGCCGGCTTCGCGGCGTTGACAGTCGGCCCGTTCGAAGGGTTCTCAGTGACCGGGCAGGTCTCGCGGGGGTTTCGCGATCCCACACTGTCGGACCGTTTCTATCGAGGGCCCACGGCCCGCGGATTCATTACGGGCAACCCCGATCTCGATCCGGAGTCGAGCCTGCAGTTCGACCTTGGTACGCGATACGCCTCAGGCCGCATCCGGCTTGCCGCCTATCTCTACCACTACCGCATCACCAACCTCGTGGAGCGGTACTCCACCTCAACCGACTTCTTCTTTTTCCGCAATCGTGGTCGCGCCCAATACCGCGGCGCAGAGCTTGAAGTCCAGATCGACCTGGGACGCGGGCTCTCGGCCAAGCTGTCTGGACAAGTCGCACGCGGTCGCGCGCTTGAAGATGGGGAAGACGCGCTCTGGCTCGACGATGTGGCACCACGCTCGCTCGCGATGGTGATTCGCAAGCAGGTGCTCACCAAGGCGTCGGTCCACCTGCGCGTGGCCGCGTTTGGTGCTGACAACCGACCAGGCCCCAGCGAGATTCCGACGCCGGGGTATACGGTGATCGACGTGGGCTCGGGGTGGTGGGTCACGCCACACGTCGAACTGCGCGCCAGCGGTCGCAACCTTCTCAACCAGGCGTATTACGCCAGCCCTGACAGTCGCTGGGTCTTCGCACCGGGCCGCAGTGGCTCGGTCACCGCCGTGGTACAGTTTTAGCGCTCTGTTTCGACAGCCGTGTGGGCGCTCGGCGACGCCATCGTCGTACAGGCGCTGGCGGAACGGCTTGGGCTGAATCGGCCATAATGGCCGTTCGACATGGCTGCTGTGACACTTGGTTCCGACGTCCTCTTTGATCGATCGCTGCTTCGGGGCCGCACGATCGGTCTGGTCTGCAATCCGGCGTCCATCGACGCACACGTCCGGCACGTCATCGACCGCGCCGAAGGTGCGGGCATCCACGTCGGCGCAATATTTGGCCCGCAGCATGGGTTCCGCTCCGACCTGCAGGAGAACATGATCGAGTCGCCTCATGGCGACGATGCCGATCGAGGCGTGCGTGTGTATTCCTTGTATAGCGACACACGGATCCCGACGAAGGACATGCTGGCCGGACTCGATGCGTTGGTCATCGATCTGCAGGATGTGGGGACCAGAATCTACACCTACATCTACACCATGGCGAACTGCCTGACGGCGGCAGCGGCGCATGGCATTCCGGTCGTCGTGTGCGACCGCCCCAATCCCATCGGCGGCGTGCAGGTGGAAGGCCCGATGCTGCAGCCTGGATTCACGTCATTTGTGGGACAGTACCCGATTCCGATGCGGCACGGCATGACGATCGGAGAACTGGCACGCCTGTTCAACGAACACTTTCACATTGGCGCCAAACTCGAGGTCGTGGCGATGCAGGGCTGGTCGCGCGATCAATATTTTGACTCGACCGGCCTGCCGTGGGTATTGCCATCGCCAAACCTCCCGACGCTCGACAGTGCACTCGTCTATCCGGGAACCGTTCTATTCGAAGGGACCAATGTGTCCGAGGGACGCGGCACGACCAAACCGTTCGAGTTGTGCGGCGCCCCCTGGGTGAGTCCTGAGCCGTTTTGTCAGGCCCTCAATCTGCGGGGACTGCCGGGGGTGGTGTTCAGGCCCCATGCTTTTGAGCCCGTGTTCCACAAACACGCGGCGGCGCTGTGCGGCGGTTGTCAGATTCACATCACCGATCGCACAACGTTCCGTCCGGTCGAGACGGGCGTGGCCCTCGTGGCAGCGTTCCGGGACGCTGGGCCCGGTCAGTTCGCCTGGCGCGAGCCGCCCTACGAGTACGAGTACGACCACGCGCCCATTGACATTCTCTATGGGTCGCCGGCACTGCGCGAAGGACTTGAGGCGGGGCGTACAGCACACGACCTCGTCCAGCCATGGGCAGACGAGGTCGCGAGCTTCGAACTTCTCAGACGCCAGTACTTGTTGTACTGACGCGCTGCTTATTTCTTGTCCGGGAGCGGCATAACGAGGAACGACTGCGGACCACCAACGGCAGTGAAGGTGCCGTTGGCAACCTTCCCGATGACCGCCGAGTACCGGCCGTCGTCAACCGAAATGCCGCCACCGCCACGACCGCCGCGGCCGCCGCCGCCGCGACCGGCAGGCGTGGCCTCACCAGGTGCCTGAGCCGGTGGCGCTTCGGTGAGGTTCCACGTCACACGTTGCACACCCGGCTCACCGGACAGGGTGATCCGACGCAGTTCTTTTCCCGTGCTGTCGCTGATGGCGATCGCCCACTCGGTGCCGGCTGGCGCCGCGTCACGCACGTGATATGTCAAGACGGCGCCGTACGGAGGATTATCTGCCGTCCAGTCGGACTCGACCGCGCGAATCTGATTGCGCATCGAAAACTGATACGCATGACGCAGTGGCAGCAACACGGCTTCCTGCGACATCGACTGCGCTGACACGCCGCGCAGCGCACTGTAGTCGTCGAGCACGTAGAAGCTGCGACCGAACGTGCCGAGCACCAGGTCGGTTTCCCGCTTCTGCACGTCGAGGTCCCGCACCTGGATCGTCGGCAGGCCACCCTTGAGTTGCGTCCAGTGTGCCCCGCCATTGACCGAGAAGAACAGCCCGTATTCGGTGCCCACGAACAACAAATTCGCGTTCACGTGGTCCTGAACCAACACCCAGGCCGGATGCCGATCTGGCAGGTTGCCAGTAATGGACGTGAAGGTCCGACCGCGGTCGGTGCTCTTCATCACGTAGGGCTTGTAGTTGCCGCGCTGCCAGTCGTTCAGGGTGACAAACACCACGTTGGAATCGCGCGGTGACGCGGTCACGTCTGACACATAGGTGTAGGGGGCTGCCCCTGGGAAATTCTCGGTCTTCCGCCACGTCTGACCGCTATCCTCCGTCACCTGCAGCAATCCATCGTCGGTGCCGGCATAGATCAAGCCAGACAGCAGCGGCGATTCATCAATCGACACGATGTTGCTCAGCGCAGTGGTGGCTCGGTTGAAGCCGACGGTGGTCTCCCGATTCCACATCTTGCCCATGATCGGCACTTCGAAGGCATCAAGCTGACGTGTCAGATCGGGGCTGATGCGCGTCCACGAATCTCCGCGGTCTTCGGTGCGGTACAGGAAGTTGGTGGCCCACAGCAGACTCTTCGCGTTGTGTGGACTCACAATATAGGGGGCATCCCAGTTGGCCCGTTCATTCGGGAAACCACCACCCCGCCCGCCCGTTGCCGCGGCGAGCTCGCTGCCGTCGAGGGCGCGAGTGTTGGTGGCGTTCGGGCGAATCGACTGCGATTGCCCTGTCCGCAAATCAAGTCGGCTCACGTTGCCGTTCTGCGACGTGGCGTAGGTGTAGTACGGATCCTCCGGATCACTCCGCGTCGTGAAGCCGTCGCCGCCGCCGGTGTAGTACCCATCGCTGGTCCTGATACCGGTGCTGTTCATGGTGCGACTGGGCGTACAGAACGACCCGTTGTCCTGCGTGCCGCCACAGACGTTGTAGAACGGCGTCATGTTGTCGACCGACACGCGGTAGAACTGCGAAATCGGCAGATTATTGAAGTGACGCCACGTCTGGCCGTCGTCCCATGACTCGTAGAGTCCGCCGTCGTTTCCAATGATGATGTGGTTGCGATCATTGGGGTTCGGCCAAATCACATGATGGTCGACGTGCACGCCGGCGAGCGGCATCGTCGCCCACGTGCGGCCGCCATCCGTGCTGCGCTCCATGTTCGTGCTCACGGCGTACACGGTATCGGGGCGAATCGGGTCGACAAAAATCTCGTTGTAGTACCCGGCGTCGGCATTGAAGAACCAGGTCGGACCAGCCGCCTCCGCGCCACCACCCGCCCGGCCACCGCCACCGCCACCGCCGCGGCCACCGCGGCCGCCAGCTGCGCGCTGTCCGACACGCGCCCACGTCGCACCCGAATCGTCGGAGCGGTAGACGCCGCGTTCGTCGTCCAAGGCATCAATCATCGCGTAGACGCGCGTCGGCCGCACCTTGGCATCGACCGCCAGATTGATGCGACCCATGTCGTTGGTGGGCAGGCCACTGGTGAGTTTGTCCCACGTCCGGCCAGCGTTCGTCGACTTGTAGATGCCACTTTCCGGACCACCACCGATGAACTGACCGACGGCGCGACGACGCTGCCACATCGATGCGTACAGCGTGTCTGGACTCGCCGGATCAATCACCACTTCGTTCGCGCCGGTATCCTGGCTGACCGTCAGAATCTCGTTCCACGTCGCTCCACCATCGGTCGTTTTGTACAGTCCGCGTTCGCCACCCGCTGACCACAGGGGCCCCTGAGCCGCAACGTAGACGACGTTGGAATCGCGCGGATCGATTTGAATGTTGCCGATATGCTCTGACGTCGCCAGCCCCACCCGAGCCCACGTCGTGCCGGCGTCGGTTGACTTATACAGCCCATCGCCAATCATGGAACTGCGAGGGTTGGAGTTTTCTCCGGTGCCGAGCCAGACCACGTTCGAATCTTTCGGGTCGACGACGATGCAGCAGAGGTTGTATGAGCCGCCGTTATCGAAAATCGATGTCCATGTGATGCCCCGATTTTCGCTCTTCCAGGCGCCGCCAGCAGCGGTGGCCACGTAGTAGGTGCTGGAGTTCTTCGGGTCGACGGTAAAGTCGGCAACGCGGCCGGTCACCAGCGACGGACCAATGCTCCGCAGTGCGAAACCGGTGAAGGCATCGGCGGTCAGCCGGTCGTTACCAGGGGTCTGTCCTGAGGGTGCGACAGCGATGGCGAAAAAAGCCGCCGCCGCCAACACGAGAGTGAGTCGTTGTTTCATGATCGAGGGCTCCTTGATGTGCGTGCGAGAGGTATTGCCTGGGCATTTTGACACATCCGGCGGCCGACGGGGGGAAGTCGGTCCTGTCCACTCGTGTTAACTTCGAGACGTTATGCGTGCAGTGAATACCGCGTCGACCCAGGTCACCGCCGTCCTGGCCGGAGATGCGGCCAACCAGTGTCTCGCCGTGGCCCACAGGGGCGAAGCGATTCTCATCTGTCCGCTCGAACG